>NZ_QYUK01000011.1:392857-695714 GCF_003590945.1 Oleomonas cavernae | reverse complement strand
CAGACTGACCTTCCCGATACCAGGCCGGTGATTGGAAAGGTGCCCTCCCATGCCCCCTTAGCGCAAGAGTTCCTGCCGGGCTCCCCGTGACGGGGTGAGGATCGGGAGAGAGGCTTCCAGGTTAATTGGTCGGGGCGACAAGATTCGAACTTGCGACTTCTTGCTCCCAAAGCAAGCGCTCTACCAGGCTGAGCTACGCCCCGAAGCCCCCTCCCATACACGAGGGCGGGGTCCGGTTCAAGGAATGGCCGGGGTTTTCAGGCCCGTGCCTGCATCCAGGCGCGATAGCGGGCGGCGCGCTTGCGGGTGCGCCATTGATCCCCGATCAGGGTCAGCAGGGGCGAGAGGCGGGTGCTGGGCGCGCGGCCACGGCCCAGGCGATACAATTGCGCCTTGGCGATCGCCATGACTGCCAGGCCGCTCAACGACTTGTTGCGCCAGCCGACCTCCGGCAGGGTGACATCGAGCGCCGCGCCGTCGCGCCACTTGTTGGGCAGGTCGGGTTCGAAGGCCATGGCCCGGGCCAGGCCCAGCATGGCGACGCCGGCCAGGTTGCCTTTGGTGGACAGAGCTTCCTGTGCCACCGAACGGCGGCGCACGCCGCCGGTGACCATGATCGGCATGGCCGCGATCGCGGCGATGTCGCGGGCGAAATCGATGAAATAGGCCTCGCGGGCGCCGGTGCTGCCGTGCTGGGGCGCGCCCTGCATGGCCGGGCTTTCGTAGGAGCCGCCCGACAGTTCGACCAGATCGACGGCCATGCCGTTCAGCCATTCGACCACCTGCGCCGCATCCGCCGCCTCGAAGCCGCCACGCTGGAAATCGGCGGAGTTCAATTTCACCGAGACGCAGAAGCCGGGCGCGACCCGCGCCCGCACCGCCCGCACGATATCCAGCAGCAGCCGCGCCCGATTCTCCAGGCTGCCGCCCCACAGGTCGCTGCGCCGGTTGGTCAGCGGCGAGAGGAACTGGCTGACCAGATAGCCGTGGGCGGCATGGATCTGCACGCCGGTGAAGCCCGCACGCTCGGCCAGGGCGGCCGTGTTGGCGAAGCGTTCGACCACCTCGGCGATCTCGGCCGGGGTCAGGGCCCGCGGCTGGGCGAACATCTTGGAGAAACGGCCCAGATCGACGGGCACGGCCGAGGGCGCCACCGCCTCCTGGCCCATGGCGACGGCCAGTTGCCGGCCGGGATGATTGATCTGCATCCAGACCTGCGCGCCGCCCAGTCGCGCGGCCCGGGCCCAGGTCTGGAACTGGCCGATCGCATGGTCGTCCTCCAGCACCAGGCCGCCCGGGCCGGTCAAGGCGCGGGCATCGATCATGACATTGCCGGTCAGGATCAGGCCCGCCCCGCCCCGCGCCCACCGCTCGTAGAGACGGACCAGGGCGGGACCGGGCACCTGGCCTTCGTCGGCCATGTTTTCCTCCATCGCCGCCTTGCACAGGCGATTGGGAATGACGGCGCCATTGGGCAGGGCAAGGGGTGAAAACAGGTCGGGAGCAGCGGTGGCGGACATTGGCGATTGACCTCGGGAACCGATCGATGGATGCTTCTACACCTTCAACCTAAGTTTAAGGTCAAGCGGTAATGAAGATCGGCGACCTAGCCAAGGCGACGGGGCTTTCCACCTCGCGCATCCGCTTCTACGAGGCCCACGGCGTGATCGCGCCGGCCGCCCGCGCGGCCAACGGCTATCGCGACTACCCGGAGTCGATGGTCGAGTTGCTTCTGTTCCTGACCCAGGCTCAGGCGCTGGGCTTTTCGTTGGCCGAGATCAAGGCCAGCGGCCGGGGTGGCAGCGCCTTGCCCAGTTGCACCGACGCCAGGGCCCTGCTGCGCCAGAAGCTGGCCGAGGTCGACGCCCATCTGGCCCAGGTGACCGCCTTGCGCGCGAAACTGGCGGACATGCTGGACAATCTCCATCCCGAGAGGGTCGCGCGCGCAGGCGGCGGCGTAGCCCTGGCGGCGTTGCCGGCGGGGATCAGCTCGCCTTCAGGGCCGTAACCTCGATCTCGATCTTCATGCGGGGATCGGCGAGGCCGGTGGCCAGCATGGTCGCGGCGGGGCGGACGGTGCCGAACCAGCGTTGCAGGATCGGCCAGCAGGCGGGAAAATCCTGCGGGTCGGGCAAGTAGTAGTGGACGCGGACCACATCGGCCATAGTGGCCCCCGCCTCCTTCAGCGCGGCATCGATGTTGCGCATCACCTGTTCGCACTGGATGGCGACATCGTCACCGATGGTCATGGTCGCATAGTCGAAGCCGGTGGTGCCGGAGACGAAGACCCAGTCGCCCTGGACCACCGCGCGGGAATAGCCGATCTGGGCCTCGAAAGTCGAACCAGACGAGATCAGGCGCCGTGTCATGGCATTCACCCCTTGCTGCGCTTGAGCCGGTTTATCGCCTGATCGAGTGCCGAAAGGAAGGCCGAACGGTCCTTGGGGGAAAACGGCCGCGGGCCGCTGGTCTGCTCGCCCGCGGCGCGCAATTCGGTCATCAGGTTGCGGGTCGCCAGCGCCATGCCGATCGAGCTTTCCGTGAAGGTCTTGCCGGTGGGGCCGATGACCTGGGCGCCCGCCTTCACGGCCCGGTCGGCCAGCGGCACGTCGGCGGTGATGACGATGGACCGGGGTGTCGCGTGTTCGGCGATCCAGTCGTCGGCCGCATCGAAGCCGTCGCCCACGGTCACCCGTTCGAACAGGGGATTGCGCGGCAGGTTGATGAAGCTGTTGGCGACCACGATCACCTTGACCCCGTAACGCTCGGCGACCTTGTAGACCTCGGCCTTCACGGGACAAGCATCGGCGTCGACCAGGATCTCGATGGTCATGACGCCCGCGCGGCCAGCAGCTTGTCGAGCCAGTGGGTATCCATCTCAGGGACGGAGGCCAGCAGCCTGGCGGTATAGTCGTGGAACGGCGGCGACAGCACCGCCTGCTTGGAACCGGCGTCGACCACCCGGCCCCGGTGCATCACCACGATATCGTCGGCGATCGCCCGGACGGTCGAGAGTTCGTGGGTGATGAAGACGTAGGAGAGCTTCAACTCCCGCTGCAGGCGCATCAGCAGCTTGAGAATGCCCTCGGCGACCAACTGGTCGAGGGCGGAGGTCACCTCGTCGCAGATGACGATCTCGGGATTGGCGGCCAGGGCCCGGGCGATGCCGATGCGCTGCTTCTGCCCGCCCGACAATTCGCCGGGATAGCGATCGGCATAGGCCTTGGGCAGTTCGATCATCTCGAGCAGGTCGGCGACGCGCCGCGTCACCTCGTCCCTGCCCAGGCCCAGATAGAACTGCACCGGCCGGCCGATGATTTCCTTGATCCGCTGGCGCGGGTTCAGCGCCGTGTCGGCCATCTGGTAGATCATCTGGATGCGCTGGCGCTGGGCCCGGCTGCGCTGGCGCAAGGCAGGCGGCAGGGGGTTGCCGTCCAGCAGCACCTGCCCGCTCGACGGCGGCAGCAGGCCGGAGACGACGCGGGCCATGGTGGACTTGCCCGAGCCGGACTCGCCCACCACCGCGACGGTACGGCCCAGGTGAACGTCGAGCGAGACCTCCTCCAGGACCCTGAACCCCTTGCCATAGCTGGCGGTGACATTCTGGACCGACAGGACCGGGGCGGTGACAGGCTGGGGCGCCACATCCTTCTCGATTCCGCGCACCGCCCACAGCGACCGGGTATAGGTCTCCCTGGGCGCCGCCAGCATGGTGGCCGCCTCGGCCTCTTCCACCTCGCGGCCGTATTGCAGCACCTTGATCCGGTCGGCCATCTGGGCCACCACGGCGAGGTCGTGGGTGATGTAGATGGCGGCGGTGTGGAACTGGCGCACAATATCCTTGATCGAGGCCAGCACCTCGATCTGGGTGGTGACGTCCAGCGCGGTCGTGGGTTCGTCGAAAATGATCAGGTCGGGCCGGCAGGCCATGGCCATCGCCGTCATCGCCCGCTGCAACTGCCCGCCGGAGACCTGGTGGGGATAGCGGAAGCCGATGGTCTCCGGCTCCGGCAACTGCATGCGGCGATAGAGGTCGATGGCATCGGCGTAGGATTGCGCGCGCGACTTCACGCCGTGGCGCACCGGGCCCTCGGCGAACTGGTCGATCAGGCGGTGGGCCGGGTTGAAGGCGGCCGCGGCCGATTGCGCGACATAGGCGATGCGGGCGCCGCGAATGCCGCGCTTCTGCTTCTCGCCGGCGGTGGCAAGGTCGGTACCGTCGAAGACGATGCTGCCCCTTGTGATACGGCAGCCGTCACGGGCAAAGCCCATGGCGGCGAGGCCGATGGTCGACTTGCCGGCCCCGGATTCGCCGATCAGGCCCAGCACCTCGCCCCGGCGCAGATCCAGGTCGACGCCATGGACGATCTCGGTCCAGGCACCCTCGCTGGTGCGCGCCTCGATATGCAGGCCGCGGATGGTGAGAAGGGTATCGCCCCGCTTGGCCACCGGCTTGCTCATGCCCGTGCCCCGCTGGCCTTGTGCAGCATCCAGTCGACCACGAAATTCACCGCGATGGTCAGCAGGGCGATGGCCATGCCGGGCAGCACCGGGGTGATGTCGCCGAAGGTGATCAGGGTCGAGTTGTCACGCACCATGGAGCCCCAGTCGGCCGAGGGCGGCTGAATCCCCAGCCCCAGGAACGACAGGGCGGAGATGAACAGGAAGACGAAGCAGAAACGGATGCCGAATTCGGCGATCAGGGGCGGCAGGACATTGGGCAGTACCTCCCGCCTGATGATCCACCACAGGCCCTCGCCCCGCAGGCGCGCCGCCTCGACGAAATCGAGCACCACCACATTCATGGCGACAGAGCGTGTCAAGCGATAGACCCGCGTCGAGTCCAAGAGCGCGATGATCCCGATCAGCACCGGCACCGAGGTGCCCAGAATGGTGAGCAGGAGCAGCGCGAAGATGAGCTGCGGGATCGCCATCAGGATATCGACCACCCAGCTCAACACCGTGTCGACCCAGCGGCCATAGACCGCCGCCAGCATGCCCAGCAGGCCGCCGACGGTGAAGGACAGCAGGGTGATCGAGAAGGCCAGGCCAATGGTGTTGCGCGCGCCGTAGATGATGCGACTGAACATGTCACGGCCGACATTGTCGGTACCCAGCCAGAAGTCGCCGCCCCAGGGATCGTACTGGCTGCTGACGATCTGGGATTCGCCGTAAGGCGCGATCAGCGGCGCGAAGATCGCCACGACCAGATAGACGGTGATGACGAACAGCCCGAACAGCGCGGTGGGCGGGGCCTGGCGGAGGAGCTTGAGCATGCCTGTCCCCCTCAGCGCGGATGCAGCAGGCGGGGGTTGCTCAGGATCGCCAGCACGTCGGCCAGCAGGTTGAGCAGGATATAGGTCGCGGCGAAGATGAGGCTGGCCGCCTGGACCACCGGCAGGTCGCGCTTGGAGACGGAGTCGACCAGCAACTGCCCCAGGCCCGGATAGACGAACACCACCTCGACCAGGACCACGCCGACGATGAGGTAAGCGATATTGACCACGATCACATTGATGATCGGGGCCAGCGCATTGGGCAGGGCGTGCTGGACGATGATGCGCGCCGGGCTGATGCCTTTGAGGCGCGCCATCTCGATATAGGGGCTGCTCATCAGGTTGATGATGGCGGCGCGGGTCATGCGCATCATGTGCGCGGTGGTGACCAGGGTGAGCGTCACCGCCGGCATGAAGCAGACATAGAGCCGGTCGATCAGCGCCATGCCGGGCGAGACTTCCGCCAGGCTGGGAAACAGGCCGGCCTGGACCGCGAAGAACAGGATCAGGACATAGGCCACGAAGAATTCGGGAAACGAGATCGCGCTCAAGGTCGCGACATTCACCACCCGGTCGAAGATGCTGCCGCGATAGAGCGCCGCGAGGATACCCAGCACGACCGACAGCGGCACCGCGATCACCGCGGCATAGACCGCCAGGAACATGGTGTTGCCGAAGCGCGGGCCGATCATGGTGGCGATGTCGCGGTCGCCCGACAGGGAATGCCCCAGGTCACCCTGGAACATGCCGCCCAGCCACTGGAAATAGCGGATATAGCCCGGCACATCGAGGCCCAGTTGCTTGCGCAGCGCCGCCACGGAGTCGGGCGTCGCCGACTGGCCCAGGATGGCCTGGGCAAAATCGCCCGGCAGCAGGTTCACGCCGAAGAAGATGATCAGCGAGACCAGGACCAGGGTCAGCAGGCCTAGCCCCAAGCGCCGCGCCACCATGCGGATGATGGGGTGGACGGTATAGCCCTTGCGCCCTTCGAGCGGGCCGATCTGGACGAGCTCGGGTGCGCTCACGGCAGCATTTTCCCCGGGTTCATGATGTTCTGCGGGTCGAGCGCCGCCTTGATCGCGCGCATGGCGGCGATCGCCGGGTTGCCCAGCTCGCGGTTCATGAACTTGCGCTTGCCCAGGCCGATGCCGTGTTCGCCGGTACAGGTGCCTTCCATGGCGATGGCGCGTTCGGCCAGCTCCTCGCTGATCCGCTCGGCCTCGCGCATTTCGGCGGGATCATTGGGGTCGAAGAGGATGTAGAGGTGGAAATTGCCGTCGCCGACATGGCCCACCAGCGGCGCCGGCAGGGATGAGCGCAGCAGATCCTGCTTGGTCGCCTCGATACATTCGACCAGGCGTGAAATGGGCACGCAGACATCGGTCGACATGCCCATGGCGCCGGGCTTCAGCATCTTGTTCGAGGCCACCGCCGAATAGCGGGCGCGCCACAGGGCGCGGCGCTCTTCTTCCGTATTGGCCCACTGGAAGTCGCCGCCGCCGTTGCCCAGCGCCAGGTCATGGACGATCTCGATCTCGGCCGCGACACCCTTGGGGTTGCCGGCGAATTCCAGGAACAGCATCGGCTGCTCGGGGAAGCTGGTCTTGTTATAGAGGTTGAAGGCCTTGACCTGAACCTCGTCCGCCACCTCGATGCGCGACATGGCGACGCCGCATTGCAGGGTCTCGACCACCGTGCGCACGGCGCTTCTGAGGTCCGGGAAGCTGCAGGTGGCGGCCGAGACCTGCTGCGGGATGCCCGCCAGTTTCAGGTTCAGCTCGGTGATGATGCCCAGCGTGCCTTCCGCACCGATCATCAGCCGCGTCAGGTCATAGCCGGCGGAGGATTTCTTGGCCCGCTGGCCGGTGCGCAGGACCGAGCCGTCGGGCAGCACGGCGCGCAGCGACAGCACCATGTCCTTCATGGTGCCGTAGCGCACGGCATTGGTGCCCGAGGCCCGAGTGGAAGCCATGCCGCCGAAGGTCGCCTCGCCCGCCGGGTCGACCGGGAAGAACAGGCCCAAGTCGCGAATATAGTCGTTGAGTTCGACACGGGTGACGCCCGGCTCCACCGTGCAGTCCATGTCTTCGGCGCGCACGGCGATGATGCGCTTCATGCGGCTGACATCGATCGAGATGCCGCCGTTCACCGCCTGGACCTGGCCCTCGACCGAGGTGCCGGCGCCGAAGGGAACGATCGGCGTGGCATGGTCGGCGCAGATGCGCACGGCCCGCGCCACCTCGTCCTCGCTCAAGGCGAAGAAGACGGCATCGGGCAGGGCGGTGGGGTGCCAGGATTCGCCGTGGCCGTGCTGGTCGCGGATGGCGGCGGCGGTGGAGATCCGGTCGCCGAACAGGGCGGTCAGGGCCTCGATGGTAGGGGCGCGTTTCGTCATGACGGATCTTCGCACCTTCGCCTTCCTGCATTCAATGCCGCGACCGGCGGCCGGGCCATGCCCCAGCGCCGACAGATCAGAAAACCTTAGCGATACCCCTTGATTTGTAAATACATAAATCCCTGCCCTTTGCATATTCTCTGCCTAAGCTGGAGCCAAGCCTTTCTGCGGATATCAGCCCAGTCCCACCTGATCCCACGGAAAGGCCGAGCCAGATCAGCGCAACGAGAATATCGACAAGGCCATTAATGTCCGTACAATCAACGCCGACTGCCATTCGGACGCGGGGTGCAAATAAATGGAATCGACCAAGGCCCTGATCCGCGACGAGGTGACCTCGTTGCCGATCTATAACGCCGGGCTGCACCCCGAGACCCTGAAGCGCCGGCTGGGCCTGGCCCATATCGTGAAGCTGGACAGCAACGAAAATCCCTTCGGCCCCTCGCCCCGCGCCATCGAGGCGGTGCGCGACGTGGCCGCCGGCCTGTTCCGCTATCCCGACCGGGACGAGACCAACCTGCGTGCCGCGATTGCTGCGCACCTGGGCGTGCCAGGCGCGCGGCTGGCCTTCGGCAACGGCTCGGAAGACCTGATCGCCATCATCTACCGCATGGTGGTGCGCCCGGGCGAGACCGTGGTGACCACGGTGCCCAGTTTCGGCCTGCACCAGATCTGCGCCCAGGTGCTGGGCGCCAAGGCGGTGACCCTGCCCTTCACTGCCGACTGGCAGTTCCCGGTCGAGGCGATCGTGGCGGCCCTGGCCCGGCGGCCGCGCATCCTGATCCTGTCCAGCCCGTCCAATCCGGTGGGCGTGGCGATGAGCGAGCGCGATGTCGACCGCATCATCGCCGCCACGCCTCCCGAGACCCTGCTGATCTTCGACGAGGCCTATGTCGAATATGTCGACCCCGCCGTGCGGGTCGATGTTCTGGCCAGGCTGAAGACCTATTCAGGCCCCTGGGTGGTGCTGCGCACCTTCTCGAAGGCTTACGGCCTGGCCGCCTTGCGCATCGGCTACGGCGTCGCCCACTCGGTCGATTTCATCGAGAACCTCTACAAGGTGCGTTCGCCCTTCTCGGTCAATGCCGCCGCCCTGGCGGCGGCCCAGGCGGCCTTTGCCGACGAGGCGCATCTGGCCAAGGTGACAGGCACCATCCGCGAGAACCGCCAGGTGCTGGCGGCGGCCCTGGCGGCGCAGGACTATGCCCTGGCCCCGTCGCAGGCCAATTTCCTGTTCGTCGACAGCGGCCGGGACGGCGCTGCCGTGGCCGCTGCCCTGCGCGGCAAGGGCGTATTGGTGAAGCCGTGGCTCGAGCCCGGCTACACAAGCTTCATCCGCGTCACCATCGGCACCCGCGCGGAGGGCGAGGAATTCCTCGCCGCCCTGGGCGAGGTGGCGCCCACGCTCGCCGCCGCGTCTTGATCACTCACCCCAGGGCTAGCGCCTCGTCCCGGGAAATGGGGCGCGCCACGGCGACAAGGATCGAGCCCGCATGACAGATGACCGGCGCGCGACGCATGTAGATCCGGCCCGAGGCCTCGAAGGCCAGGGGCCGGGGCGGCCGCGCCGGCTCGTCGAGGTCGTGGATCCAGCCGGCCGTCTGGCCCGCCTCGACCGCGGCGCCGACCTCGAAGGCCGGCTCGAACAGCCCGGCCTCGGGCGCCAGGACCAGGCCGCCGGCCACGCCCGTAACATAGGTGGTGCCAGGGGGCGAGACGGCCCCGGCCTGCTTCCACACCCCGGTCCAGTGCAGGATGTTGCGGATGCCGCCGCGTGCCGCCGCCAGGGAATTGAGACTCAAGACCGCGCCGCCGCCATATTCCGTCGACAGGAACGCGACCTGCGCCTTGAGCGCGGCCTGGTCGTAGTCGCCGGCGGTGTCGCCCATGGCCGTGGCGTAGGTCAGGGGCGCGCCCAGCCAGTCCGCCGCCTCGACACAGCGCGCCCGCAAGGCGGGATCGGGTGCCAGGGTCAGGTAGCCGATATCCTCGTAGAGGCCGGTGGTGCCGCCCGAATGCAGGTCCAGCGCGAAATCGCACAAGGGTATCAGGTGCTGCAGCACGAAGCCGGCGATCGCCCTGGTCGGCCCCTGGTCGGCCGCGCCGGGAAAGGCGCGGTTGAGGTTGACGCCGTCCAGCGGCGAGACCCGGGTGGCGGCGCGCACGGCGGGCGTGTTGAAGGCCGGCAGCAGGATGATGCGCCCGGTCACCTCGCCCAGGGGGATGCGATGGGCCAGGGCACGCAGGGCGATCTGGCCCTCGTACTCGTCGCCATGGACCCCGGCGCTGAGCATGACGGTAGGCCCCTCGCCGTTTTTCAGGACATGGATCGGAATCGGGATCAAGGCCGCCGCATGCTCGTTGCTGGAATGGTCCAGGCGGATATTGCCCGAGCGGAAGCCGTCGCTTTCCAGATCCAGGCTGCAACTGACCGGTCCGTATGCCTTCATTATTCTTGCCCTCACCCTGAATTGCGGCGCACTTGATCCTGCGCGAAAAGCAACCAATCCTAGCCATGTCTTTAGTGAAGAAGTGCACGATGCAAAAACCGCCGAGTTTCGTCCTGGACGGTCAGGGGCCGCTGTTCAAGCAGATCGGCCGGGCCGTGACCGAACAGATCCTGAAGGGCCGCTACAAGCAGGGCGAACGGCTGCCCTCGGAAGCGGAGCTGACGACGATTTTCGACACCTCGCGCCAGACCGTGAACAAGGCGATCAGCGAGCTGGCCAAGCATGGCCTGGTGGAGCGCAACCGGCGCGCCGGCACGGTGGTATCCTGGCAGTTCCAGGAACGCTTCATCCTGCCGCTGCGCGACGTCTCGGACGAGCTGGAGCAGAACAACCAGATCTATGAGTACCGCATCATCGAGCGCAAGGTCATCACCAACGGCAAGGGCGGCATCACCTGGGGCGCCCTGCCCGCGGGCGCCAACCTCCTGTATCTCGAGACGATCCACCTGGCCGACGGGCTGCCGGTGCAGCTCGAGACCCGCTACATCAATTTCGATGCCTTTCCCGAGGTCGAGCACGAGACCTTCGCCGAACGGTCGCCCAGCAAATGGCTGCTGGAAAACATCCCCTGGTCGGAGGTCGATCACACCGTGCGCGCCACCAACGCCAGCGCGGAACTGGCCAACAAGCTGGGCGTCAAGGTCGGCGCCGCCTGCCTGGTGGTCGATCGCCAGACGTTCCATCGCGGCAAGCCCATCACCTTCGTGCACCTGATCTATCCCGGCGACCGCTTCTCGATCAAAGGCAAGTTCAGCCTGGCCAACGGCGAGGAGTGACACCCCCACCGCCGTCGGCACCCCGGGGCGGTGATCTCAGGCGCTCAACCGTGGAAACAGATCCGCCCCCACGGCTGCCGCAATCGCGCCCGAGCGGGCCAGGGCGGCGGCGGCTTCCAGGTCGGGCGCCATGTAGCGATCGCCCGCCAGCGCCGGCACTCGTGCGCGCACCGTATCGACGATCGCCTGCAAGCGGGCGCTGGTCTTCAGCGGCGCACGCAGTTCGATGCCCTGGGCACCGGTCAGCAGTTCGACGCCGATGATCACGGCGAGGTTGGCATTCATGTCGATCAGGCGGCGCGCGCCATGGGCGGCCATGGAGACGTGGTCTTCCTGGTTGGCGCTGGTCGGCGTCGAGTCGGTGCTGCACGGGTTGGCGCGCTGCTTGTTTTCCGACATCAAGGCGGCGGTCGTGACTTCCGCGATCATGAAGCCGGAATTGACGCCGGCGGCCGGGCTCAAGAAAGCCGGCAGGCCGTAGTTCAGCGAGGGGTCGACCAGGGTCGCGATGCGGCGCTGGGCGATCGAACCGATCTCGGCGATGGCCAGTGCCGTCTGGTCGGCGGCGAAGGCCACCGGCTCGGCATGGAAATTACCGCCCGAGACGATGCTGCCGTCGGCCACCAGCACCAGCGGGTTGTCGGTCACCGCATTGGCCTCGACCTCGAGCGTGCGGCCGACGCTGCGCAGCAGGTCGAGGCAGGCGCCGGTCACCTGGGGCTGGCAGCGCAGGCAATAGGGATCCTGCACGCGGGTATCGTCGAAGCGGTGGGATTCGCAGATCTGCGAACCCTGGACCAGGGCCAGCAGGGTGGCGCCGGCATCGATCTGGCCTTTATGGCCGCGCAAGGTATGGATTTCGGGCCGGAACGGCGCGATCGAAGCCATGGCGGCATCGACGCTGAGCGCACCGCTGGCCAGCGCCGTAACGCCCAGATCCCAGGCGTCGAACAGGCCAGCCAGGGCCATGGCGGTGGAGACCTGGGTGCCATTGATCATGGCCAGGCCCTCCTTGGGGCCTAGCGTCACGGGCGAGAGGCCGGCGGCGGCCAGGGCCTCGCGCCCGGGCAGGCGCTTGCCCTGGTAGATCGCCTCGCCTTCGCCGATCATGACCGCGGTCATATGGGCCAGCGGGGCCAAGTCGCCGCTGGCGCCGACCGAACCCTGGCCCGGCACCACCGGCAGCACGTCATGGGCCAGCATGTCTTCCAGCAGGGTGATGATCGCCCAGCGCACGCCCGAGGCACCCCGGCCCAGCGAGAGCAGCTTCAGCGCCATCATCAGGCGCACGATGGGCGCTGGCAGGGGCGTGCCGACGCCGCAGGAATGGGACAGGATCAGGTTGCGTTGCAAGGTCTCGGTCTGCGCCGGGGCGATGCGCGTATGCGCCAGCTTGCCGAAGCCGGTGTTGACGCCGTAGACCCCGGCGTCACCCTGGGCCGCGGCCCGGACCAGCGCCGCGGCAGCTTCCACGGCCGGCTTGGCGGCACGGTCGATCTGCACCGCCAGTTGCTCGTGATAGATCCGCCGCAGATCGGCAAGGGTTACAGACCCCGGTTGAAGCGTGAACCCTGCCATGATGTGCCTCCGTCGTGACGCGCCACCAGCATTACCGAGATCGCCGCGTTTTGTATAGACAAAAAGAAATGGCTTTGGAAATTTGTCGGCACACCCAGCGCCAAACCCCATTAAAGCGTCATCCCGGAAATCGCGCCAGCGATTATCCGGGATCTTGCGACCAGTGTTCTCGGTGCCTGGGCGTCCCGAGATCCCGGCTCTACGCTGCGCTTCGGCCGGGATGACGCGGAAGGGAGTATTGTCCGCTCAATATCACGCCGCGGTGCGGAAGGGCGCCGCTTCCGCGATCAGCCAGTCGAGGAAGTCTCGGGCGCCGGGCTTGCGCATGGTGGTTTCCGACCAGGCGACGAGGTAGGGCGCGGGCATGGTCAGGGCCAGGTCGGACAGGGCGACCAGGCGGCCGGCCCGCAGGTCCTGGGCGACGAAGCTGCGCTGGCCCAGCGCCACCCCCTGGCCGGCGATGGCGGCGTCCAGCGCCACGCTGGACAGGGAATAGCCGCGCGGCGGTGCCTCTTCGACGTAGGCCACGCCGGCGCGGGCGAACCAGTCGGCCCAGGCCGGGCCGTTGGCATGGTCGGGCCGCCAGTCGATGTGGATCAGCGGCAGGGCGGCGATCTGGGCCGGCGTTGCCGCCACGGCCAGGGCCGGGCTGGCGACCGGCACCACCGAGTCGGTGAACAGTTCGGCGGTATGGCGGTGCAGGTCGGCACCATGGCCATAGGTCAGGCGGAAGTCGACGCTGCCGTCCGACAGGACGCCTTCGCGGTGGGTACTCTCCAGGCGCAGGTCGATATAGGGCCGCGTCTGCTGCCAGGCATAGACCCGCGGCGCCAGCCATTTCAGCAGCAGCGAGGGCAGAGCGCTGATCGCCAGGCCTTCGAAATCGCGGTTGCGGTCCAGCACCTTGTGGGCATCGCGCAGACGCTCGAAACCCTCGAACACCAGTTCGAAATAGGCCCGCGCGGGCTCGGTCAGTTCCAGGCGCCGGCCATCGCGATTGAACAGCGCCTGGCCCAGGTGATCTTCCAGGATGCGCAATTGCTGGCTGACCGCCCCGGGCGAGACGCCCAGTTCCTCCCCCGCCCGGGCGACGCCGCCAAAACGGCAGACGGCCTCGAAAACCTCGAGGGCACGCAGGGGCGGCAGGCGGCGCATCGTTCCCATAATTTAGTTATTCTAAAACAATATCGCATGATTTCTGCATTTTTTGTGATTGCGATGTTAGCCATCATCAATCTTGAAAATCGATCACCCATTGCTTGAGAGGGCTTCCCATGTATCTGCGCAACGCCGCCTGGTATGTCGCGGCCTGGGGTCATGAGATCACCCGGGAGCTGCATGCGACGCAGATCCTGGGCGACAGGATCGTCCTCTATCGCACCGAGGGCGGCGATCCCGTCGCCCTGGAGGATGCCTGTCCCCATCGCAAGCTGCCGCTGTCCATGGGGCGCCTGCGCGGCGATACGCTGGAATGCGGCTATCACGGCTTGACCTTCGATTGCTCGGGTGCCTGCGTGAAGGTGCCGGGGCAGGACAATATCCCGGCCCGCGCCAAGGTGCGCAGCTATCCCGTCGCCGACAAATGGGGCCTGACCTGGATCTGGATGGGCGACCCGGCCTTGGCCGACCCGGACAAGATCTTCCATGTCGAGCACTACGACGATCCCGCCTGGGGCCGCAACACTGGGCCGATGATGCTGTTCGACTGCAACTACATGCTGATCACCGACAACCTGCTCGATCCCGGCCATGTCTCCTGGGTCCATCTGGGCTCGTTCGGCGAGGCGGCCTGCGAGGACACACCCCTGAAGGTCGACTTGAGCGAGGGTGGCGTCACTGTCTCGCGCTGGATGTACGACCGCACCGTGGCGCCGCTCTATCAGCCGCTGGTGACGTTCGAGGGCCGGGCCGACCGGCTGCAGCAGTACGAGGTGCGTTACCCCAGCCTTGCCCTGATCAAGGCCGTGTTCACGCCGGCCGGCCAGGGCGGACCCGACAAGGAACTGCCGCCCGACACCTTCATCATGGATTCCTATAATTTCATGACCCCGGTGAACGAGCGCCAGACCCGCTACTACTGGTTCCAGATGCGCAATGTCCGCCCCGACAGCGCCGAGACCTCGGCCTTCATGACCAAGGGCGTGCAGGCCGCATTCGAGGAGGACCGGGCGATCCTGAACGCCGTGCAGATCGGCCAGGAGACCAAGCGCACGGCCAATATCGACCTGGCCATCGACGGCGGGCCCCTACGCTTCCGCCGCACCCTGGAGCGCAAGATCGCGGCCGAGGCGGCGGCATCCGCTCAAGCGGCGGAGTGAGGCATCCCGGTCGAACGGGGCGTGCCAGACACCGGTTCGTCAACACAAGGGGGACAGTAATGCTAAGCGTTGCCGACATTCGCCAGCACCTCGCCAGCTTGCACGAGGTGCCCAGAGCGCAGGCGCGGGCGATGATCCCCGACTTCTACACCTCGACCGAATTCCTCGAATTCGAGAAGGACGCGATTTTCCGCCGGGAATGGGTCTGCCTGGGTCACGCGGGCGAGATTGCCGGGCCCGGCGACTATTTCACCACCGAACTGGTGGGCGAGCCCCTGCTGGTGGTGCGCGGCGAGGATGGCACCGTGCGCGTCCTCTCCAACGTCTGCCGCCACCGGGGCAATGTGGTGGCCAGGGGAGCCGGCACGGCCCGGCTGTTCTCCTGCGCCTATCATGCCTGGAGCTATCGCACCGACGGGCAATTGCAGGCCGCCCCCTACATGGACAGGGTGGAAGGCTTCGACAAGGCCAACTGCGCCCTGCCCGCCTTCACGACCGAGATCTGGCAGAACTTCATCTTCGTCAACCTGGACGGCAAGGCCACCCCCCTGGCGCCGCGCCTGACCGACCTGCTGCCCCATATCGACCCGTTCCAGCACCAGGACCGGATCAGCGTCTTCACCGCGGACGATGTCTGGAAGACCAACTGGAAGTGCCTGACCGAAAATTTCATGGAGGGATATCACCTCTCCGCCACCCATCTCAAAACCCTGCACCCGATCACGCCGACCAATTTGTGTGCCAAGATCGAGGGCAACGCGCATTTCACCGCCTATCGCTCGCACTACTCGCCCGAGACGCCGGAACGCACGCCGTATCACCCCAACCTGCCGGTGGAATATCGCCGCCACAGCACGCTGTTCTGCGTCTTCCCCAGCTTCGTCGTCTCCTATGCCTCGCACTTCACGCTCTATATGTGCCTGCGCCCGGGGGCCGCGGTCGACGAGGTGGCGATCCATTGGGGCGTGGCCGGCTATGTGCCTGATCGCCATGCGCCGGAAGTCGCTCCTTACGTCGAGCTGTGTAATGCCTTCAATGCCGAGGACCGCGAGAAGCTGGAGACCCTGATGCAGGGCCTGCGTTCGCGCCACTACACGCCGGGCCGCCTGGGGCCGGAGGATTTCGAAGGCACGATCTGGGACTTCTACCAGTTCATGGCCGACCGGGTGGGGCGAAGCTAGAGAGCCCTCTCCTCCTGGGAGGAGAGGGTTGGGTGAGGAGGGATGGCGGCATAGGGCGCGATCCTTCCCAGCGACCACCTCACCCTTCCCATTGCTGGCGCAATGGGCCCCTTCCCTCTCCCCCGCAAGCGGCGGAGAGGGAGTTAACCCGCCTGCGCCAGCGTCGTGGCATAGCGGCTGGCGGGGCGGTCTAGCCCTAAGTGATCGCGCAGGGTGCGGCCTTCGTATTCCTTGCGGAACAGGCCGCGGCGTTGAAGCTCGGGCACGACCTTCTCGACAAAGGGACGCATGTCGTCGGGCAGGACGGGGAAGATCAGCATGTAACCGTCACAGGCGCCGGCGGTGAACCATTCCTCCATCAGGTCGGCCACCTGCGCGGGCGTACCCCGGATCGCCTTGTTGCCGCGCTCGTAACGCTGATAGAGCTGGCGCAGGGTCAGGTTCTCCTCGCGGATCAGGCGGGTGATCTGGTCGAAATAAAGCTTGGTCAGGTTCGCCGATTTTGGAATCCGGTCGAGCGGGATGGGCTCGTCCAGCGGCAGATCCGAGAGATCGGCCTCGAGATCCTGGGCCAGCCGGGTCAGGCCCACCGCGGGGTGGAGCAGTTCCTGAAGCGCCTGGTACTTGTCTTCGGCTTCCTGCGCGCTTTCGCCGATGACGGGCGACAGGCCGGCCAGGATCTTCAACTGATCGGGGCGACGGCCGAACCTGGCCATACGGCCTTTCAGGTCGGTGTAGAAGGCCTTCGCCGCATCGAGATTGTCGTCGGAGGTGAACACCACCTCGGCGGTTTCGGCGGCGAGTTCGCGCCCGGCGCTGGACGAGCCCGCCTGGATGATCACCGGATGCCCCTGGGGCGTGCGGGCGATGTTCAGGGCGCCGTTCACCTTGAAGAACTCACCCTGGTGATCGATGACATGGAAGCGCGCGGGATCGAAATAGACGCCCGACTGCTTGTCGCAGATGATGGCATCGTCGTCATAGCTGTCCCACAGCGCCTTCACCACCTGCACGAATTCCCGTGCCCGGTCATAGCGCCTGGCATGGGGTGGCAGGGCCTGGAGGCCGAAATTGCGCGCTGCGTAATCATTGGAGGAGGTGACGACGTTCCAGGCCGCTCGACCACCGCTGGCGTGGTCGAGCGAAGCATAGAGACGCGCGATGTTATAGGGTTCGTAGAAGCTGGCCGAGGCCGTGCCGCCCAGGCCGATATGGTTCGTCACGGCCGCCATGGCGGTCAGCAGCACGATCGGCTCGAAGGTGTTCATGTACATGGGATGGCGGCTCCACGCATCGAGGTTATCGGTGCGCGCCGCCGGCGTATCGGCAACGAAGAACAGATCGAAACGGCCCTGTTCGGCCAGTCGGGCCATGTCGGCGAAATAGCCGACGTCGTTGGCGATGTCGGCCCGCCCGCCGGTCTTGATCCAGCCCGCCGGATGCAAGCCGTTGCCCTGGGCCAGCAGCGCCAGCGCCATCTTGCTGGAAGAAACCATTTTCTCGACCCTTCCACGGTTACGCACGCATGCCCACAAAGACAACAGGGGGAGGCTTTCGCCTCCCCCTGCCTGATCTATTGGATCAGACGAACCACCAGCGTTCCGCGAAGCGGCCGCCGTCCATCGAGAAGTCGGAGGCGAGTTCGCCGTGGCCGACCTTGGTGGTGCAGGCATCGACGAAGTTCGCCACCACCGGGCAGACGGCGCCGCCGGTCTCGCTGATCAGGGCCTGAATGTCGTAATAGATCTGGCGGCGCTTGGCCTCGTCGAACTCGATCCGGGCGGCCACCAGCATCTGGTCCAGCTTGGGGTCGCTCATGTGGGTCTCGTTCCAGCCCGCCGCGATGCCGTCGGTCGAATAGGCGAGCGCCAGCATGGCATCCTCGTTGGCGCGGCCCGACCAGCGGGCGGCGCAGAACGGCTTCTTGAACCAGATGTCGTTCCAGTAGCCGTCTTCCGGCGTCTTGGTCACCTTGATGTCGATGCCGGCCTTGGCGGCATGCTCGCGGTAGAGCACGGCCGCGTCGGTCGCGCCGGCGAACGGCGTCTCGGAGACGAAGAGCTCGACCGAGAGCTTGTCCAGGCCCGCCTGCTTCAGGTGGAACTTGGCCTTGTCCGGGTCATAGGCCTTGGGCTTGAGGTCCGGGTTGTGGAACTTGTAGCTCGAGGTGATCGGCTGGTCGTTGCCGACCGAGGCAAAGCCGCCGGCGATGACCTTGACCATTTCCTCGCGGTTGACCGCGTATTTCATCGCAGTGCGGACATCGTTGTTCTTGAACGGGTCGGCGTCCATCAGCATCGGGAAGGTATAGTGGGCCTTGCCCGCGACGCTGAGCAATTCGATCTCGGGCTTGCGCTTCAGGAGGCCGGCGGTCTTGAGATCGACGAAATTACAGGCGTCGATGCTGCCGGAGACCAGCGCGCTGGTGCGGGCGGCGGCGTCCTTGATGGCGATCATCTCGACCGAGTCGAAATGGGCGCGGTCGGCCTTCCAGTAGTTGGGATTGCGCTTCACCACCGACTTAACACCGGGCTCGAAGCTCACCAGCATGTAGCCGCCGGTGCCGATGCCCTTGGCGAAATCGGTTTCGCCGTTCGGCACCATCCCTAAGGTCTCGAGGGTCATGATGTCGGGGAAGCCGACGTTGCCCTCGCTCAGGCTCACGGTCAGTTCGTACTTGCCCGTCGCCTTGATGTCGGACACCGGCTTGAGGATCGGCGCCGCCGACGAGGTCGTGCCTTCGATGCGGTGGCGGTTCAGGGAATAGGCCGCATCCTCGGCCGTGAAGGGCCGGCCGTCGTGGAAGGTGACGCCCGAGCGCAGCTTGAAGACCCAGGTCTTGGCATCGGCCGAGCCTTCCCAGCTCTCGGCCAGTTCCGGCACCAGCACGCCGCCGGGGCCGAATTCGATCAGGTTGTTGCGCAACTGGCGGAACAGGAAGAGCTGGAAGTAGGTCTCGTACAGCGCCGGATCGAGCGTGTCGGTCACCGCGAAATCGCCTACGCCGATGCGGAAGTTGCCGCCCTTCTTAGGGGTCGCCGCGCGCAGGCTGCGGGGCATCAGCCCGATCATGCCGGCCGCCGCGGCCGAGCCGATCAGAAACTCCCGCCGCCCGATACCAAGATCCAATGCCATGTCAGCCTCCTTGTCGATCGCCCCGGTCTTCGACCATGGCGAAATCGTCACAGATTTCGACGATTTGTAAATACAAAAAGAGATGGCTTTGAACAAATCATCGGCAAGGCATTCGACGGCTCGGCGGCTTTGCCGTTTTTTTGGCCACTACTTGCCCAATCGGCAGCCATTGCGGCCGATATACGTCAGAATCCGCGACCTTTGCGAGGCTTGCCCAGCAGCGGTTATTGTTAAGACATAGCCGGCTTTTCGGCGCCCAAGTCCCGCAAGGTAATGATCGCGACGGTGCCTTGTGGGGCGCCCTCGAGGGTCAGGTCGCCACACACGCCGGGCGCGATCAACAGGGCATCGCGGCGGATCAGGTCGAAGTTCTCGCCGCCCTCGTGGCGGGCATCGGCGGAGACGCGGCCGTCCAGCACGACCACCACCATGGCGGCATCGCGCTGGCGCAGGTAGTGCCGGCCGGTAACCAGGATGATGTCGACGCTGGCGCTCGCGGCACCGCGCCTGGTCATGACGTTGAGGTCTTCGATCGGGCCGTCGTGCAGGCGGGCGTCGATCTTCCAGTCACCGGGAAAGACCGCCTGCTCGAAGGGTTGTGCGACCGTCATGGTGCCGTGTTCGCCGGCGTCGAGCGTCATGCCCTTGCCGGCGATCAGGGTGAGGTTACGGTCGAACCCGGGCAGGGCCGAGAACGGGCCATCGGTGGCGACATCGGCCATGCTGATGCGCCACAGGAAGTCGCGCGCGGCGACGCTGGCCTGCGGCGGGTAGACGACGATTTCCGCCGTCCTGCCCCCGCCATTGGCCCAGGACATCACGGTGTGGCTTTCGGCGCGCCGCAGGATGATCACCGCCTTCACCTCCATCGCCCAAAAACCGTCATCCCGGATCATGTCCGGGATGACGAATTGTGCTCTGTCAGTTGCCCAGGATGCCGGGCAGCCGCAGACCGTTCTCCTTCGCACAATCGAGGGCGATATCATAGCCCGCATCGGCGTGACGCATCACGCCCGTCGCCGGGTCGTTCCACAGCACGCGGGCGATGCGCTCGTCGGCCTCCTTGGTGCCGTCGCAGCAGATGACCATGCCCGAATGCTGGCTGAAGCCCATGCCGACGCCGCCGCCGTGATGCAGCGAGACCCAGGTGGCGCCCGAGGCACAGTTGAGCAGCGCGTTCAACAGCGGCCAGTCGGAAACGGCATCGGAGCCGTCCTTCATGGACTCGGTCTCGCGGTTGGGGCTGGCGACCGAGCCTGAATCCAGGTGGTCGCGGCCGATCACGATCGGCGCCTTCAGCTCGCCATTGCGCACCATCTCGTTGAAGGCCAGGCCCAGCTTGTCGCGCAGGCCCAGGCCCACCCAGCAGATGCGCGCCGGCAGGCCCTGGAAGGCGATGCGCTCGCGCGCCATGTCCAGCCAGTTGTGCAGGTGGGCATCGTCGGGGATCAGCTCCTTCACCTTCTGGTCGGTCTTGTAGATGTCTTCCGGGTCGCCGCTGAGCGCTGCCCAGCGGAACGGGCCGATGCCGCGGCAGAACAGCGGACGGATATAGGCCGGCACGAAGCCGGGGAAATCGAAGGCGTTCTCCAGGCCCTGGTCGAAGGCGACCTGGCGGATGTTGTTGCCGTAGTCCAGCGTGGGAATGCCCATGTTCCAGAAGTCCAGCATGGCCTGGACGTGGACCTTCATCGAGGCGCGCGCCGCGACTTCCACTGCCTTGGGATCGCTCTCGCGCTTCTCGCGCCACTGCGCCATGGTCCAGCCCAGGGGCAGGTAGCCGTTCACCGGGTCGTGGGCCGAGGTCTGATCGGTCACCATGTCGGGGCGGATGCCGCGCTTGACCATTTCGGGGAACACGTCGGCCGCATTGCCCAGCAGGCCGACCGAGATCGCCTTGCCCTCGGCGTGGGCCTTGTTGACGATGGCCAGCGCCTCGTCGATCGAACTGGCCTTGGCGTCGAGGTAGCGGGTGCGCAGGCGGAAATCGATCGAGTCCGGGTTGCATTCGACGGCGATGCACGAGGCACCGGCCATGGTCGCGGCCAGCGGCTGGGCGCCGCCCATGCCGCCCAGGCCGCCGGTCAGGATCCACTTGCCCGCCAGCTTGCCGTCGTAATGCTGGCGGCCGGCCTCGACGAAGGTCTCGTAGGTGCCCTGGACGATGCCCTGGGTCCCGATATAGATCCACGAGCCGGCCGTCATCTGGCCGTACATCATCAGGCCCTTGCGATCGAGTTCGTTGAAGTGATCCCAATTGGCCCAGTGCGGCACCAGGTTGGAATTGGCGATCAGCACGCGCGGCGCATCGGCATGGGTGCGGAACACCGCCACCGGCTTGCCCGACTGGACCAGCAAGGTCTCATTGGCCTCGAGGTCTTTCAGCGTGGCGACGATACGGTCGAAATCGCCCCAGGTGCGCGCCGCCCGGCCGATGCCGCCATAGACCACCAGCTCGTTGGGGTTCTCGGCCACTTCCGGGTCCAGGTTGTTCATCAGCATGCGCAAGGGGGCCTCGGTCAGCCACGACTTGGCGTTCAGTTCCGTACCGCGCGGCGATTGGATGACGCGCTGGTTCAGGCGGGGATTGCTCATGGGCGGCTCCTTAGGGATTGAGGGTCGGGGCGACCTCGACGAGGCGGCCCAGAATGCGGCGAAGGGTTTGGCGAAGCTGTTGCGCCTTGGTCTCGTCATAGGTCCAGGGCGGGCTCTCCGCCATGTAGGCACGCTGGGCCAGCTCGAGCTGGATGGCATGGACGCCCTGTTCCGGCCGGCCGTAGTGCCGCGTGCTCCAGCCGCCGCGGAAGCGGCCGTTGACCACGTGGCTATAACCGTCCGCCGCCGCCACCACCTCACACACCGCGTCCTGTACCGCCGGGGCACAGGTGGCACCGTTGTTGGTGCCGATGTTGAACACCGGCAGCGCCCCCTCGAACAGGAAGGGGATGTGCGAGCGGATCGAGTGGCAATCGAAGAAGATCACCGACTTGTGCCTGGCGCGCAGGCGGGCGATCTGCGTTTCCACCGCGGCATGATAGGGCGCGTGGAAGGCCAGGCGCCGGCGTTCGATCTCGGCTGCGTCGGGTGCCACGGTCCACAGCGGCCGGCCGTCGAAATCGGTTTCGGGCACCAGGCCGGTGGTATTCTGGCCGGGATAGAGCGAGGCGCCGCTGGGATCGCGGTTGGCGTCGATCACGTAGCGATGAAACGTCGCCCGCACCACGGTGGCGCCGGGCAGCAGGCCGTCATAGAGACGATCGATGTGCCAGTCGGTATCGGTCAGGCCGCGGCCCACATCGTTGAGCTGCCCCCGCACATCGTCGGGCACGAAGCTGCCGCCGTGGGGCATGCCGAGGATGACCGGGCTGTCGCCCTCGATCAGCGCGAAGGGGGTCATGGCACGTTGGCCTTTTCGTCATCCCCGCGAAGGCGGGGATCCACGGTGGGGGCAAGCCCGGCCCGACCCGTACTTCCACAACAGTGGATCCCGGCCTTCGCCGGGATGACGGCGGTAGGGAAGGTCAGCCTCATACCACCTCCCCCTCGAAATAGCGGGCGTGGAGCGGGTTCAGCCCCATACGGTAGCAAAGCTCGGCCGGGTCCTGGACATCCCAGACCGCGAGGTCGGCCAGCTTGCCGGCTTCCAGGCTGCCCAGGTCGTGGCCCAGGCCCAGCGCCTTGGCGCCGTTCAGGGTCACACCGGCCAGCGCCTCGACCGGCGTCATGCGGAAGAGGGTGCAGGCCATGTTCAGGGTCAGCAGCAGCGAGGTCAGCGGCGAGGTGCCGGGGTTGCAGTCGGTCGCCAGCGCGATGGCCACGCCGGCCGCCCGCAAGCCCTCCAGGGGCGGATACTTAGTCTCGCGCAGGAAATAGAAGGCGCCGGGCAGCAGCACGGCCACCGTGCCGGCCTTGGCCATGGCGGCAATGCCGGCCTCGTCGAGATATTCCAGGTGATCGGTCGACAGGGCGCCGAACGAGGCGGCCAGGGCGGAACCGCCCAGGTTCGACAATTGCTCGGCATGCAGCTTCACCGGCAGGCCCAGTTCCCGGGCGGCGGTGAAGACCTTGGCGACCTGCGCGGTCGAGAAGGCGATGCCCTCGCAGAAGGCGTCCACCGCGTCGACCAGGCCGGCGCGCTGGGCGGCGGGCAGCGCGTCGGTACACAGGTAATCGATGTAATCATCGGGGCGCCCGGCGAATTCGGGCGGCAGGGCATGGGCGCCCAGGAACGTGGTGCGGATGCGGACTTTGCGGGCCTGGGCCAGGCGGCGGGCGGCGCGCAGCATCTTGGCCTCGTTCTGGGTGTCGAGGCCATAGCCCGACTTCACCTCGACCGTGCCGGCGCCTTCGGCCAGCAGGGCGTCGAGGCGCAGCAGCGCACTCGCCACCAACTCGTCCTCGCTGGCCAGGCGCGTCGCCTTGACGGTGGAGACGATGCCGCCGCCGGCAGCGGCGATTTCCTGGTAAGTGGCGCCTTCCAGGCGCAGTTCGAATTCGCGCGCCCGGCTGCCGCCGTGAACCAGATGGGTGTGACAATCGACAAGTGCCGGGGTGACCAGACGGCCCCCGAGATCGACGCGCGGCCATGAGGCATACTGCGCCGGCAGGTCGGCAGCGGCGCCGACCCAGCGGATGCGGCCGTCGGCCACCGCCAGGGCGCCGTCGGCGACCAGGCCATAGCCGCTGCCCGCGGCCATGGTCGCGAGTTTCGCTTTCATGAATACAAAAGAGGCTTGCGTCACGGCGAACCCTCTAGAAATCGCTTGATTTGGACTTTAACTGGAACATTATTGTCTAGTCAATAAGGAGCGTGATGATGGAATCGGTTTTTGTCGAGCAGGCCCTGCTGGCCCACGGCTGGGCCGACCGGGTGCGCCTCACCGTGGCCGCAGACGGGCGGATTGCCTCGATCGAGACCGATGCGACACCCCGGGCCGGCGACCAGGTGCTGACCGGGAAAACCCTCCTCCCCGCGCTCGCCAATTTGCATAGTCATGCCTTCCAGCGCGCCATGGCCGGCCTCACCGAATATCGCGGCCAGCAGCGTGACAGCTTCTGGACCTGGCGCGAACTGATGTATCGCTTCGTCGGTGCCCTCACCCCCGACCAGGTCGAGGCGATCGCCGCCCTGGTCCAGGTCGAGATGATGGAGGCGGGCTATGCCGCCGTCGCCGAATTCCATTACCTGCACCACCGGCCGGGTGGCGGCGCCTATGACGATATCGCCGAAATGTCGGCCCGGGTTGCCGCCGCCGCCAGCGAGACCGGCATCGGCCTCACCCACCTGCCCGTGCTCTACGCCTTCGGCGGCGCGGGAGAAAAGCCCCTGAGCGGTGCCCAGGCGCGGTTTGGCTGTGATGGCGAACGCTACCAGGCGCTGATGGCCGCGGCCGACCGGGTCATCGCCGCCCTGCCTGCCGATTGCCGCCTGGGGATCGCACCCCATTCCCTGCGCGCCACCTCGCCCGGCCTGCTGAAGGCGACGGTCGCCCACTTCCCCGGCCGGCCGATCCACATCCATATCGCCGAGCAGCAGCAGGAAGTGCGCGACATCGAGGCTTGGCTGGGTGCCCGGCCAGTGGCCTGGGCCCTCGACAACCTGCCCGTGGACGAGCGCTGGTGCCTGGTCCATGCCACCCATATGACGGCAGACGAGACCACGCGCCTCGCCCGCTCGGGCGGCGTCGCCGGCCTGTGCCTGATCACCGAGGCGAACCTGGGCGACGGCCTGTTCCCGGTCGAGGCGTTTCTGGGCGACGGCGGCCATATCGGCGTGGGATCCGATTCCAATGTCCGCATCGCCCTGGCCGAGGAATTGCGCCTGCTCGAATACGGCCAGCGCCTGGGCCACCAGGCTCGCAATGTCGTCTTCACCGAGGGCCAGTCGACCGGCCGCGCCTTGTACGAGGCATCCCTGAAAGGCGGCGCCCGGGCGCTCGGCCGCGACAGCGGCGCGCTCAAGGTCGGCGCCTATGCCGACATGGTCACGCTGGATATGACGGCACTCGCCCTCGATGGCCGCCAGGGCGACCGGATCCTGGACGGCTGGATCTTCGCCGGCGACGACCGCCTGGTCAGCGACGTCTGGGCTGCCGGGCGTCACAAAGTGAAGGACGGCCGCCATGTCGCCCGCGAGGCGGTGGAGAAACGCTATCGCGGGGTGCTGAAAAGCCTGCTCGCTGCGTAACCACGCATCGCTACCCGGGCCCGATCATACCGTCGCGTAGCGCCTGCACCTTGCGATTGAGATCGATCATCTCAGGCACCGTGAAACCGGAACGACGCAGGAGCGTAGCCGTCAGGCAACCCGTCTTGGCATGAAGGTCGGCTCCCTTCGGGCTCAGGTAGACCTGGACCTGACGTTCATCAGCGGCGCTACGTTGGCGGGTTAGGAATCCGGCACTTTCCAGCCGCTTCACGGCCGGCGTTATCGTGCTGGGCTCGAGCGCCAGCCTGTCGGCGATCGCCGTGATCGTCAGGCCGTCCTTTTCCCACAGGGTACTCAAGACAAGGTACTGCGTGTAGGTAACGCCCAGCTCATCCAGCATCGGCTTGTAGACGCGGTGAATGGCGATCGACGCCGAGTAGATCGAAAAGCAGAGTTGGCTGTCGAGGGGAAGCGGGGGGGCGTCGACCATCGTCGTCTCCATCGTTCAAGCATGCCACATCAATTACCACAAAAAATAATATCGCGATAAATAAACCGCTTTACAAGGCCGCCGCCTCGCTGTACCAGTTTGTTTATCGCGATAATTATCGTCGCGATTAATAAACTGGAGAAACGCAAATGGCTACCCCCTCACCCCCGCTCACGCGGCGCCGGCCGGTGCCAAGAACATCGTCCTGGTCCACGGCGGCTTCGTCGATGGCTCCGGCTGGCAGGGCGTCTACGAGATCCTGAAGAAGGACGGCTACAACGTCAGCATCGTGCAGAACCCGACCACCTCGCTGGCCGACGATGTCGCCGTCACCAGGCGGGCGATCGCCCAGCAGGATGGCCCCGTCGTTCTTGTCGGCCATTCCTATGGCGGCGTCGTCGTCAGCGAGGCCGGCACGGATGAGAAGGTGAAGGCGGTCGTCTACATCGCGGCCTTCGCACCCGACAAGGGCGAATCCGTTTCCTCGCTGATCGCCAATCCGCCTGCCGGCGCCCCTGTGCCCCCGATCCTGCCGCCCGTGGATGGCTTCCTGTTCCTGGACAAGGCCAAATTCGCGGAGGCCTTCGCGGCGGATGTCGATGCCGACACCGCGTCATTCATGGCCGACTCGCAGGTGCCGTGGGGTGTCGCGGCGCTGACCGGCGCCGTGACCGCCCCGGCCTGGAAGAGCAAGCCGAGCTACTATCTGGTCGCGGCGGACGACCACATGATCCCGCCGCCTGCCCAGCGGATGATGGCTGCGCGCGCCGGCGCGACCACGGTGGAAACGGCCGGCAGCCACGCCGTCTACGTCTCCAGGCCGGAAGCCGTCGCCGCCCTCATCGAGCAGGCCGCGACCGCGAAGTAACCATCAGGTTCCAGCCCGCTACCGGAGCGTCCCAGGGCGCTCCGGTATTTTCTCGCCAGGGGCTTACCCGATTACAACCGCGGCAATACTGCCGCCCAATCGGGCGGGGTGCCGGAGGTGCCGCCGAAGCGGTAGCGGCTGCTGGGTGCGGTGATCAGAGCGACCGAGGCGACCAGGTTCAAGGACCAGGTGCGCCGGCGCAGCAGGATGCAGGGTTCCGATACTTTCACGCGCAAGAGGCGGGCCATCTCGGCATCGGGGCGCGCGGCCTCGAACACCTGTTCGGCCGCCTGCAGCGGACCCAGCGACATCAAGTGGTCGTAGGGTGTCACCTTGGTGAAATCCTGGGCCAGGTAGTCGGGCGCGAAGGCCAGATTGGCATAGCGATCCTCGAACTGCACCGGCACGCCGTCGGCATGGTGCAGCAGGCCCGAGCGGGCATAGGGCTGGTGGCGGGGCAGGCCCATCATGTCCTGGATTGCCGGATCGCTGCCCAGCCCCAGCGAGATCACCTGGCAGAAATAGGCCTGGCCGCCCCGGCGCACGGAGTCGGAAATATTGTTGATCTCGAACAGGGCCGATTCCGTCTTCTTGACCGAGACGAAGGACCCCACGCCCTGCATCCGGCTGATCACGCCGTCCTGCTCCAACTCCTTCAGCGCCCGGGTCGCGGTCATGCGCGAAACCTCGAAGCGCTTCACCAGGTCGAGTTCCGAGGGGATGCGCTGGCCGGGCTTGAGTTCACCCGCCAAGATCGCCTCGGTGATATAGGCCTTGAGGCGCTGGTACTGCGGTAGGGGTTCAGGCATCGCGCCGCTCACCGTGAGTTGACATGACATGTATAGACATGTTTTAACCCGTCAGCGCAAGAGCCAAGGAGATCGCCATGACGCTCGTCGGAACCGCTGAAGTTGAACAGTTCGCGACCCAGGGCGCCACCGTGCTGCGCGGCGCCTTCAAGGATTGGGTCGAGCCCCTGCGCGGCGGCACCGCCCGGCTGATGGCCGATCCCAGCCCGCTGGAGCGCTCCTATACGCCGAAGGACGGCACCGCCCCCTTCTTCCAGGACCTGTGCAACTGGCAGCGCATCGATGAATTCCGCGCCTTCGTCGAACAGTCGCCGGCAGCGGCGATCGCGGCGCAATTGATGAAGTCGCGCGCGGCGCGCTTCTTCCACGACCATGTCCTGGTCAAGGAACCGGGCACCTCCATCGTCACCCCCTGGCACCAGGACCTGCCCTATTACTGCGTCGGCGGGACCCAGACGGTCAGCCTGTGGATTCCGCTGGACCCGGTGGCGCAGGCAAACAGCCTGCAATGCGTCGGCGGTTCGCACCTGTGGGGCCGCAACTACAAGCCGATGCGCTTTGACGGGACCGAGCTCTACCAGGGCGATCCGTCCACCCCCATGCCCGACATCGACGCCGACCGCAGCGCCTTCGACATCCTGGCCTGGGACGTGGCACCGGGCGACGCTGTCGCCTTCAATTTTGGCACCGCTCACGGCGCGGCCGGCAACGCCGCGGGCACGCGGCGGCGCGTGTTTTCCGCTCGCTGGGTGGGCGACGACGCCGTCTTCGTCGATCGCGGCGGCAAGGGTTCGCCCCCGTTCCGCCATCTCACCTTGAAGACCGGCGAACCGCTGGACGGGCCGGATTTCCCCGTCGTCTACCGCGCCTGATCAGGCGGCGGGCTGGACCGCCGCCGCCTCGGTCCCCCTGGCGAAGGCCACGAAGGCCCCGGCGAAGGCGTCGGGGTCTTCCAGGAAGGCAGCGTGACCGCCGGTGAAGTGCTGGACCTGGGCGTGTTTCACGCTTTCCACGGCGGCGCGGCTGCGGCCCCAGGCGACGATGCGGTCCTGCCTGGCCCAGGCGAAGAACACCGGCATCGGCAGGCGGGGCAGCAGGCCGCGGATATCGGCCCCGGCCTCGCCGAAACTCTGCCAGGCCTGGGCCAGCACGGGTGCCGTCTGCGGGCCTGCCGCGACGATACGGGCGCGCTGCCCGGCCGCTGCCGGTGCCGGCAGGACCGTGCGGTAATAGGCGGCGAAGGCCCTGGGGAACCACCAGCGTCCCCTTGTCCCGGCCTTGAAGAAGCGAACCATCGCGCCGACGAACAGCCTGGCCACCCGGTCGAGCGGGGCAAGGCCGCCGGGATCGGCCAGGACCAGGGCCTGGACCAGATCGGGCCGGCGCGCCGCGAAGACGATCGCCGCCGCGCCGCCGATCGAACAGCCCAGCAGGATCGGCCGCCGGCCATCGGGGAACAGTTGCGGCACCAGCGCTTCCAGCAGATCGGCATAGCGGTCGGCGCTGGCCGCCCGGGCATCGGCCGGGCTGCTGCCCTGCCCCGGCCAATCGACCGCGATCACCTCAAAACCCTGGGGCACCACGCGCTCGGCAAAGCCCTCAAAATCGCGCCCACCGTGGCCCGTCGCATGCACGCACAGGACCGGCTGGCCCCGGCCCCGCCGGGACACCGCCAGCGCCGTGCCGGCACTGTCGATCATGGTGAAAGGCGCCTGAACCCCGATCGCTGCAAGCATCTTGATCTGGCCTCAATGTGATTTGTATATCACAAAGTGATCGCGATATCACGGTTTGTCAATGCAGAGCGGGTGATTCGATGCCAGATGCAGCTCAACTGACTGAAACCCCTGCCAAAAGGGGCGAAGGCCGCCGCGCCCTGCTGGAAGCTGCCCGGCTGGAATTCGAGGAGCAGGGCTTCGACGGCACCAACAGCAATGTGATCGCCAAACGCGCCGGTTTCGCGCCGCAGACCTTCTACCGCCACTTCAAGGACAAGCTGGCGATCTTCCTCGAGGTCTATGCCGTCTGGGTCGAGCAGGAGGCGGTCGAACTGGCCAATGCCACCAGCGCCCGCGCCTTTGCCGAGGCGATCATCGCCCACCACACGAAACACAAGGTGTTCCGCCGCTCCCTGCGCAGCCTGACAGTGGAGGATCCGGCGGTGGGTGCCGTCCGTGCCGCGGCGCGCCAGGCGCAGATTCAGGCCCTGGCCCAGGGCAGCCAGAAATTCGCCGCCCGGACGTTTGCCGAACAATGCGCCACCCTGCTGACCATCGAACGCCTGTGCGACGCCGTCGCCGACGGCGACTACGATGCGCTGGGGGTTCCACCGGCCGAGGCCCGCGCCACCGTTATCCGCGCCATCCGGCAGGTGGTGGATTTGCCGTAAGCGAAGCCGAAAAAGCCCTCTCCTCCTGGGAGGAGAGGGTTGGGTGAGGAGGGATGCCGGGAGAGAAAGCGCGCTGCCCGGCGACCACCTCACCTTCCCGTCGCTGACGCGACGGGCCCCTTCCTCTCCCCCGCAAGCGGCGGAGAGGAGATTTATCCCCTACTCCACTGTTACCGACTTGGCCAGGTTGCGTGGCTGATCCACATCCGTACCCTTGGCCACGGCGGTGTGATAGGCCAGCAACTGCACCGGTATCGCATAGAGCACCGGGGCGACGAAGGAATCGACCACCGGCATTTCGATGATCTCGGCGGCATTCTTGCCCTCGGTCGCCAGGCCCTTGGTGTCGGACAGCAGGACCACGCGGCCGCCGCGCGCGAGTACCTCCTGCATGTTCGAGACGGTCTTCTCGAACAGGGGGCCGTGAGGGGCGATGACGATCACGGGGACCTGGTCGTCGATCAGGGCGATGGGGCCGTGCTTGAGCTCGCCGGCGGCGTAGCCTTCGGCGTGGATATAGGAAATCTCCTTGAGCTTCAGGGCGCCTTCCAGGGCCAGCGGATAGATGGCGCCACGGCCCAGATAAAGCACGTCGCGGGCGGTCGACAGCCACAGGGCGATCTCGCGGATCTTGTCGTCGTGGTTGAGCACTTCCAGCGCCCGCGCCGGCACTTCCGACAGGGCCGCGCACAGGCGCGCCTCCTCGACCGCGTCGATCGCGCCGCGGGCCCGCGCCACGGCCAGGACCAGGCACATCAGCACGGTCAACTGGCAGGTGAAGGCCTTGGTCGAGGCTACGCCGATCTCAGGGCCGGCCAGGATCGGCAGCACCAGGTCCGCCTCGCGCGCGATCGAGGATTCAGGGACGTTGACCAGGGCGACGATCGACTGGCCCTGTGACTTGGCGTAGCGCAGGGCAGCCAGGGTGTCGGCCGTCTCGCCCGACTGGCTGATGAACAGGGCGGCCCCCCCTTTTCCATCGGCGCCTCGCGGTAGCGGAATTCCGAGGCGATGTCGACCTCCACGGCCAACCGTGCCACTTGCTCGAACCAGTATTTGGCGGTCAGCGCGGCATAATAGGAGGTGCCGCAGGCGACGATGGTCAGGCGGCCGACCTTGGTCCAGTCCGGCCCGCCTTCCGGCAGGATGGGCAGGCGCGTGGCGGGGTGAAGATAGGTCGCCAGCGCATCGCCGATCACCTGGGGCTGCTCGAAGATTTCCTTGAGCATGTAGTGGCGGTAATTGCCCTTCTCGATCATCGCCGGCGACAGGGCGACGGCCCGGATGGCCCGGTCGACCAGGCGATCCTCGGCGTCGAACACGGTGGCGCCATTGGTGTCGAGGACGACCCAGTCGCCCTCCTCGAGATAGAGCACCCGGTGCGTCCAGGTCGACAGGGCCATGGCGTCCGAGCCCAGATACATCTCGCCCTCGCCGAAGCCGACCGCCAGCGGGCTGCCGCGGCGCGCCCCGATCAGCAGGCCGTCATGGCCGGCGAACAGCATGGCCAGGGCAAAGGCGCCGCGCAGGCGCTTGAGCACGCCGGCGACGGCCAGTTGCGGGCTGAGGCCGGATTCGATGCCGTCCGAAATCAGGTGGGCGACGACTTCCGAATCCGTCTCGCTCTCGAAATACCGGCCCTTGGCCGCCAATTCGTCCTTCAGTTCGCGGAAATTCTCGATGATGCCGTTGTGCACCACCGCGACATGGGCCGTGGCATGGGGATGGGCATTGGTGGTGTTGGGCGCGCCGTGGGTGGCCCAGCGGGTGTGGCCGATGCCGGTGATGCCTGGCAACGGCTCGGTCGCCAGCAGGTCCGACAGATGGAACAGCTTGCCCTCGGCCCGGCGGCGGTCGATGCCGCCATCGACCAGGGCAGCGATGCCCGCCGAGTCATAGCCCCGGTATTCCAGCCGGCGCAGGCCGTCCACCAGGCGGGAAGCCACTTGCGAAGTGCCGACGATACCGACGATGCCACACATGATCTTGCCTTCAGGATTTGGGCTGGCGCGCGGCCAGCTTCTTGGCGCGGAAGCGGGCGGCCCAGCCGGGCTTTTGCACCGGCGGCGCCCGCTCGACATAAAGGGCATCGGCCTCGACCGCTTCCACCACCACCGAGCCGGCGCCGGTGATGGCCCCGGCGCCGACGCTGACCGGCGCCACCAGGGCGGTGTTCGAGCCGATGAAGGCCCCGGCACCGATCTGTGTACGGTGCTTGTCGAAGCCGTCGTAATTGCAGGTGATGGTGCCGGCACCGATATTGGCCTTCGCGCCTACGTCGGCATCGCCGATGTAACTCAGGTGGTTGGCCTTGGCGCCTTCGCCCAGCACGGCATTCTTCAACTCGACGAAATTGCCGACATGGGCATCGCGCGCGATCACGGTGCCGGGACGCAGCCGGGCGAAGGGGCCGATGATGGCGCCGGTCTCCACGCTCGCCCCTTCCAGGTGGCAGAAGGCGTTGATGCGCACGCCGTCGGCAATCTTCACCTTCGGCCCGAACACCACCTGCGGCCCGATGGTCACGTCGCGGCCCAGTTGGGTATCGATCGACAGGCGCACCGAGGCGGGATCCTCGAAGGTCACGCCCGCCTCCATGTGAGCCTGCTTCAGGCGCGCCTGCAGGATCGCCTCGGCCTGGGCCAGTTCGACCCGGCTGTTGACGCCCAGCACCTCGTCGGCGTCGCCCTCGACGACGACGGTGCCCAGGCCCCGCGCCCTGGCGATGGCCACCACGTCGGTCAGGTAATATTCGCCCTTGGCATTGGTGTTGGCGATGGCGCCAACCAGGCTCTTCAGGTGGCGGCCGTCGATCGCCATGACCCCGGCATTGCACAGGCCGATCGCCAGTTCGGCCGGGCCTGCCTCCTTGGCCTCGACGATCCGCTCGAGACTGCCGTCGGCGCCCAGCACCAGCCGGCCATAGGCGCCCGGCTCGGGCGGCCGGAAGCCCAGCACGGCCACCGCCACGCCGGGCGCCAGGGCTGCGCGCAGGGCGACCAGGGTCCGGGTCCGGATCAGCGGCGTATCGCCGAACAGGACCAGCACCCCGCCCTCGAAATCGCCCAGGGCCTCGAGCGCGCAGGACACGGCATGGCCGGTGCCCAGCGGCGGGTCCTGGACCGCGATCGCGGCCGGCTTCACCGCCTCGGCCACGCCGGCCAGGCCCGGCGAGAGCACCGCCACCATCCGCGCCGCGCCCAGGGCCCGGGCAGCCTCGACCACGTGCAGGATCATCGGCCGGCCCGCCACCGGGTGAAGCACCTTAGGCAGGTCCGATTTCATCCGCGTACCCTTGCCGGCGGCAAGAATGACGGCAGCGGTGGGCAGCGGGGCGGCATCAGACATCGGACACTCGACAGTCGACGGGAATCACGGGCGACAAGGTGCCACAGGCCCGGGCCGTCCTCACAGTCACCTTTTATTGCAAAGTCTTGCGGCGGCGGGGCAAACTTCGCCGTCATGTCATCTTGCGAAATTCTCCCCTTCTCGGCGACCCTGCCCGACACGGTCATTTTCGACCTGGACGGCACCCTGGTCGACAGTGCCCCGGACCTGACCGGCGCGCTGAATGCCACCCTGGCCACCCTCAGCCTCGCCCCGATCCCCGAGGACGAGGTGCGCCACATGGTGGGCCAGGGCGTGCGCAAGCTGCTGGAGCGCGGCCTGGAGGCACACGCCCGGCCGATGAACAGCGCCGGCCTCGACGCCCTGAGCGCGGTCTTCGTCGACTATTATGCCGCCCATGTGGCCGACCATTCCCGCCCCTTTCCGGGCGTGGTCGCCACCCTGCGCTGGCTCAGCGCCCGGGGCGTGAAGCTGGGGGTCTGCACCAACAAGCCGGAGGCCCTGGCCAGGCAACTGATTGCCGCCCTGGATCTTGGGCAGTTCATTCCGCCGCTCGCGATTCTGGGGGGCGACTCCCTGACCGTGAAGAAGCCCGACGGCCGGCACATCATCGCCACGGTCGAGGCGCTGGGCGGCGATCTCGACCGCACGGTGATGGTCGGCGACAGCGCGGCCGACAGCAATGCCGGCCGGGATGCCGGGATTCCGGTGATTCTGGTCAGTTTCGGCTATACCCCGATTCCCGCCCGCGAGCTGGATCCCGAGGCCGTCATCGACCATTTCAACGAGCTGCCCGCCACCCTGACCCGAGTGCTTGACAGGCATCGCGCCCGCGCCTAAACATGCGCCCCTCGACCGGGGATGGGCGCGTAGCTCAGCGGGAGAGCATCGCCTTCACACGGCGGGGGTCACAGGTTCAATCCCTGTCGCGCCCACCATCCCCAGCGCTTCTCACGATGTCAGAACAGCCGCCCGCCGTTGGGCACCGGCACGCTCGGCGAGATCAGCACGACGGCGCCGTCGGCGTCGGGGAAGCCCAGCACCAGCACCTGCGACATGAACTTGCCGATCTGGCGCGTGGGGAAGTTCAACACCGCGGCGACCTGGCGGCCGATCAGGGTATCGGGCGTATAGTGCACGGTGATCTGGGCCGACGAGCGGCGCAGGCCAAGCTCGGGCCCGAAATCCACGGTCAGCTTGTAGGCGGGCTTGCGCGCCTCGGGAAACGGCTCGACCGCGACGATGGTGCCGACGCGGACATCGACCTTCAGGAAATCGTCGAACGTGATCTGGGGGGCGACGGGATCAGACATGGGACGGTTCGGCGCTCCCCTCCTCACCCCAGCCCTCTCCTCTCGAGAGGAGAGGGAGAATCGAAGCCCTCTCCTCCTCAGGAGGAGAGGGTTGGGTGAGGAGGTGGAGGGGCCTTCGCTTACTATTCGCCCTTCTTGCCGGGCTTCAGCGACTTGATTTCCTCGATCGACTCGGCGACCCGCTTCTGGATCAGGTCGAAGGCCTCGGAGTTGGCCTTGGAGGTCATCTCGGCCAGTTCGCGCATGTTGGCGAGCGCGCCCTCGAACGCCTTCTTCAACACCTCGGGCGCTACCTTGGCATCGCCCACATTGCCGGACATGACGCCGCGCAGCACGCTGGCCGCCTCGGTCATGGTCTCGCGCATGATCTCGACCTGACGCTTGGCCACGGCCTGGAAGCCTTCGAAGGCGACCCGGTTGGCCTGGGTCAGGGCTTCGATGTTCTTGCGCGACGACGAGACGACGGAGTCGAGATCGACGCTGGGCATCTTCAGGTCGCCGACGAACTTCTTGGCGTCGAAATTGAAGAACGGAAATTCAGGCTTGTCGGAGGCCATGAGGGAAGTCCTTATCCATGGAGGCAGGAGACGAGACGATACCCGCGGTGCAGCAGGATCTGCCGCACCGCACCATAATACACCTACTCCTTGGTGCCACGCATTGCCTTGAGTTCGGTCAAGGTCGCTTTCATGCGCTCGTTGATCAGCGCCAGCGCCTCGCCGTTGGCCTTGGAGGCGGCTTCGGCCAGATCCTTCATGTTCTGGATCGCCATGTTGAAGGCCATCTTGGCCATCTCCGTGCTGGAGGGGCCATCGCCGCCGCCGCTGCTGGCCTCGCCGCTCTTCTTGGCTTCGCGCTTGGCCTTGATCACCCCCTGCGCCATTTCCATGGTGTTCTGGAAGATCTCGACCTGGCGCCTGGCCAGCGAGGTATAGCCGTCGGTCACCGAGCGCTGGGCGGCGACCAGGGCGTCCATGTTCTTGCGATTGGTCTCGATCAACTGGCCGACGTCGACGGTCGGTAGCCTGAAGCTGCCCAGCAGCTTGCCAAGATCGAGTCCGAGCAGGGTGGTGCTGGATTTTTCGTCGCTCATCGATGCCTCTCCTCGGGCCGTATTGCTTGATTCTGAAAGCCACGCGAACACTATAGCCAAGCCTGATTGCACGTCGACGTGCTGTTCACGAGGCCCGCGCCAGGCGGCGCATCAACCCGCCCGCGCCAAGCGGCGCATCAACCGATCACCCCGCGCGATCTGCTTGTCGAGGGCGGCCATGGTGCGCGCCAGGTCCTCGCTGTCGTCTTCCAGAAACGTCGGCACCACCGCCAGGAACACCGCCGCCGCCCCGCGCTGACGCAGCAGCCCGCGCCAGCCGGTGCCGTCCAGCCCTGCCGCCTCGACCATCCAGCGCATGGATTCGAGGAACCCCGGGATGCGGGTGATCAACCCTAAGGGATCGCGGCGCTCGGCCGCGGCGATCGAGCGCAGGGCGGCGCGATGAGGCGCCAGCGCCTCGAAACGGCGCATCAGGACATCGAACAGGCGGTCGCGCGCCGGCTCGGCCGCCAGGCTGGGGTCGTCGCCGGCCAGCACCGCACGGTCGATGCCGCGGGCGAAGCGGTCGAGAATTGCGCCCTTCGACGCCAGGCGGGGATAGAGATCGGCCAGGGCCACGCCGGCGCGCGCCGCGATCGTTGCCAGGGTGACCCGCCCCCACGGCCCTTCGGCGGCCAGGGCCAGGGCCGCGGCGATCACCTTGGCCTCGACCTCGCCGGCCTCGTTCTTGTCTTTTGCCCGCGCCGCCATCCCGTCATCCCACTCCATTCGTCATCCCGGCCTCGAGCCGGGATCTCAGGACCAGTGCTCTCGGTGCCTGACCCCCACAAGATCCCGGCTCGGGGCCGGGATGACGCGGTTTGAATAGAAGATGGCGCGCAACCGCCGCCGATGCCAGCGCTGTCAGCCGGCCAGTTCGCGCGAGCGTGCCGTGGCCGCGGCGATGGCCCGGTCGAACAGGGGCTGCAGGCCGTCGTCGGCCATCAGCACGGCCAGGGCCCGTTCGGTGGTGCCGGCCGGGCTGGTCACATTGCGGCGCAACTGGTCCGCCGGCTCGTCCGACAGGCGCGCCAGCTCGCCCGAGCCGCTGACGGTTTCGCGCGCCAGGCGCATGGCGAGATCCGGCGCCAGGCCCTGGGCAATGCCCGCCTTGGCCAGCACCTCGATCAGCAGGAAGACATAGGCCGGCCCGCCGCCCGACAGGGCGGTGACCACGTCGATCAGGCCCTCGTCCTCGACCCAGCCGACGGCGCCCACCGCAGCGCACAGGTGGGTGGCAAGGTCGCGCTCGGCCGCCCCGGCATGGCGGCCGGCGACCAGCACGGTCATGCCGCGGCCGACCGCGGCCGGGGTGTTGGGCATGGCCCGGATCACCGGCACGCCGGCGCCAAAAGCCGCTTCGAACAGGCCGATCCGCTTGCCCGCCGCGATCGACAGCACCAGGCAGCGCGGGCCGACCAGGCGTGGGGCGGCGGCCAGCACCTCCTCCATCTTCTGCGGCTTGACCGCCAGGACGACGGCGGCGGGATCGAGCCCGGCGGGCAGTGCATCGAGCGTGTCGACCACGGTGACGCCGCGAGTTTTGAAGCCGTCGGTCAGCGGCGAGGCATAGGGCTCGACCACCACGGCGAGCGACGCGGCCAGGCCGCGGGCCAGCCAGCCTTCGAGCATGGCGCCGCCCATCTTGCCGCAACCGATCAGCAGCAACGGGCGCTCCAGCGCCAGGCTGCCGCCGGTGGTCGCATGATCAGCAGTCATCACCCAGCTCCCCAGGGCGACCGGCACCCCAAGGGTGCCGGTGCCGGAAAAGATCCGTCAGGCCTCGCCGACGGTCTCGATGAGCGACGCGGCCAGGGCTTCCTGCGCGCTCTTACCGCCCCACAGGACGAATTGGAAGGCCGGGTAGAAACGCTCGCAGGTGGAAATGGCGATATCGATCAATTCCTCGCACACCGTGACCGAGGTGCTGGTGCCCATCAGGCTGGCGTGGCGGAACAGGATGACGCCGTCTTCCGACCACAGGTCGAAATGGCCCAGCCACAGTTGCTCGTTGACCAGGCCCAGCAGGTGATAGATCTCCTGCCGGCGCGCGGGCGGCACCCGCATGTCGAAGGCGCAGGTGAGCTGCAGCGCACGCTCGGGCTCGCGCCAGGAAAAGCCGAAATGGTAGTCGCACCAGCTGCCGTTCACCGCGACCGACAGCTCGCCGTCGCCGGCACGATCGAAGGGCCAGTCATTGGCGGCGACGATCTGTTCGATCAAATCGATCGGATCCCCGGCGGGGTTTTCGCGTTCAACGAACAGCATACCCATGACAGTACTCCTCGAGCTGGGCCGTCGAGCGGCTTGTTGCGCCAGATGGGGGGAGTGCGTGGCTGCGGCCATCACCGGAAAATAGCCCACAGGTGCCAAACTTTTGGCACATGTTGTAGGCAAGGGACGTCGCATCCACCATGTAAAGAACGGTGGCAGGGCCTTCGATTCGTATCAAGCGCTTGTCGCTGTGCACTGCCGGAAACTGTGACAGGGGTGCTTGGAGCGCTTGCGCGCCGGCCCGCGAATACCTATGTTCCGCCGCACGCCGCGACCCCGCGCCGCCCGATCACGATCGGACAGGCTTCATGTGGGGTCCTGCTGGGGCGTCGCCAAGTGGTAAGGCAGCGGTTTTTGGTACCGCCATTCGGAGGTTCGAATCCTCCCGCCCCAGCCAACCCAACCGCAGAAAGCCGAAGCTGAGCTGCCACACCTAGGGTGCGGACTTGGTCGCCGGATCGGGGGCGCCGGACGGCACGGCGGGTTGGTCGGGCTGCTTGCCGATCACCGAATACCCCTCCAGCGGCGGCACCGGCTGACCACTGGCGCAGACCGCGAAAGCGTCGCGCAACAGCTTCTGCCGCTCCTCGACCACCCACGCCTGCCACAGAACCCAATTGGTCGCCTCCAGGGCGGTGCTGCCGGTCTGCCGGATGCTCATCATGAAGATCGGCCGATGATCGGTCCGACCGGCGCTGACGGCATCGATTATGCCGCCCAGTGCCATGCCCATCCCGAACCCGCCAGGTCCGGCGGCGCTGCCGACCGCCATGCCGGAACCGACCGCGCTGGAGCGTCGCATATCACACATGACGACGCTCGTTTCCGCGGCGGGGTCGTCCAGCAACAGCAGCGTTACCTCATAGTCACAAGTCTGCACGACCAGATGATTGAAGACGCATTTGGCCACTACCTTCCGGTCTCCCACGCCCGACATCCTTTCCTCGGGCACCGTGTCCGTTATGCCGCCGCGCGTCGCGCAACCGGCAAGCGCCATCGAGGCCAGCAAGGACCCGTAAAAAAGGAGGGACGCCATGATTTACTCACCGCTCACGCCGAAAGGCGTGTCCGCAGATAGGAGTTGATGTCAACTTCGTCGATCTGGCTGGCCGACAGGAAGCGACCGGTATAGTTGCGATAGATTCCCGTTGTCAGGAATAACTCGAACACATCGGGAGAAAATAGGGGTCGATGTTGCCATCACGGGCCTCCACGGCCTCGCAATGTACGACAAATCGCCGTGCATACCGACACAGGCAGCCACAAAAAAGGCCCGCCGAGATTGCCGGCTCGGCGGGCCTAGTTGCTTGAGTGGATGATGTCCTAGTCGAAACGGTAGGTCGGGGGCGCGTCACCGGACCATCGGATAGCGCTTATGGGTGACCGGCCTACGATTTGAGCCTAGGCCCCATCGCCGGAATTGCGCAAGCAGGGTTGCGCCGAAATGGGGCGATTGCCCATGATTTCGGCACCAATTCCGCCCTCACCCGTTTACCATAATACCCGCGGAAAGCCTAGGTATGGATGATCTGGGCGACCAGCGTCACCAGCCGCGCCATCGATGAATCGCTGATTCCCAAGGCTTCCAGCGCGTTTACCGATTCATGCAGATATTCGCGGCAGGTACCCAGGTGCCCCTCGGCGACGGCGACGTGGCGCGCCACCTCGGTCTCGTCCAGGCGGCCTGCATAGCGGGCATGCGTGCGGTTGATGGTGAAGGTGATGGCGCGCAGGGGCCCTTGCGGTGAATCGAGCGTCACCCAGCGCGGGACATAGGCGCCCGACAGCATCTCGCGGCGCCACACCAGGCGGAGTTCCTCCTCCGCCCGGTCGCGGGCGATGCGGAAGACGACGCCGCGGCAGGCGCCGCCCCGCTCCAGCCCCAGGACCAGGCCCGGACACTCCGGGGTGCCGCGACCCAGCGGCGTCCACAGGCAGAAGCGGCGGTGCCAGGCGCGCAGCAGGGCGGGCAGCGCGTCTTCGTAGAGGAAGGCCGGGCTCCACATCAGCGAGCCATAGCCAAACAGCCAGACATCACCCGGGGGTGCCGCCGCCAGCGTCGTCTGCAGCGAGGCTTCACGCTCCTCCTCGCTCAGGAAGGTCAGCGTGCCGCTGGGGGTGAGTTGGCGGACAAGCTCCGCGAAATGGCCGGCGACGAGATCTTCGCGGCACAGGCCCATCGGCGGCGGCGGGCCTTAGCTGTCGCCGCTGGCGGCCGCCAGCTTGGCTTCGAGGGACGCCAGACGCTCGGCCAGGGCCTCGTTCTCGGCCCGGGCCTTGGCGGCCATGGCCTTCACCGCCTCGAATTCCTCGCGCGGGACAAGCTGCATGTCGGCGACGAAACGCTCGACCAGTTGGCGGACGACGCCGTCCGCTTCCTGGCGCACCCCTTGGAGCGCGCCCATGGCCCCGGTGGCGAGCCGGGCGAGATCGTCGAGGAGGCGATTTTCTGTTTGCATGATCGTCACTGTGCCTCGGCCTCTTCGCAGGTGCAACTGCGCCAATTCGTCCAGGGCCCGGCTTGACAAGGCGCGGTGGCCGGCTGACAAGCAGCCTCGCGGTTCAAGCGGAGAGCGATTTCATGTTCACACTGCCCCTTGTCGATTTTCCCGCGATCGACCCGGCGATCTTCGAGATTGGGCCGATCTTTGGTATCGGGCCGCTCGCCATTCGCTGGTATGCCCTGGCCTATGTCGCCGGAATTGTCCTGGGCTGGCGCCTTGCCGTGCGGCTGACCCGCAAGGCGGGATCGGCCGTCACCGCGCTCGAGATCGACGACCTGATCGTCTGGATCACCATAGGCATCATCCTGGGCGGCCGGTTGGGCTATATCCTCTTTTACAATTTCCCGGTCTATCTCGATAACCCTTTGCAGGCACTGGAGATTTGGAAGGGTGGCATGTCCTTCCACGGCGGCATGCTGGGTGTGATCCTCGCCGTCTATCTGTTCGCCCGCAACCGCAACATTCCGCTGTTCGCCCTGGGCGATATTGTCGCCATCGTGGTGCCCGTCGGCCTGTTCTTCGGGCGGGTGGCGAATTTCGCGAACGGCGAGCTTTGGGGCCGAAAGACCGACGGGACCTGGGGCATGGTCTTCTGCAACGAACGCATCCTCTCGGCCTATAACGGGAAGTGTCCCGCCGACAGTTTTCCCCGTCACCCGAGCCAGCTTTATGAAGCTTTCTTGGAGGGCATCGTCCTGTTCATCTTCCTGATGGTGCTGGAACGCCTGGGGGTACGCAGGCGGGCCATGGGGGCGCTGACCGGCTGGTTCCTGATCGGCTATGCCGTGGCGCGCATCACCTGCGAGTTCTTCCGCGAGCCCGACGAACAGCTCGGCTTCCTGATCCCCGGCATCGACACCACCATGGGCCAGATCCTGTCGGTCCCCATGGCCCTGGTCGGGATCTGGATGGTGGCGACAGCCGGCCGGCGCGGTGCCCCGCCCGACCGCAGCGCCCTGGACCGGCCGGCCGCCGCCGACACCAAGGCGGCATGACGCCGCTCGCCCTGGCGCTGGCGCAACGCATCACCCACGACGGGCCGCTGTCCGTCGCCACCGTGATGGCCGAGGCCCTGGGCCACCCGCGGCACGGCTATTACAAGACGCGCGAACCCTTCGGGCCGGCCGGCGACTTCGTCACCGCGCCCGAGATCAGCCAGATGTTCGGCGAATTGATCGGGCTGTGGCTGGGCGTGGTGTGGCTGAGCCTGGGCGCGCCGGCGCGCGTGGTCCTGGCCGAACTGGGCCCGGGGCGCGGCACCTTGATGGCGGACGCCCGCCGCGCCCTGGCCAAGGTGCCGGGATTTCCCTTGGAAAACCCCGTCCACCTGGTCGAGACCAGCCGGCGGCTGCGCGAGATCCAGGCCGCGGCCATCGCGGCCCCGGTCATCCATCACGACGATATTGCCGGCCTGCCCGCCAACGGGCCGCTGCTGCTGGTCGCCAATGAATTCTTCGATGCCCTGCCGATCCGCCAGTTCGTCTGGAACGGGCGGGCCTGGCACGAGCGGGTGGTGGGGCTGGAGGCCGCCGGCGGCGCGCTGGGCTTTGGCCTGGCGCCGGTGCCGGCGCGTGACGGCCTGCCCCCGCATGATGGGCCCAAGACCGGCGACGTGCTGGAATATTCGCCCGCCGGCGTCGCCATCGCCGGCCAGCTCGGGCAACGGCTGGCCAGCCAGTCCGGTGCCGCACTGATCATCGACTATGGCACCGCCCATCGCGGTTTCGCCGACACGCTGCAGGCGGTGTCGCGGCATCGCTTCGCCGATGTCCTGGCCACCTTGGGCGAGGCCGACCTGACCGCCCATGTGAACTTCGGCCACCTGGCCCAGGCGGCGGAAGGGGCCCGCGCCTATGGTCCGGTTGCCCAGGGGGGCTTCCTGGAGGCCCTGGGGCTGGAAGCCCGGGCCGGCCGCCTGGCAGCCGCCCGGCCGGACCAGGCCGAGGCGATCGCGGCCGCGCGGCGGCGGTTGACCCACCCCGCGGAGATGGGCAGCCTGTTCAAGGTTTTGGCGCTGACCGGTCCGGCCGTGCCGGTGCCGCCTGTTTTCGGGATCCCTTGAGATGACTCCGCCGCCGCACCATCGCGCTCGCGCGCTCGACAGCCTGCCGCACGGCTTCTTCGGCCGCCAGGGCGGGGTCTCGTCGGGCCTGTATTCGTCGCTCAACTGCGGCCTGGGCTCGAACGACGCGCGCGACGCGGTGCTGGAAAACCGCGCCCGGGTGGCGGCCGGGATCGATGGCGGCGCCCGCCCCCTGCTCTCGCTCTACCAGGTCCACAGCAGCACGGCGGTGACGGTCGAGGCGCCCTGGCCCCCGGCCAGGGGCCGCAGGCCGACGCCATGGTGACCAACAGGCGCGGCCTGGCGCTGGGCATCCTGACCGCCGATTGCGCCCCGATCCTGTTTGCCGACGCCGGGGCCGGCGTCATCGGCGCCGCCCATGCCGGCTGGAAGGGCGCCCTGGGCGGCGTGGCCGAGGCGACGATCGCGGCCATGATCGCCCTGGGCGCCACGCGCGCCGGCATCGCGGCGGCGATCGGCCCGTGCATCGGCCAGGCTTCCTACCAGGTCGGGCCGGAGTTCGAGGCGCGCTTCCTGGCCGAGGACGGCCCGCAGGCCGCCCTCTTCTTCCGCCGGCCCAGCCCCGGCGCCCGCCCCCATTTCGACCTTGCCGGCTATGTCGCCGCCCGGCTCGAACGGGCCGGCATCGGCCGGGTCGAGAATCTGCACCTCGACACCGCCGCCGATGAGGACCAATTCTTCTCCTACCGGCGCACGACCCTGGCCGGTGCCCAGGACTATGGCCGCGAAGTCGCGGCAATCGCCCTCGATTGACGCCGTGCACCCCCGGGAGCCCAGCCGGCCATGCCGCACATGCTCATCTTCCTCGCCTTCCTCCTTTTGGGGCTACTGGCGAGCTGCGTCCTTTAGGTCGCTCGCCCTCATCCTCTGCCTGGTGCTGGTCGGCGCGGTGGCCAGCGGCTGTTCGACCGCCGGCAAGAATCGCTTCAACCGGCTGATCGGCCGCTACAAGCCGGCCCAATCGATCCTGCCGCCGCCGGGCAGCCCCGATGCCGGCAAGATCCAGAGCGGGGTGCCCGTCCTGGTCACGCCCGCCGCCGGCCTGTCCGCCCAGGCGGACGGTCGGGCGAGCCAGCTCAGCAATGCCATCGCCGCCCGCCTGGTGACGGCCGATATCCTGGCCACCACCCGCAACGCCGCTTCGCAAAGCTATGTCCTGGGCAGCCGGATCGACGGCGATGCCTTGGCCGTCCTGCTGTCCCGGCCCGACGGGCTTACCGTCGGCACCTGGCGGGTTCCGCTGGGCGGCCCGGCCGCCAATCTCGACAGCGCCGGCATCGAAGCCCTGGCCTCAAGGGTCGCCGCCGCGGTGCTGGGCCGGGCCGAGGCCGAGACTGCCGGCCCGGCGCCGGCCCCCGCCGCGGCCGCCGTGGCGGCGGCCCCGCCGGCCCCCAGCGTGGTGGTGGCCGAGGTCAAGGGCGCGCCCGGCGACGGCAACAGTGCGCTGCGCTCGGCCCTGGGCCGGGCCCTGGCGGTGGGCGGCCTGGCCGTGCTGGGCAAGCCGCTGGCCAATTCGCTGACGGTTCACGGCAAGGTCACCATCAAGCCGCTGACCCCGCAGGTCGACCATGTCACCCTGGCCTGGGAGGTCCGTTCCCCGGCCGGGGACTGATCGCCACCATCACCCAGGAAAACGACGTGCCGGCGGGCAGCCTGAACAATAGCTGGGGGCCGATCGCCGGCGCCGCGGCTCAGGGCGGGGCCGACGGCATCCTGCAATTGGTTGCCGCGCTGCAACGGCGGTAACCCACATCTGCGCGGAAGATCGGCAAAATCGGCCCTGGCTCGTTTACAGCATCGTGACGGCTTGATAATAAGGCCGCGCGTTTCGCAGGGCCGCGAGCGCAGCAATAACTGATCTCCTACGATTCGAGCGGGTGCGCGCATGAAGGTGCTGGCCGGGAATAGCAACCGACCGCTGGCGGAAGCAGTCGCCGCCTATCTCAACCTTCCCCTGACCAAGGCGAGCGTCCGGCGCTTCTCCGACCAGGAGGTCTTCGTCGAGATCCAGGAGAACGTGCGCGGCCAGGACGTGTTCGTCATCCAGTCGACCTCCTATCCGGCCAACGACAACCTGATGGAACTGCTGGTCTGCATCGACGCCCTGCGGCGCGCGTCGGCCAAGCGCATCACGGCGGTGATCCCCTACTTCGGCTATGCCCGCCAGGACCGCAAGCCCGGGCCCCGCACGCCGATCTCGGCCAAGCTGGTGGCCAACCTGATCACCACCGCCGGTGCCAACCGCGTCCTCACCCTCGATCTCCATGCCGGGCAGATCCAGGGCTTCTTCGACATCCCGACCGACAACCTGTTCGCCGCCCCCGTGATGGTCAACGACATCAAGGAGACCTACGGCACCAAGGAACGGCTGATGATCGTCTCGCCCGACGTCGGCGGCGTGGTGCGCGCCCGGGCGATCGCCAAGCGCATCGATGCCGATCTGGCGATCGTCGACAAGCGGCGCGAGCGGGCCGGCGAATCGGAAGTCATGAACATCATCGGCGAGGTGACCGGCCGCCGCTGCATCCTGGTCGACGATATCGTCGATTCCGCCGGCACCCTGTGCAATGCCGGCGCGGCCTTGATGGAACACGGCGCCAAGAGCGTTTCCGCCTATGTCAGCCACGGCGTGCTGTCGGGCGGGGCGGTCGCCCGCGTCTCGGCCTCGGTGCTTGAATCGCTGGTGATTTCGGACTCCATCCAGGCGACCGAGGCGGTGCGCCTGAGCCGCAACATCCGCCGCCTGACGATCGCCCCCCTGATCGCCGAAGCGATGCGCCGCATCAACGACGAGACCTCGGTCTCCAGCCTGTTCGACTGAGCGAGCCCGCCGGGCAGCCAAGCCTGTTCGCTGTCTCAGCGGTGGCCCATCTCCTCCAGGGCACCGGTGATGACCAAGCGCAGATGGTCGAGCACCTCGCGGCCGACGAGACGGTGCCGCGAAACCCGTGACGCCTTGCTGAGCGTCTTCTTGCCGAGCGTGACGACCATGGCGCGGGAGCCCAGGCGAAGCGCCCCGTCGATGACGGTCGACGGTGACCAGCCTTGCAGGTCCGCGTCCACGACCAGAATTTCCGGGCGGTCGTTCATGATGCGGCGCAGGCCGGAATAGCCGTCATAGGCCGTGATCACCTGATACTGCCACGACAGCAGGAGGCCCTGCAGGAACCTCCGGCGTTCCGCGTCGGCGTCGATGATGAGGACGGTCGGGCTGCCGGGGCGCTCGAGCAGCGAAGCATAGGCCAAGATGTCCCCCGTGCCGACCACGATCGCCACACCCGGCATCGTCCCGCGGCCAGCGGCCGCACAGCAAGGTTCGGTTCAGCGGGCAAGTTAGGTCAATCGTCAAAAGCCCCACTTTAGGTCAATCGTCAAGAATTGGCGGCGGGCGGCCGCAGCCGGCCCTCAACGGGCCGGCTGGCCTGCCGCAACCTCGGCGATCGCCAGGCGGGGGACGGCAAGGGCATTGACCAGCACGGTGGCAATGCCGATGACGACGATCGCGGCGACATAGTGGGCCGGGGCCAGCGGGTTGACCGCGGTCATCATCGAGACCGCGAGCGGCGTCAGGCCGCCGAACACCGCGTAGGCGACATTGTAGGAGAATGACAGCCCGGTGAAGCGCACGGCGGCCGGAAAGGCATGAACCATCAGGTAGGGCACGATGCTGACCACGCCGACGCAAAAACCGACCACCGCATAGAGCGGCAGCAACCTGGACGGATCGGCCGCGGTGCCCAGGTACAGGGCATAGACGCCGGCGATCAGGGCAAGGCCCCCGACCAGGGTCACGCGCACCGGGCCGAAACGATCGAGCGCCGCGCCGGTCACGACGGCCGAGATCGTCAGCGTGACGGTCGCCGCGACATTGGCGATCAGCGTATCGGCCGCGGCGATCTGGTGCAGCTTCTGCATCAAGGTGGGCGTCATCAGGATGACCACGACGATGGCCGCGGTCAGCATCCAGGTCGCCATCATCGACATCACGACCGCGCGGCCATGGCCGCGCAGCACCTGCTTCAGCGGCAGGACGCTGGCAATCCGGGCCTGGCTGCGCATGGCCTCGAACACCGGCGTCTCGTCCAACCAGCGCCGCAGGTACATGGCGATCAGGCCGAATACCCCGCCGACCAGGAAGGGAATTCGCCAGGCAAAGGCGGCGACCTGTTCCGGCAGGTAGATGACATTGATGGCGGTTGCCATCAGCGAGCCCAGCAGGATGCCGGCGGTCAGCCCGCCGGTGAGCATGCCACAGGCGATGCCCACCCGGTTGGCCGGCACATGCTCGGCCACGAAGACCCAGGCGCCGGGCGCCTCGCCCCCGATCGCGGCCCCCTGCGCCATGCGCATCACCAGGAGCAGGATCGGCGCGGCATAGCCGATGCTCTCGTAGGTCGGCATCAGGCCGATCAGCAGCGTGGGCACGGCCATCAGGAAGACGCTGAAGGTGAACATGCGCTTGCGGCCCACCAGGTCGCCGAAATGCGCCATGACGATGCCGCCCAGCGGCCGCGCCAGATAGCCGGCGGCGAAGATGCCGTAGGTCTGCACCACCTGCAGCCATTCGGGCATGTCGGGCGGGAAGAACAGGTGGCCGATAACCACCGTGAAGAAGACGAAGATGATGAAGTCGTAGAATTCGAGCGCCCCGCCCAGGGCCGCCAGGGTCAAGGTGCGAGCATCGCGGCGGGTCAATCGGCCGGCCTGGGGGCTCGGCAAGGCTTCACTCATGGTTGGGATCCTGACGTGGCGCGGGGGCATGGCAATCCCATATCGCCACGGCCGGCGCCAGGGCAAGCTGGGCAACCGAGCTTTGCACGGCGGGCAAGGCTTGCCCTTCCCCCCCAATTGCGCTAAACACCCGCGTTCACCGGCGCCCGCACCCCTGGAGGCGGGCGTTTTCATTGGAGATTGAAATGAGCAAGATTTCTACGCTCGCCGTCGAGGCACGCGACCGGGCTGGTAAGGGGTCCGCCCGGGCTGCGCGTCGTGACGGTCGAGTTCCCGCCGTGATCTACGGCAACAAGGAAGCCGCCGAAGTCATCACCGTCGAAGACAAGATGCTGGCCCGCGAACTGTCGAAGGGCAAGTTCCTGTCGACCGTTTACGACCTGCAGATCGGCGACCGGGTCGAGCGCGTGCTGCCCCGCGACGTGCAGTTCCATCCCGTCAGCGACAAGGCGCTGCACGTGGATTTCCTGCGCATCGCCAAGGACGGCCTGATCTTGGTGCAGGTGCCCGTCGCCTTCACCAACCAGCTCGAAAGCCCCGGCCTGAAGCGTGGCGGCGTGCTGAACATCGTTCGCCACGAGATCGAGCTGAAGTGCCCGGCCGATGACGTGCCCGAGCAGATCACCATCAGCCTGGCCGGCCTCGACATCAACGACTCGGTGCACATCAACGACGTCGCCCTGCCGGCTGGCGCCAAGCTGACCGTGGCCGACCGCAACTTCACCGTTGCCACGATCGCGCCGCCGACCGTCGCGGCCGAGGCTGCCCCGGCCGCCGCCGCTGCTCCCGCCGCCGCCGCCAAGGCGCCCGCCGGTGCTGCGAAGGCCCCGGCCGGTGCCGCCAAGGCGCCGGAAAAGAAGGCCCCGGCCAAGAAGTAATGTTCTGACATGGACACCCGGCCTGAACCGGCCGGGTGTCCACCCCTTCGAGGGGAAGTTCGATGATCCTCCTCGTCGGCCTGGGCAATCCCGGCGGCCAGTATGCCGGCAACCGGCACAATATCGGCTTCATGGCGATCGACGCCATTCACCACCGGCACGATTTCGGGCCATGGAAGCGCGCCTTCCAGGGCGAGATCGCCGAAGGCAAGCTGGCCCCCGCCGGCGACAAGGTGCTGCTGCTGAAGCCCCTGACCTACATGAACGAGAGCGGCCGGGCCGTGGGCGAGGCCGCGCGGTTCTACAAGCTCGACCTCGCCCATATCGTGGTCTTCCACGACGAGCTCGACCTTGCCGCCGGCCGCCTGAAGATGAAGACCGGCGGCGGCCATGCCGGGCACAACGGCCTGCGCTCGCTCGACGCCCACATCGGCCCGACCTATCGCCGCGTGCGCCTAGGGATCAGCCATCCCGGCGACAAGGCGGCGGTGCTGCGCTATGTCCTGGGCGACTTCGGCAAGAGCGACAATACCTGGCTGCATCCCCTGCTCGACGCGGTGGCGCAAGAGGCACCGCTGCTCGCGCGCGGCGAGGATGCCGCCTTCCAATCAAAGGTGGCGCTGCTGACCGCGCCGCCCAAGCCGGCCAAACCGCCCAAGGCGGCGCCGGCAGAACCTTCAGGAGAGTAAGCATGGGTTTCAAGTGCGGCATCGTCGGGCTGCCCAATGTCGGCAAGTCGACCCTGTTCAACGCCCTGACCCAGACGGCAGCGGCGGCGGCGGCGAACTATCCCTTCTGCACCATCGAGCCCAATGTCGGCCAGGTGCCGGTGCCTGATCCGCGCCTCGAGACCATCGCCAAGATCGGCGGCTCGGCCCAGATCATCCCGACCCAGATCACCTTCGTCGACATCGCCGGCCTGGTGCGCGGCGCCTCGCAGGGCGAAGGCCTGGGCAACCAGTTCCTGTCCCACATCCGCGAGGTCGACGCCGTCTGCCACGTCCTGCGCTGCTTCGAGGACGGCGACATCACCCATGTCGAAGGCCGGGTCGATCCGCTGGCCGATGCCGAGATCATCGAGACCGAGCTGATGCTGGCCGACCTCGACAGCCTGGAAAAGCGCTTCCCCGCCCTGCAGAAGAAGAGCAAGGGCGCCACGGACGAAGAGACCAAGATCCGCCTGTCGCTGATGGAACGCGCCTTGACCGTGCTGCGCGAGGGCAAGCCCGCCCGCGTGGTCGAGATCGCCGCCGACGAGCGGGCGATCTGGCCGACCCTGGACCTGATCACCTCCAAGCCCGTGCTCTATGTCTGCAATGTCGAGGAGGCCTCGGCCGCCACCGGCAACGTCCACTCGGCCAAGGTCGCCCAGATGGCCAAGGCCGAAGGGGCCGCCTTCGTCGTCATCTCGGCCGCGATCGAGGCGGAAGTCGCCCAACTCGACGCGGAAGAACGCCAGGCGTTCCTCGCCGACCTGGGGCTGGAGGAAACCGGCCTCGCCCGGATGATCCGCGCCGGCTACGGCCTGCTGGGCCTGATCACCTATTTCACCGTCGGGCCTAAGGAAGCGCGGGCCTGGACCATCGTCAAGGGCACCAAGGGCCCCGGCGCCGCCGGCGTGATCCATTCCGATTTCGAGCGCGGCTTCATCCGGGCCGAGACCATGGCCTATGACGACTATGTGAAATACAAGGGCGAAGCGGCGGCGCGCGATGCCGGCCGCCTGCGCCTGGAAGGCAAGGAATATGTCGTCGCCGACGGCGACATCCTGCATTTCCGCTTCAACGCCTAATATCCCCTGCCCGGCCCGGTGCGATTGCGCCGGGCGCGGCCAGCGTCTAGATTCCGTCCCGGCTAGGACAGACGAGGCGGCAGCAATGGCGGAAACAGGGGCACCAGCGGCCGACCTGCTCCATTTCGAGGATTTCGAGGTCGGCAAGGTCGAAACCTACGGCGATACGCAAATCACCGAGGCCGACATCCTGGAATTCGCCCGCGAATTCGATCCGCTGCCGATTCATGTCGACGCCGAGGCTGCGGCGAACTCGCCCTTCGGCGGCCTGATCGCCTCGGGCGCGCATAGCTGTTCGATCATGATGCGGCTGATGTGCGACGGCTACATGCTGCGCGCGACCTCCCTGGGCTCGCCCGGGGTCGACGAGGTCCGCTACCTGCTGCCCGTCCGCCCGGGCGACCGGCTGCGCCTGCGCATGGAGGTGGTGGAGGCGCGCCGCTCGCGGTCGCGGCCGACCACCGGGGTGGTCACCTCGCGGCAGGAACTGGTCAACCAGAACGGCGAGATCGTCCTGGAGATGCGCGCCAGCGTCATGTTCCGCTGCCGCAGCGCGGGCGAGGCAGCATGAGCGACCGGCGCCTTCACTGGTTCGAGGATTTCGTGCCCGGCACCACGGTGACGGCCGGCACCATCAGCTTCGACGAGGCGGAAATCATCGCCTTCGCCAGGCGTTACGACCCCCAGCCGTTCCATATCGACCCGGTCGCGGCGGCCGGCTCGTTCTATGGCGGCATCATCGCGTCGGGCTGGCACACCTTCTCCAAGATCATCCGCACCATCACCGATTACACCCTGGGCCATGACGGCTGCCCCGGCTTCATCGTTTCGCCGGGGTTCGAGGATCTGCGCTGGATCAAGCCCGTGCGCCCGGGCGACGTGCTGACGGTAACGATCGAGGTCATCAGCGCGACGGCGTCGGAAACCCGGCCCGACCGGGGCCTGATCAAACAGCGCTTTTCCGCCGCGAATGCCACGGGCGAGGTGGTTTGCAGCGTCCTGGGCAAGGCATTCATCGGCAAGCGGGGGCAGCAATGAGCGGCGAATGGATCACGCTCGAGGCCGCCGACGGCCACAAGTTCCAGGCCTGGCACATCATGCCCGGCGGCACCCCGCGCGGCGGCATCATCGTCGCCATGGAGATTTTCGGGGTCAACGCCCACATCCGCGACCTGTGCCAGCGCTATGCCGCGCAAGGCTATGAGGTCGTGGCCCCCCAGCTCTACGACCGCGCCCTGCCGCAGGCCGACCTGCCCTATGATGCCGACGGCGTCGCCAAGGGCCGCGCCCTGCGCGAGGAGATCGGCTGGGAGGCACCGATGCTGGATGTCACCGCCTGCGCGGGCCATCTGCGGCGCGGCACCGGCCAGGAGCCGGTGGGCATCGTCGGCTACTGCTTTGGCGGCGCCATCGCCTGGCTGGCGGCGGCCAAGGTGCCGCGGCTCGATTGCGCCGTGGGCTACTACGGCACGGCGATCCTGAACTTCGTCGAACTGGCGCCGAAATGCCCCACCATGCTGCACTTCGGCTCGAAGGACGCTTCCACGCCCGAAGACAGGATCGAGTTTCTGGCCGAGAAGCACCCGGAAGTCGCGATCCATCTCTACGACGCCGACCACGGCTTCAGTTCCGACCGCCGGGCCAATTTCGACGCCGCCGCCAGCAAGCTGGCGCTGGAACGGACGCTCGCCTTCTTCGACGCGCACCTGGACTGACCGGGGTTCAGGCCCGGCTACGACCAGTTGACGGCGATGCCGGCCAGGTAGCAGCCCAGCGCGATTGAGACGCCGAGCACCGGGCCGGCGAAAAAATAGAGCCGCGCAAGCACCAGCAGCCCGGCCAGGGTAGCAAAGCCGACGACCAGCAGCACGGGGTCATCGAAGAGCAGGCCGGCGCGCGTGATGGCCAGGTGGCCGTAGACGAGGCCGAACAGGATCAGCGCAATACTGTGGGTGGCATTGAAGCCGATCCAGGCCCGCCACATGTCGGTCTGCCGCGAGATCACCAGCGGCACGCCGGTCATGGCCGCACGAAGCGACCGATCCCGTGGCATCAGCTTCGGGCCGACAAAGGTCAGAAACAGGTGACCAATGCCGAGCGCCAGGAGAATGCCAGCACTGACGGCTACTAGGATCTGGGCGAGCATCCACACGGTCCTTTCAGGTCGCGCCAGCGCCGGTCTTGGCCGAATATCTGGAATGGACTGACGCTGATACATGGGTCGCGCGCTTGGCCCTGTGGACGAGTACAGGCCGATCCGCCCGCCCTTGCAACGGCGGGCATTGTCGCAACCAGGATCGCGCGTCAACTTGACGCTGACCACGGCTTCAGTCTGCGCCGGGCCAATTTCGACGCCGCCGCCAGCAAGCTGGCACTGGAACGGACGCTCGCCTTCTTCGACGCGCACCAGGACTGACCTCCTCATCGTCATCCCGGCGCAGGCCGGGATCCATTCTGGGGCAGCGCGCGATGTCGCAATGGATCCCGGCCTTCCAGGCTGTGTGGAAAGTCGCCTTGGTCGCCGGGTGGGTCTGGATGTTCCGGTCGGCTCGCCGCTTGGCGGAGAGCAAAGCCGGTCAAGCGGGCTCGACGCGGAGGGCGTCGAGGATGGCCGGGACGCCGAGGATGGTGATGGCCCGCTTGAGGTTGAAGCCCAGGACGGCGAGGGCGAGTTCGGATCGGGCTTTCTCGAGGCCCCGGACCAGGAAGCGGGGATAGCCGAGCAGCCACTTCATGTGGCCGAAGGGGTGTTCGGCCAGTTCGCGGCGGCGTTTCATCAAGCCCGGGTCGTCGCTGGCGTGCCGGTGCATGGCCTGCCTGTCGTCTTCGTAGAAGTGCCGGGCGATCGTTCGCCTCGCCGCCTTGGTGCATTGCGGCTTGAGCGCGCAGCCGGCGCAGGCCTCGGTCCTGTAGTGGCGGACCTTCTCCGTCTGCGAGGTCTTGAACAGAGTCAGGGTGGCACCCGCCGGGCAGGTCCAGCGGTCGCCGGCGGCATCGTAGCGGAAGGCGTCGCGGCTGAAGAGCGTCGTATCCCTGGTCTGGACCGTCTCGGGGCGCGGCACCGCCGCGGTGATGCCCGCCGCCGCGCAGGCCTTGCCCTGCTCGCCGTTGGAGTAGCCGGTATCGGCGACGACGGTGAGCGCCTCGACCTCCAGCACGGCCTTGGCCTGCTCGGCCATGGGCAGGAGTTGGCCAAGGTCGTTGCCGTCGCTGGTGAGTTCGAAGGCGGCGATCAGCCCGTGCCGGCCGTCCACGGCGGTCTGCGCATTGTAGGCGACCTGATGGCCATGGTGCGCGGTCTTCATCAGCCGCGCCTCGGCTTCGCCGATCACCAGTTGGCTCAGCCCCTGGTCCGCCAGCGCCTTGGTCTGCGCCTGGATATCTTCCCGCCGCTGCCGCAGCGCCGCCAGCGCCGCCGCCACCGCCGGGGCCGAGCCGGCCGGCTCGGCGGCGGCATCGTCGCGATCCGCCGCGTCCATGGCCGCGAGATAGCCGGCGATCTTCGCGTCGAGCGCCGCCGCCTGCTTGGCCAGCGCCTTGGGCGTGAGCACCTTCTTGCGGCTCGCCACCGCCTCGATCTTGCTGCCGTCGATCGCCACCAACGCGCCGCCCAAGAGCGAATGGCCCCGGCAGAACCCCACGAACGACCGCGTCACCGCGACGATGGCCTGGGCGTGATCCTTGCGAAAGTCGGCGATCGTCTTGAACGAGGGCATCAGCCGGTTGATCAGCCACTGCACCTCGAGATTGCGCACCGCCTCGCGCTCCAGCCGGCGGCTGGAGCGCATCTGGTTGGAATAGCCGTAGACATAGAGCTTCAAGAGATCACCCGGATGAAACGCCGGCCGCCCCAGCGTGCCCGCCGCCACCCGGGAAAAGCCCAGCGCCTGCAAATCCAGCGTCTCGACAAAGGCATCGATCACCCGAACCACGTGCGCCTCGTCAAGACGCTCGTCCAGGCTCGCCGCCACAAGTTCACGCTGATCCCGGCTCGACCCCTCTATGTGACCCATCGCTTGCCATCCGACCTGCCGCCGACAACAGTGAATCACGTCCAAAACACTTTGCAAACCGGCCAAAGAGACTTTCCACACAGCCTGGAAGGCGGGATGACAACAATGGGTCGGGTGAAGGAGCTAACCCTTCAGGTTACGCAGCCGTTCGATGCGCTCGGCGAGCGGCGGATGGGTGGACATCAGGGCGCTGGCCTTGGCCGAGAAATCGCGGAACGGGTTGACGATGAACAGGTGCTGGGTCGCCCGGTTGGCCTTGTCGAAGGGCACGGTCGAGGCGCCCAGTTTTTCCAGCGCCGAGATCATGGCGACGGAATTGCGCGTGAGTTTCACGCTGGTGGCATCCGCCAGGTATTCGCGCTGGCGCGAGATCGCCATCTGCACGAACTTGGCGGCGATCGGCGCGATAATGGCGAAGACCAGCAGGATGATCATCAGGATCGCCTGGAGGCCGTTGCCCTTGCCGCTGGACGAGCGCGAGCGGCCTAGGCTGGCAAAGCGCATGGTGCGCAGGATGCCGTCCGCGACCAGGGCGATCAGGCCGACATAGACTCCCACCGCCGTGCCGTAGCGCATGTCGAGGTTGAGGACGTGGCCCATCTCGTGGCCGACCACGGCCTGCAATTCCTCGCGGTTGAGGGTCGCGAGCAGGCCGCGGGTGACGGCGACGGCCGCCTTGTCGGTCGACATGCCGGTGGCGAAGGCATTGAGCGCATCGGTCTCGATGATCGCGACCTTGGGCTTGGGCAGGCCCGCGGCGATGGCCATTTCCTCGACCACGTTGTGGAGTTGCGGCGCCTCCTCCTGCGACACTTCCTTGGCGCCGGAGAGGCTGAGCACGATGCGCGCGCCAAAGCGCATGGCGATCAGGGTCCAGATCAGGCTGACCGCGATCATGAACAGGGCAAAGCCGAAGCCCAGGCCCGAGGCGAAGGGGTTGAAACGGGGATCGCCCTCGCCCGCCTGGATCGTGGCGCCCAGCAGGTAACCCAGCACGGCCCCGATGGCGATCATGACGCTGACCAGCACCCAGGTGTTGCGCCGGTTGCGGGCCGCCGCGCCGATGAAATCGGTCGAGGCGATGCCCGTGGCCGCGGTCGCCCGGGACGGCATGGGCGCAAAGACCGTCGCTTCCGGGTCGGCGGCAGCGGCAGCCGATCGATCGCCCCAGGGGCCCGAACCGCCCCCCTGCCCCGCGTCCGTCATGCCCGCCTCCCGTCGCGATACCTAGCGCAGGTCGACCTTGACCGGCGCCTTTTCCGTCTCCGGCACCTCGAAATACTCATGGGGGCCAAAGCCGCCCATGCGCGCCACGATGTTCGAGGGGAACTGCTCGATCCTGTTGTTCTGGGTCATGGCGCTGTCGTTGTAGTGCTGGCGCGCGAAGGCGATCTTGTTCTCGGTCGAGGTCAGCTCCTCCATCAAGGTGCGGACATTGTCGTTCGCCTTGAGGTCTGGATAGGATTCGGCCAGGGCGAAGAACTTGCCCAGGGCGCCTGAAAGCTGTGCCTCGGCGGCGCCGGCGGCGGCGGGCGTGGTCGCGGCCATCGCGGTATTGCGGGCGGCGATCACCTTCTGCAGGGTTTCCTGCTCGTAGCCCATGTAATCCTTGGCGACCTCGACCAGGTTGGGAATGAGGTCGTAGCGGCGCTTGAGCTGGACATCGATCTGCTTCCAGCCGGCCAGCACCTGGTTCTTGCCCGCGACCAGGCCGTTGTAGGTCGCAATCGCATAGAGGACGACGAGGACAACCAGCCCCAGCACAATCCAACCGAACATGCCCTTCTCCTATCCTTGCGCCTTGGCCTCAAGCCGAAGGACGCGCCCCGCAACAGCGTCGAGTCTGGCCACCGCGCCTGGATCGCGCGCCTGCGGCGGCGTGATCACGGCATGTTCCAGCGCCCGGTCGCAACCATGCCGGCAAGCCCCGTGATGCGAGGCGCCAAGCGTGGGCGCGATGCCCCTGACCAGGGCCCGGGCCGCCTGGGCGTTACGATGCAGGACCTCGACGATCGTCGCGACCTCGACCGCGCCATGTTCGTCGTGCCAGCAATCGAAATCTGTGACCATCGCCACGGTCGCGTAACAAAGTTCGGCTTCGCGGGCCAGCTTGGCCTCGGGCATGTTGGTCATGCCGATCACGTCGCAGCCCCAGCCACGGTAGAGATTGGATTCGGCGCGGGAGGAAAATTGCGGCCCCTCCATCGCCAGGTAGGTTCCGCCGCGATGCAAGGTGACCTCGGCAAAGATCGCGGCGCCCTCGATCAGGTCGCCCAGGCGCTGGCACACCGGGTCGGCCATCGACACATGGGCGACCAGGCCTGACCCGAAAAAGCTCTTCTCGCGGGCGAAGGTGCGGTCGATGAACTGGTCGACCACGACGAAGGTGCCGGGCGGCAACTCCTCGCGGAACGAACCGCAGGCCGACATCGACAGGACATCGGTCACGCCCAGGCGCTTGAGGGCATCGATGTTGGCACGGTAGTTGATCTCGGTGGGCGACAGGCGATGACCGCGGCCATGGCGCGGCAGGAAGGCGACCTCGAGGTCGCCCAGGCGCCCGGTCAGGATCTCGTCCGAAGGCGGCCCCCAAGGCGTGTCCACGGCCACCCAGGCCTGATCCTCGAGCCCGTCGATGCTGTAGAGCCCGCTGCCGCCGATGACGCCCAACATGGCCATGCCGCCCAATTCCCCCATAGCGATCATCTCACCAATCTATACAATCCTTCGAGGCGCAACACTCAGCACGGGAAACCTCGATCCTGGAACATCATAGCTTCCGCCGCCCCCTCGCGGCATCGCTGATCGCGCTCGCGGCTGCCGGCTGCAGCTACAATGCCGCCGTGACGCCGCCACCGCCAGCGCCGATCGAAATCAGCCTGGAGGCGCCCTTGCCCGGCCCGGTCGGCCTGATCGTCGATACCGGGGAACTCGACCGCCATCGCCGGGCGCGCCCCGGCCCCTGCAACGGCCATGTCTTCGAGGTCGACGCCAGCGTGGCTTTCCGCATCGCGGCCCTGGCCTCGCTGCGCCAGGTGTTTGCCCAGGTGGCGCCCGACGATCCCGCCGCGCCGCGCACCATCGCGCTGGCGGTCGACGAGGTCGACTATCGGGGCAAGCTCGAGGTGGGCCTGCTCGAGACCGTGTTCAGGGCGACGGCCGAACTCTCGGCCTCCCTACGGCTCGAGGGGCCCGACGGCAAGATCTATGAAACCAGCCGCGAGGCAACGGGCAAGGCCGAGGATGTCCTGGCGCTGACCTGCGACAACATCCCGGCGATCCTGGCCGCCGCGATGAGCGAGGCGATGCGCACCCTCCTGGCCGACCTGACCGAGCGGGTCGCCAATGCGCCCAAGGTCAGGGCGGCGTTCCGGCCCTAGCGGGGGCGGCCGTCAGCGGAAGGCGGGGTAGTCGATCCGGTCGCCGGGCACGATGTGCAGGCGCGCGGCGGTGCCGGCGTTGACTTCCAGCACGCCGATCACCAGACGGTCGGCGGGGATGCGGTCGGTGCTGTAGGGCACGGTGTCGGCCGCGATCGAGGTGATGATGCCCTTCTGGTCGACGAACAGCATGTCGAGCGGCAGGGGCGTGTTCTTCATCCACATGACGATGCCGACCGGCCGCGGATAGAGGAACAGCATGCCGGCATCGGATGCCAGTTGTTCGCGGAACATCAGCCCCTTCATCCGCTCGGCATCCTCGTCGGCGATCTCGACCTGAAAGGCGTGCCGGGTGCCGGCGGCCGAGACGATGGTGAGCTGTTCGGCGTGGGCGGCACCGGCACGGACGAGCGCCAGTACTAGGAGGGCGGGAGCACACAGGCGGCGCAGCAAGGTCGACATGGGACAGACCCTGCCCACGAGCCTCTTGCCCGTCAAGCGCCGAGCGGTCATAGTCCCCGCCTCTTCACTCGGGGAGCCGGAGCGCCGGCTGAGAGGTTCCACTTGGGAACGACCCCTAGAACCTGATCCGGTTCGCACCGGCGTAGGGATGGGTGTCATGATCGATACGGTCAGTTCGACCGCACGTGCCTTTACCGCTCCGGCGCTCGCCATCGAGTCCGCCGCCCTGCGCTTCGGCGATCGCGTCTACTTTGCCGGTCTCGACCTTGCCGTCGAGGCCGGCCACACCGCCTGCCTGCTGGGGCCCAGCGGCGTGGGCAAGTCCAGCCTGCTGCGCCTGCTGGCGGGCCTCGCCCCCGCGGGCGCCACCGGCACGGTCAAGGCCAGCGATGGCCTGCCCCTGCCCGGCCGCGTCGCCCTGATGGACCAGCGCGACCACCTGCTGCCCTGGGCCTCGCTGCTCGACAATGTGACCCTGGGGGCCCGCCTGCGCGGCGAGGCGGTCGATCCCGCCCGCGCCCGCCACCTGCTCGACCTGGTCGAACTGGACGCGGCCGCCGCCCTGCCGCCGCGCGCCCTGTCGGGCGGCCAGCGCCAGCGCGTGGCCCTGGCCCGCACCCTCTATGAAAACCGGCCGGTCGTGCTGATGGACGAGCCCTTCTCGGCCCTCGACGCGGTCACCCGCCACCGCCTGCAAACCACCACCGCCCGCCTGCTGGCCGGCCGCACCGTGCTGCTGGTCACCCACGACCCGGGCGAGGCGCTGCGCCTGGGCGATGCCGTCCACGTCCTGCGCGGCGAGCCGGCGCAATTGACCACGCTGGCCCTGCCGCCGCAGCCCGTGCCGCGCAGCCTGGGCGATGCCGCCGTGGCAGCCGCCCAGGCCGCGCTGCTGGCCCTGCTGGGGGCCATGGCATGACCAAGCTGCTGGCCGCCCTGGCGGCCTTCGCGGTCCTGATCGGCCTGTGGCAGGCGATCATCCTGCTGACCGACGTGCCGTTCTTCATCCTGCCCTCGCCTCTGGCGGTCGCCGAGACCTTGTGGCGGCAACGCGACCTGTTGCTGGCCCACGGCGCCACGACCCTGATTGAAATTGCCGCCGGCCTGCTGCTGGGCACCTTGCTGGGCATCGCCACGGCGGTGCTGCTGGCCTCGACCACGCGCTTGCGGCGCCTGGTGCTGCCGCTGGTGATCGCCAGCCAGGCCATCCCGGTCTTTGCCGTGGCGCCCCTGCTGGTGATGTGGCTGGGCTATGGCATGGCGTCGAAGATCGCCATGGCCTGCGTGATCATCTTCTTTCCCGTGACCGTGGCCCTGGCCGACGGCATCGCCCGGCTGGAACCGGGCCTGGCCGACCTGGCCCGGGTGATGACCGGCGGGGTGCAGCGGCCGGGCGGGCGCTGGCGCCTGTTGCGCCACCTCTATGGTCCCGCGGCGCTGCCCGCCCTGGGCTCGGGCCTGCGCATCGCCGCCGCCGTGGCGCCCATCGGTGCCGTGGTGGGCGAATGGGTCGGCTCGGCCGGGGGGCTGGGCTGGCTGATGCTGCATGCCAATGCCCGGGCCAAGATCGACCTGATGTTCGCCGCCCTGATCGTGCTCGCGGCCCTGGCCCTGCTGCTTTACCTGGGTGTCGACCGGCTGATGCGCCGGGCGACGCCCTGGGCCCAATCCTCCGACCCTGCAACCCTGACGGATAGTTGACCCCATGAAGCGACTTCGCGCCCTGATCCTGGGCCTTGCCTGCCTCGCCGCAACGCCCGCCGCCGCGGCCGACAAGCTGACCGTGCTGCTCGACTGGGCGGTCAATCCCGACCACGCCCCGCTGATCCTGGCCAAGACCCAAGGCTATTTCGCCGCGCGCGGGCTGGAGGTGGAACTGATCGCGCCGTCCGATCCCAACGATCCCCCCAAGCTGGTCGCCGCCGGCCAGGCCGACCTAGCCGTGACCTACCAGCCGCAACTGGTCCTGCTGGTCGACCAGGGCCTGCCGCTGAAACGCGTGGCGACCCTGATCGACACGCCGCTGAACTGCCTTGCGGTGCTGGCCGACGGGCCGGTCAAATCGATCGCCGACCTCAAAGGCCGCAAGATCGGCTATTCGGTGGCAGGCTTCGAGGATGCCCTGCTCAACACCATGCTGGCGACCGCGGGCCTGACCAATGCCGATGTGCAACTGGTGAACGTCAATTTCGCCCTGGCGACCTCGCTCGCCGCGGGCCAGGTCGATGCGGTGATCGGCGCCTACCGCAATTTCGAGATCCCGGAAATGGCCCTGCTGGGCAAGCCCGCGCGCATTTTCCCGGTCGAGGATCATGGCGTGCCGTCCTATGACGAGCTGATCATCGCGGCCGGCGCGGACAAGGCCGACGACCCCCGCATCGCCCGCTTCGTCGCCGCCCTGGAAGACGGGGCACGTTACACCATCAACCACCCGGACGAGGCCTGGGCGGCGTTCATCGCGGCCTATCCCGAGTTGAACGACGAATTGAACAGGCAGGCCTGGGCCTTGACCCTGCCGCGCTTCGCGGCCAGCCCGGCGGCGCTGGACCCCGGGCGTTTCACCCGGGCGGCGAGCTTCCTGCATCAGGCCGGCCTGATCGCCAAGGTCTCGCCGCCGCAGACCTATGCCGCATTTCCGAAGTAACGCTGCGTGGCATCGGCACCCTGCGTCCTTCGAGACGGCCCTGCGGGCCTCCTCAGGATGAGGAAAATCTTTATGGCAAAAAGACTTACCTCATGCCTCAAGGAGCCACTCGAAGAGTGGCGTCTCGAAGGACGCAGGATGTCTAACCCGGGTTTACGAGCCTGCTGACGAGCAAGCGGCGCGGTTCTGGCGAACCGCGCCGTGCTCCCTCTCCCCCGAGGCAACCGGCCGGTCAGGCCGGTTTGAGTTCGGCGACCTGCGGCCCCTTGTCGCTTTCGACGATGCGCACCATCACCGTCTGGCCCGGCGCCACTTCGACGACGCCCGAACGGCGTAACACCTCCATGTGCACGAAGATGTCGGGCGTGCCCTCGCCGCGCGACACGAAGCCGTAGCCGCGCGCCCGGTTGAACCACTTGACGGTGGCCTCGACCGGTGTGCCGGCGTCTTCGATCGGCGGCAGGGCGCGGCGCGGCGGTGGTCGCAGCCGGTCCGAAGGCAGGGCGGTCGACGGGTCGTGATCGATTACCCGCAGCGCCTGGAAGCCCTTCGGTCGGCGCACCGCCTCGCAGCGCAAGGTGGCGCCCTCGTCGACATGGTCGAGCCCTGCCTGGCGCAGCGCCGACAAATGCAACAAGATATCTCCCTGGCCGTCCCCCGGTGTGACGAAGCCATAGCCCTTCGTCATGTCAAACCACTTCACCCGGCCCGAGATTTCGATTGTGGCGATATCGGCGCCGCCACCCGCCGCCATGAGATGTTCCATGAGCAACTCTTCCCACACGGAAAAGATGACACGTTGGTCACCTTTTCGAGCTATCCCCCTAATTTCACGCGCAGTTTTTCCTGCGTTCTTTATGACGCCATATTCCCACCAGGATTTATGACTGTCACGAAGAATGATTTGTGACGGGTGGAATTTGCCACCGAAACGCTTCATCTCAATGCTGCATCGCAACCTGCAGGCGGGCCTGTTGCCACCACCTTGGGGTTTTCAAGGCAGCATCAATACTGCACAGTACCGGCCTGTTCGGCGGCGTTATCTGCGCGAAAGGGAGGCCGGTGACGCAACGTATTTTGCTGGGGTCGGCGTTCTACTTGCTGTGGGTGGGCTTGTCCGGCCATTTCTCCCCGTTTCTCCTGGCCACCTCGGTCCTGTCGGTCGTCGGCGTCGTTGCGCTGGTGTCTCACCTGGGCCTGATCTCCCGGGATTTTCAACCGTTTACGCTGATCGCCGGCATCGTCGGCTACTGGGGCTGGCTGCTGGTCGAAATCCTGAAAGCGAATTTCGACGTCATCGTGGCGATCCTGCGCGGCCGCATTTCGCCGGCCATGGCCTGGCTCCCGGCCAGCCAGAAAAGCCAGGTTTTCCGCGCTCTTTACGCCAATTCGATCACGCTTACCCCCGGTACGGTGACGGTTGTCGCGGAAGGCGATCATTTTCTTGTCCACGCCCTGCGCCGCGACGGCCTGGGTAGTTTGGCCGAGGGCGAAATGAACCGCCGCTGCACCGCCCTCGATGCACGTTTCCGGGGCGCGCGCCCGTGATCCGCCGGTCATGAGCCTCTATGCCGCCGCGGCCACCGCCCTGCTTGCCACCTTCGGGCTCGCGCTGATTCGGGCGCTGGCCGGGCCGACGGTGTTCGACCGGATCCTGGCGCTGAACCTGATCGGCACGAAAACCATCCTGCTGATCGCCGTCCTGGGCTTTGCCACCGGCCGTTTCGACTTCATCGACATCGCCCTGGTCTATGCCGTGCTCAACCTGATCGGCACCGTGGCGGTCATGCGCTACCTGATCGGCGAGAAGGACCGGGCATGAGCGGCGCGGAGCTGATCGAATTGCTGCGCAGCATTTTGGGCGGCGGGATGGTTGCCATCGGCGCGCTGGCCGCCCTGGTCGGGGCGGTCGGGCTGCTGCGCCTGCCCGACTTCTATACCAGGGCCCATGCCGCCGGGGTGACCGACACCCTGGGGGCGATCGGCATCCTGGCCGGACTCGCCGTGCTGTCGCCCGATGTCCTGGTCGCGCTGAAACTTCTCGTCGTGCTGATCGTCGCCCTGTTCGCGTCGCCGGCGGCGTGCCATGCCCTGGCGCGGGCCGCCTTCCGCACGGGCCTGCGCCCGGTGCTGGACGGCGACAAGCTGCCGCCCGCCGGCCCGGGGAGTAAGCCCATGGAGACCATGCTGATGATCGGCCTGCTCGGCGCCCTGGTGGCGCTGGCGGTGGCCATGGCCTTCCTGAGCGACTTGCTGGTCGTCACCATGCTGTCGGGCATCTTCAGCTTCACCTGCTGCGCCCTGTTCGTGCTGTTCGATGCGCCCGACGTCGCCTTTACCGAGGCTTGCGTGGGGGCCGGCGTTTCCACCGTCCTGATCGTCACCGCCCTGCGCCTGACCGGGCGGCAGGAACGCCGGCGCGGCCGGCCGGCCTCGGCGATCGGCGTCGGCGTCTGCGTACTTACCGGCCTGGCGCTGGCCTACGGCACCCTGGAGCTGCCGCGCTTCGGCGATGCCCGCGCCCCCGCCCAGGGCCACGTCGCGCCCCACTACCTCCAGGAAAGCGGCAGCGAGATCGCCATTCCCAATGTCGTCACCTCGGTCCTGGCCAGCTATCGCGGTTATGACACCCTGGGCGAGGTGGTGGTGGTGTTCACGGCCGGCCTCGGTGTGCTGCTGCTGCTGACCGGCGGCGCGCCGTCGCGGCGCCCTGGCCGCGGCGATGCCCCGGCACGGGCCGACCGCGACGTAGTGCTGCGCGCCGTGGCCACGCTGCTCGTGCCGCTGACCCTGTTCCTGGCGCCCTATGTGCAATTCCACGGTGCCTACAGCCCCGGCGGCGGCTTCCAGGCCGGCGCCATCTTAGGGGGAGGCCTGATCCTCTTCGGCCTCGTCTTCGGCGTCGAGCGGCTGAACCTGCTGGTGCCCGAACGGGTGCTGCGCGCCATCATGGCGCTGGGCGTCCTCACCTATGGCGGCACCGGCCTCGCCACCCTGGCGCTGGGCCATAACTTCCTCGATTACGATGCCTTCGGCAGCCGGCCCACCGGCCAGCAGATCGGCATCACCGCGATCGAGGCCGGCGTCTTCATGACCGTCGCCTGCGTCATGACCCTGCTTTATCAGCGCTTCGCCAGCCGGGCTTCCGCGTCATGATGGACCTTGTGGGCCTGTTTCCCTATTGGGTTGTCGTCGTGCTGATGATGACCGGCCTCTACATCACCATCGCCCAGGGCAACCTGATCAAGAAACTGATCGGCCTTGGCATCTTCCAGGTCTCGGTCTTCGTCTTCTACATCGCCATCGGCGTGGTCGCCGACGGCACGCCCCCCATCCTCACGCCGGGGTTCGAGGTCTACAGCAATCCCCTGCCCTCGGTCCTGATCCTGACCGCGATCGTGGTCGGCGTCGCCACCCTGGCCGTCGGCCTGGCCCTGGCCGTGCGCATCCGCGAAGCCTTCGGCACGATCGAGGAGGACGAGCTGCTGCCGCTGACCCACCCCGAGCGCGAGGGGTGAGGATGGCGGTCCTTGCACATGCGGCTGTGCCCCCAGGTACGTCATGAGTTTCCTCAACGCCCAGGCGCCGATCCTCGTCGTCGTGCTGCCGCTGCTGGCTGCCCCCATCCTGTCCGTGCTGGGCAACGGCCGGCTGGCTGGCCTGCTGTGTTTCGCCGTGGTTGCCCTCCAAAGCCTGCTGGCCGTGAGCCTGGTGGGCCAGACCCTGGACGGCGACGTGATCAGCTACGCCCTGGGCAACTGGGCGCCGCCGATCGGCATCGAATACCGCATCGACCTGCTGTCGGCGGTCATGGCCAGCCTGATCGCGATCAGCGCCGCCCTGGTCGCCTGGTTCCTGCCCACGGCCGTTGCCGATGAAATTGCGCCCGGCGATCGGCCGCGGTTCTACGCCGCCTTCCTGCTGTGCGTCGCCGGCCTCACCGGCATCGTCGTCACCGGCGACCTGTTCAACGTCTTCGTCTTCCTCGAGATCGCCTCGCTCTCGACCTATGTCCTGATCGCCGCGGGCGCCGGGCGCGACCGCCGGGCCCTGACCGCCGCCTTCGATTACCTGATCCTGGGCGCCGTGGGCGCCACCTTCATCGTCATCGGCATCGCCTTCCTCTATGTCGCCACCGGCACCCTCAACATGGCCGACCTGGGGCAGCGCCTGCCCGGTGCCGGGCGGCGGGCCGTGGTCGTCGGCGGCTCGTTCCTGTTCGTCGGTCTGGCCCTGAAGGCGGCGATGGCGCCCCTGCACCGCTGGCTGCCCAACGCCTATGCCTATGCGCCCACGGCGGTGACGACCTTCCTGGCCATGACCGCGACCAAGGTGGCGCTGTACCTGATGCTGCGCCTGTCGGTGCTGGTGTTCGACACGGCGGGCGAGATCGGCCGGGTGAATTTCGCCGCCGTGATGCCGCCCATCGGCCTGGCCATGCTGCTGTTCGCCTCGGCCCTGGCGGTGCGCGAGCGGGATCTGAAGCGCCTGCTGGCCTATTCCTCGATCGCCAACCTGGGCCTGATGCTGATCGCCCTGGGCTTGGGCGGTGTTGCCGGCATCACCGCGGCCCTCGTCAACCTGCTGAACCATGCGGCGATCAAGGGCGGCCTGTTCACCGCCACCGCCGCCATCGTGGCCCGCCACGGCAATGCCCGCTTCGAGACCCTGGCCGGCCTCTCACGGACCATGCCCGTCACCTTCCTGTGCCTGCTGGTGGGCGGCCTGGCGCTGATCGGCGTGCCGCTGACCGCCGGCTTCGTCTCCAAGCTCAGCGTGATCCGGGTCGCCCTGGATCTCGGCGACTGGATCGTGGCCGGTGGCATTCTGCTCACCTCGCTGATCACGGTCGTCTACGTCTGGCGGATCGTCGAGGCCGGCATGCTGGGCCAGCCCGCCGAGGCGGGCGCCGGGATGCCGGGGCCATGTTCCTGCTGCCCATGGCGATCCTGACCATGGGCACCGTGTTCCTGGGCATCGACAGCCGCCTGAGCTTCGGCCTGGCCGAACGCATCGTCGGACAATTGCTCGGGGGGCGCCGTGACCCCTCAGATCCTGATGCTCGCCGCCCTGGCGATCCCCGCCTTCGCGGCCCTGCTGATCGTCCTGGCCGGCGCCTGGCCCAACCTGCGCGAGACCACAACCCTGGTCGCGGCGCTGGCGCTGGCCGGCGCCGTCGCCGCCCTGATCGCCGGCTTCGACGCCGGTAGTGCTGCGCCGCTGGTCCTCGCCCAATTGCTGCCCGGCTTCTCGCTCACCCTGCGGGCGGAGCCGATCGGCCTGATCTTCGCCGGTGTCGCCTCGGGCCTGTGGATCCTCAATTCGCTCTATTCGATCGGCTATATGCGGGCCGAACACGCCCGGAACCAGACGCGGTACTATGCCTGTTTCGCCCTGGCCCTGTCGGCGACAATGGCGATCGCCCTGGCCGGCAACCTGGCAACGCTGTTCGTCGCCTACGAGGCCTTGACCCTGGTCACCTATCCGCTGGTCGTGCACTGGCAGACGGAGGGGGCGATTGCCGGCGCCCGGCGCTACCTCGCCTATCTGCTGGCAACCTCGCTGGTCCCTTTCCTCGCCGCCCTGGTGTGGACCTGGGGGGTGGCCGGGACGCTCGATTTCGTGCCCGGCGGCATTCTCGACGGCAAGCTGGACGACGGCCTGCTGGCGCTGCTGCTGGGGCTCTACGCCTACGGCGTGGGCAAGGCGGCCTTGATGCCGCTGCACGGCTGGCTGCCCGCCGCCATGGTGGCGCCGACCCCGGTCAGCGCCCTGCTCCATGCCGTCGCCGTGGTCAAGGCCGGCGTCTTCACCCTGCTGAAGATCGCCGTCTACATCTTCGGCATCGAGACCATCGGCCGCGGCGTGGGCGACTGGCTGGTCTGGGTCGCTGCGGGCAGCGTCATCGCCGCCAGCCTGATCGCCCTGAGCAAGGACGACCTCAAGGCCCGCCTCGCCTATTCGACCGTGGCCCAGCTTGCCCTGGTCACCCTGGCGGTGGCGATCGGGCATCCCCTGGCGATCGCGGCCGGCGTGCTGCAACTGGTCATGCACGCCTGGGGCAAGATCACCCTGTTCTTCGGCGCGGGCGCGATCCAGATCGCCACCCACAAGAAGAAGCTGTCGGAAATCGGCGGCATCGGCCGGCGCATGCCGCTGCTGATAATCGCCATCCTGCTCGGCACCCTGTCGGTCGCCGGCCTGCCGCCCTTCGGCGGCCTGTGGGCCAAGGCCCTGCTGGGCGACGGCGCCGCCGCCCGGGGCCTGGATTGGGTGAGCGCCATGCTCCTCGTGTCCTCGCTGCTGACCTTGTCCTATCTGCTGCCGATCGTGCTCAAGGCCTGCTTCGGCCAGCCCACGGAAGGCTCCCACCACCATGCCCCAGTGCCGCCCGGCATGCTGGCCGCGACCCTGGTGACGGCCGCGGGAACCCTGGCCCTGTTCTTTGCCGCGCCCGCGATCATCGATTTTCTCGCCCCGGTTCTGGCCCCGGTCAGCGGCCGGGCCGCGAGCCTGGAGGCAGCGCTGCACCACCAAGCCGCCTGGGCGGAACTGGGCCTTGTCGGCCTGATCTTCGCCGCCGCCGCCCTGTTCCGCCACAGCCCCCTGCCCCGGTGGGGAGAACGGCTGGGCGGCCTCCTGGCGTGGCCCGGCCTGCTGCTGGCCGGGGCGGGCACACTCGCCGAACAGGTCCTGGCGGCGGTCGCCCGGCCCGTGGCCGGGCTGATCGGCTCGATCGCCCGCACCCTGACCATCGGCGGCGCCGGCGACGGGGTGCTGTGGACCCTTGCCTTGCTGGCCGTGATCCTTATCGTCTCGTTCGGTTGAGGCGTCAGCGCGTAGAGGACAAGAAGAACATGCCAACCACCGCGGTATTCCTCGCCAGCCTTGCCCTGGGCGGCATGGTCTTCTTCAGCTTCGTGATCGCCCCGCTGGTTCATCGCCGGCTGCCGCCCGAACATGGCGGGCCGTTCATCCGCGAAGCCTTCAGCACCTACTATCCGCTAATGGCCTTGCTGACCGGCATGGCGGCCCTGACCATGCCGCCGTTCTGGCCGGCCACGATCCTGGCCCTCATCGCCATCGGCTTCGTCCTGGCCCAGTTGCTGCTGCGCCCCGCGGTAAACGATCTGGCCGACCGCCGCGCCGCCGGCGACCTTGCCGCGGCTGCCGAGTTCAAGCGGCTGCACGGCATCAGCATGGCGCTGAACCTCGCCCAGATGGTGGCCCTGGCGCTGATCGTCTGGGTCGCCATCGACCGCTGATACCTATCTTGCGAGGATCTTGTCGGCCGGTCACGGAAGCACTACACCGTCAGCGAGAGATTTGACCGCTGACGGAGAGCATCATGATCGGCAAGCTGAACCATGTGGGCGTCGCCACGCCCTCGATCGAGAAGTCGGTCGAGATGTACCGCGACCTGCTGGGCGCGACCAAGATCGGCAACAAGTTCGCCATGCCCGACCAGGGCGTGTGGGTCTGTTTCGTCGACCTGCCCAATTCGCAGATCGAACTGATCGAGCCCTATGACGACAAGTCGCCGATCAAGAATTTCCTGGAGAAGAACCCCGCGGGCGGCCAGCACCACGTCTGCTTCGAGGTGAAGGACATCTATGCCGCGCGCGACGAGATGCGCGCCAAGGGCGCCACCGTGCTGGGCAACGGCGAGCCGCGCATCGGCGCCCACGGCGTGCCGATCATCTTCGTCCACCCCAAGAACACCGGCGGCGTCCTGGTCGAGTTGATGCAGGAACCCACTGCTGCGCATTGATCTCGAGACTGCCCCTCCCCTTACGTCATGCCCGGCCTTGTGCCACGGCTGTCCGGTTAAGGAAATCGGGTTGTTGCAGGGCATATTCGTACCACTCTCAAACGTCATGACCGGGCTTGTCCCGGTCATCCACGTCGGGACATTGCAAGTCCGTTGACGGAAGAGGCAGCTTGCCGACGTGGATGGCCGGGACTTCGCTCGGCCATGACGACTGAGTAGTGAGAATGGAAGGAAAACTACCCGAAGGAAGCGGCCTCCTATGCTCGATTTCCTTAGCCGGACAGCCGTGGCCTTGTGCCGGGCATCCACGTCGGGAAGCCGCCTAATCTGTCAACGGATGTGGCTCGTCCCGACGTAGATGACCGGGACAAGCCCGGTCATGACGGTTTTGTGGTTGCCTGGGCTCAGCGCTTCTTGGGTGAAGCCGCGACCTTCAGGTCGTCGAGGTCGACGATGAACAACTCGCCGTCCTCGGTGCTCATGACCAGCTTGCCGCCATCGGGCGACCAGGCGAGGCCGGTCGGCAGGCCACCGCCCACCTCCTTCAGCAGAACCTGACCCTCGACGCCGAAACGGCCCATTTCGATGCGGCCGTCTTCGAAGGCGGCGGCGACGATCGGCAGTTTGGGGTGGGAGGCGACGTGGGTCGCCAGATACTCCTCGCTGCCGCCGAACTGGTGCGGCGGCCGGCCCATGGGGCCCTTACCGCTGAAATCCCAGCAGGTGACGGAAGGGCTGCCGGCGCAGGCCAGCCAGCGCTCGTCGGCCGACCAGGCGAAGGACTTCACCTTGGCCGAATAGCCGGACATGCGCATATCGACCTCGTCCTCGACGCGCCAGCCGTGCAATTCCTTGTCCTGGGTGCCAGTGACGACGAAGCGGCCGTCCGGGCTCCAGGTCGCGGCGATGTGGCTGCCCTTCCAGTTCAAGGGCTTGGGCGTGCCGGTGAGGCCGCCCGACCACCACAGGGTGACGCCGCCGTAATGGGCGACGGCGATGCGCTTGCCCTTGGGGTTGAAGGCCAGCGCGGCAATGGTGCTGCCGGCCGGCGGGGCGGCGCCCAGCGCCTTGCCCGCGGCATCGAACACCCGCAGCGTCTTGGCGGTGCCCAAGGCGATCAGGCAGGAGGCGGCGGAGGTCGTCACCGCGCCGACCCATTCCTTGCCCGGCGCCACCAGTTCCGTGATTTTTCCATCACCGCCGATCAATGCCGCCCGGCCGTCGTCGCCGCCGGAAACGAAACCGCCCTGCGGCCCCGGGGCGAAGGACAGCGAGACCCCGTCATGAACCTCGACCGGCACCAGTTCCGCCGGCGCGGCCAGATCGCCCACCGCCACGCGGCCATCGTCGAGGGCCAGGCCGATGCCGCCCTTGCGGGCCACGGCCAGGCCGACGATGCCGGCCTCCTGCGGGAACAGGTCGACCCGGCTTTGCGGCAGGCGGTCGGCGTAGATTTCGTCCTGGAACGAGCCGAACTCAGAAGGCACGGCAGGCCTCGAAACCGGCCTGCAGGGCGGGGACATCGAGGTTGCGGCCGATGAAGACCAGCCGGCTGATGCGCGGATCATCCGGCGCCCAGGGCTTGCGATAGTCGCCGTCCATCAGCATGTGGACGCCCTGGAAGACGAACTGGTCGTCCTGGTCCTTGAACGACAGAATGCCCTTGGAGCGCAGGATGTCGGCGCCCTTGGTCTGCAGGACCTGCGAGATCCAGCGGTTGAACAATTGCTCGTCCAGCGGCTCGACATCGGTGAACGAAATCGAGGAAATATCCTCGTGATTGTGCTCGTGGCCGACCTCCAGGAAGCTCGGCTCGAATTCAAGGATGCGGTCCAGGTCGAAGGCGCCGCGGTCCAGCACCTTGGCCAGGTCGATGCCGCATTGCTCGGTCCGGTGGATTTCGGCCGCCTTGTTGATCGAGCGGATGCGGCCCTCGATCCGGGCGAGGTCCGCCTCGTCGGCCAGGTCGGTCTTGTTCAGCAGGATGACGTCGGCAAAGGCGATCTGCTCGCGGGCTTCCTTGCTGTCGGCCAGGCGCTGCTCGATATGGCGGGCGTCGACCACGGTCACCACGGCATCCAGCTTGGCCTTGGCCTGGACATCCTCGTCGACGAAGAAGGTCTGGGCCACGGGTGCGGGATCGGCCAGGCCCGTGGTTTCGATCAGGATGGCGTCGAACTTGCCCTTGCGGCGCATCAGGCCGCTCAGGATCCGGATCAGGTCGCCGCGCACGGTGCAGCAGATGCAGCCGTTGTTCATCTCGAACACTTCTTCATCGGTCTCGACCACCAGGTCGTTGTCGATGCCGATCTCGCCGAACTCGTTCACCACGACCGCATAACGCTTGCCGTGTTCTTCGGTCAGGATGCGGTTGAGCAGCGTCGTCTTGCCGGCGCCCAGGTAGCCGGTCAGTACCGTGACGGGAACGCGATCCATGAAACTTACTCCGTGGTCATGAGCCCAGCGCGGCGGTCAGCATCGCCACATTGTTCTCGAACATCGCAATATAGGTAGCGGCGGGGCCGTCCGCACCAGAGAGGGCATCGGAATAAAGCGTTCCGCCGATCCGCGCACCTGTTTCCTTGGCGATCTGCTCGATCAGGCGCGGATCGGTGATGTTCTCGATGAACACCGCCGGCGCCTTGGTCTCGCGGATCTGGGTGATCAGGCCGGCGACGCCCTTGGCCGAGGCTTCGGATTCGGTCGAGACGCCCTGGGGCGCCAGCACTTCCAGGCCATAGGCGGCGGCGAAATAGCCGAAGGCATCGTGGCTGGTGATGATCTTCCGGCGCTCGGGCGGCAGGGCCAGGATCGCCGCCTTCACCTTGGCGTCCAGGGCTTTCAGCTTGGCCAGATAGGCATCGGCGTTTGCTTGGTAGGTGGCGGCATTCGCCGGATCGGCGGCGGCCAGGGCCTTGGCGATGTTGGCGACATAGATCTCGCCGTTGCCGATGTTCTGCCAGGCATGGGGATCGACACCGTCGTGATGCTCGGCCCCGTCGGCGTGGTCCTCTTCCTCCTCGGCCATGGCGCGGGGGTGACCCCGGCGCTGGCGACCGCGATCTGGCCCTTGTAGCCGGCGGCCTCGGCCAGGCGCTCCATCCAGCCCTCAAACCCTAAGCCGTTCACCACCACCAGGTCGGCGGCGGCGACCGCCTTGGCATCGGCCGGGCTGGGCTGGAAGACATGGGCGTCGCCGTCAGGGCCGACCAGCGTGGTGAGCGCGATCTTGTCGCCACCGACATTGCCGACGATGTCGCCCAGGATCGAAAAGCTGGCCACCACCTTGATGGGCTCGGCCGCCAGGGCGGGCGCGGCCGCCAGGGCCAGGCTCAAGCTTAAGCCGCGGATCAGTGTCTTGAGCATGAGGCTCCTCCGGTTTGGTCAGGCTTCCAGATGGCGGCGCGGCAGGTAGCGCCAGATGACGCCGCCCTGGGTGCCGAACACGATCGAGGCGAGGTAGAAGACGCCGGCGGTGAGCACGATGGCCGGCCCCGAGGGCAGGTCCCGGTGATACGAAACCAGCAGGCCGACCCAGCCGGACACCATGCCGACGCCCATGGCGACCGCCGACATCGACCACACCTGGCCGGCCCAGAAGCGGCTGGCCGCGGCCGGCAGCATCATCAGACCGACCGCCATCAAGGTGCCCAGGGCCTGGAACCCGGCCACCAGGTTGACCACCACCAGGACCAGGAAGACGACGTGATAGAGCGAGCCCGAGCCGCCCACCGCGCGCATGAAGCCGGGGTCGAAGCATTCGACGATCAGCGGCCGGTAGATCAGCGCCAACACCACCAGGGTGAGGCTGGCGATGCTCGCCACCGTGAACAGCGCGGCATTGTCGACCGCCAGCACCGCGCCGAACAGCACATGCAGCAGGTCGACGTTGGAGCCCTTGGTCGAGACGATCAGCACGCCCAGGCTGAGCGAGATCAGATAGAAGCCGGCAAAACTGGCGTCTTCCCGCAGGTTGGTGGCGCGGGTGACCAGCCCTGAGAGCAGCGCCACCGACAGGCCGGCGATCAGCCCCCTAAGCCCATCGCCCAGACGCTGAGCCCGGCGATCAGGAAGCCGATGGCAGCACCCGGCAGCACCGCATGGCTCATGGCATCGCCGACCAGGCTCATCCGCCGCAGCATCAAGAGCACGCCGACCGGGCCACAGCCCAGGGCCAAGCCGAAACAGGCGACCAGGGCGCGGCGCATGAAGGCAAAATCGGCAAAGGGATCGATCAGGAGGGCGGCGAGGCTCATGGCCGTGGCCCCTCACCCCATATCGTCATGACCGGGCTTGTCCCGGTCATCCACGTCGGGACGAGCCACATCCGTCGACGGAAAAGGCAGCTTGGCGACGTGAATGGCCGGGACTTCGCCCGGCCATGACGACTGGTTGGGTGAAACTGCATCTCAGGCGATGCGGCGGTCGGGGGCGCAGACACCGGCGTTTTCCGCCCAGGCTTCGGCCATGTGGCGGGCGCGGAGCAAGTGCTCGGCCGTCAGGGCCGTCGCGGTCGGGCCCCAGGCGATCTGCTCGCGGGCCAGCAGCAGCGTGTCGGGGAAATGGCTGCGGACCTGATCCATGTCGTGCAGCACGGCAACCACGGTGCGCGCCTCGCCGTGCCAGCGGGCGACCAGTTCCAGCAGGTCGGCCGTGGTCTTGGCGTCGATCGCGTTGAACGGTTCGTCCAGCAGGATCACCTTGGCGTCCTGGAGCAGCAGGCGGGCGAACAGCACGCGCTGGAATTGGCCGACCGAGAGCGAGCCGATCGGCCGCGCCTCGAAGCCTTCCAGGCCCACCGCCGACAGGGCATGCGCCATCTCGTGCTTCATGGCGCCGGTCAGGGCACGCAACAGGCCGATCCGACCCCAATGGCCCAGGGCGACCGTATCGGCGACCATGATGGGGAAGCTGCGGTCGATTTCCGCCTGCTGGGGCAGGTAGGCGATGTCGCGCCGACGCAGCTTGCCGGTGGAAATCCGGCCTTGCGCCGGCGTGATCAGGCCGACCAGGGCCTTGACCAGGGTCGACTTGCCGGCCCCGTTGGGCCCGACCACGGCGGTCAGCGAGCCCGGCTCGAACCGGCCGGAGAGATGATGCACGGCCGGATGACGGTCATAGGCGACGGTCAGGTCTTCGACCACCAGGGGGGGAATGGCGCTCACCGTCATCACCCCAGCGCCCACCAGACCGCGAGCCACAAGGTCCCGATCAGGCCGGCCACGATGCCCAGCCTGGCGGCGGCACCGAACATGAGAACCGAGGGGGTGACGGAAGGCATCTGGGGCACCGGCGCTGATTTCGAGATACGTTATAACATAACATTTTTAGCACAAGGCAAAATCTGCGGCGATGATGGGCATCACATTTCGGGGGATCACATCTTAGGGGATCACAGATTTCACGATCGCCCCATTTCCGCCGCCACCGTTTGCAAGCATGCTTGCCACCGCATCGGCCGTGACCGCATTCTCAGGCCCCCGATCGGTTCGTGATTTACGAGGGACAGCATGATCGCTTCTTCACCCGCCGCTCTCCGCCTCGGTTTGAGAGGCGCCGGGATATTTGCCGCCGGCATTGTCTATTTCGCCGGCGCCTCCCTGGCCCAGACACCGGCAGCCGAACCGGCCGCCCCTGCCCCGGCCGCGGCCACAGCAGCCGAACCGATCTCGATCGAACTGAACAAGCTCGAGCCCCAGGACAAGGCGTGCCGGGCCTATCTGGTGCTGTCCAATCCGGGCGGGCCCGACATCACCGACCTGAAGCTGGACCTGATCCTGTTCAGCCCGGAACAGATCATCGAGCGGCGCATCGCGGTCGGCCTTGCCCCGCTGCCCATGGGCAAGACCACGGTGAAGCTGTTCGACATCGACGGCCAGGACTGCACCAAGATCGGCAGCGTGCTGATCAACGAGGTCATGGCCTGCACCGGTGCGGATGGCGCGGTGGCGGATTGCGCCAAGCGCATTACCCCCACCTCGCGCGTGAACGCCAAGCTGTTCAAATAGGGCATTAGAAAATCCCTATAACTATTTGATATTAAATAAGATCGTAGCATTGGATTTACTACCGGCCGGGGTGCCGTACCCGGCCGGCATATTTTCCATATTGCGGTTGTTATATCATTTATTCTCCAAGCGATCCCTTGACCTTGATCGGGCCACGGCGTATCAGGGCCGACCGGTTTTCAGGCGCGGATTCCCATGAAGGTTCTGACGGCCAACAGGCTGCTCGACGGTGAAGTTGTCTATCTGGCTGAAGGCGACGCCTGGGCCGAGGATCTGGCGTCTGCGCGCGTGGTGAGCGATGATGACGGCGAGGTCGCGCTGACCGCTGCCGGGGCCGCTGCCATCAAGGCGCGGCTGGTGGTCGGTGCCTATCTGATGCCGGTCACGGTCGAGGGCGGCCGGATCCTGCCGGCGAGCGTGCGCGAGCGGATTCGCGCGGCCGGCCCCTCGAACCGGAACGACCTCGGCAAGCAGGCCGGGCTGCATAATGGCGGCCCGTCCGCCAACGGCACTCGCTGAGGAGGTGCCCGATGTACCGCTATGACGAATTCGACCAGACCATGGTCAACGAACGGGTCGCCCAGTTCCGCGGCCAGGTGAGCCGCCGCATCGCCGGGGCGATGACCGAGGACCAGTTCAAGCCGCTGCGCCTGATGAACGGCCTCTACCTGCAGCTTCACGCCTATATGCTGCGGGTCGCCATCCCCTATGGCACCCTGTCGTCGGCGCAGATGCGCATGCTGGCCCATATCGCGCGTAAGTACGACAAGGGCTATGGCCATTTCACCACGCGCCAGAACATCCAGTACAACTGGCCGCGCCTGGTCGACACGCCGGACATCCTGGCCGACCTCGCCACCGTGCAGATGCACGGCATCCAGACCTCGGGCAACTGCATCCGCAATGTGACCTCCGACCCCTTCGCCGCCGCCGCGGCCGAGGAGGTGGAAGATCCCAGGCCCTGGGCCGAGATCATCCGGCAATGGTCGACCTTCCACCCGGAATTCTCGTATCTGCCGCGCAAGTTCAAGATCGCGGTGACCGGCTGCGCCCACGACCGCGCCGCGATCCTGATGCACGACATCGGTATCCGTGTGGTGAAGAACGAGGCGGGCGAGACCGGCTTTCAGTTCTGGATCGGCGGCGGCCTGGGCCGCACCCCGATCCTGGCCAAGCTGATCAACCCCTTCGTCTCGAAGGCCGACCTGCTGACCTATGCCACCGCCTGCCTGCGCGTCTATAACGAGCTGGGCCGGCGCGACAATATCTACAAGGCGCGGATCAAGATCCTGGTCCACGAGATGGGCCTGGATAAGTTCAAGGCCGCGGTGGACGAGGAATTCGCCCGCATCCACGGCACCGTCGCCCTGCCGGAAGCCGAGATCGAGCGCATCCGCGCCTATTTCCAGCCGCCGGCCTTCGCCACGCTGCCGGAAAAGTCGGTGGCCTTCGAGGCGCACAAGTTCGAAGACTGCGCCTTCCGCGACTTCACCCGCACCAATGTCCACGCCCACAAGGTGCCGGGCTATGCCATCATTTCGGTCTCGCTGAAGCCCCTGGGCGTGGCCCCCGGCGATGCTACGGCCGAACAGATGGACCTGGCGGCGGACCTGGCCGAGCAGTACTCGTTCGACGAAATCCGCGTCACCCACGAACAGAACCTGGTGCTGCCGCATGTCCGTCTCGACGATGTCCATGCGGTCTGGCAGCAGTTGAAGGCAGCGGGCCTGGCGGCCAGCAATATCGGCCTGATCTCGGACATCATCTGCTGCCCGGGACTGGATTATTGCGACCTGGCCAATGCCCGCTCGATCCCGGTGGCCGAGGAGATCCAGGCCCGCTTCGCCGACCTGGAGCGCCAGTACAGCATCGGCTCGCTGAAGATCAAGATGTCGGGCTGCATCAATGCCTGCGGCCATCATCATGTCGGCCACATCGGCATCCTGGGCGTCGACAAAAAGGGCGAGGAGCTCTACCAGCTCCAGCTCGGCGGCTCGGCGGCGGAGGATGCCTCGCTGGCCCAGATCACCGGCGCGGGTTTCCCGGCCGACAAGATCGTCGACGCGATCGAGACCGTGGTCGAAACCTATCTGAAACTGCGCGAGGGCGACGCGGAGGCGTTCCTCGACTGCTACCGGCGGGTCGGCATGGCCCCCTTCAAGGCGGCCCTGTATGAAGCTCGTTAAGCACGGCGCGGTTGTCGCCGACGACTGGACCCTGGTTGCCGACGACGAGAGCCTGCCCGACGACGGCAAGGCGGTGATCGTCTCCCTGACCCGCTTCAAGGCCGAGCGCGACCAGCTGATGGGCCGCAACGCACCCTTGGGCCTGCGCCTGAAATCGAACGAGCCGCCCTCGTCCGTCGACGGCGATCTCGACCGTTTCGCCGTGGTCGCGCTGGAATTCCCGATCTTCCGCGACGGCCGCGCCTATAGCCACGCCACCCAGTTGCGCAATCGCTTCGCCTTCAAGGGCGAGATCCGCGCCGTGGGCGACGTGCTGCGCGACCAGATCCTGAACATGATCCGCTGCGGCATCGACACCTTCGAGGTCGACGACGACTTCCCGCTGGAAGCCTTCGCCCAGGCCCCAGGGAATTCAGCGACTACTACCAGCCGGCCGTGGTCGGCGGCCCCACCATCCTGCAAAAGCGCCACGGCCTGGCCTGAAGGGCCTATTCGATCCCTTCGAGGAACAGCGACAGATCGATCTTCCGGGCGCCGTGAAGCACCCGCACTATCTGTACGACTGACTTGGGGAGCACCCGGTAGAGAACCAGATAGGGCCGCACGACCAAGGCCCGCGCTGTCGGCGCAATATCGGGACGAGATGGCCCCGCCGCCGGCGAATTTTCGAGCAGCGACACCCGCCGTTCGATTTGATCGAGAACGCGATCAGCGGCCCCGGTGTTTGCCGCTGCGATCTTCAGCCATATTTCGAGCAAGTCTGCACGCGCCCGCTTGGTTTTGCGGATCTGCGCCAATTGGCTAGCGCTTCACCGATTCAGCCAGACGACGCCGGCCTTCGGCCTTCAATTCGGCAAAGTCGAGCGGCCCTGCATCCCCGGATGCAATCCCCTCCTCCCAAGCCTGCCTGAGACCGGCCATCACTTCTGCATCGCGCTGGTCGGCGCGCTCGAGCATGCGCAAGGCCTCGCGAACCACTTCGCTGATCGAGGTATAGCGTCCCGTCTCGACCTTGGCCTTCGCGAGCGCCAAAAGCTCTGGGGTCAGGGAAATGGAGATATTCATCGGCAGCTTCCCTCGATATGAGGATTTAATAATCTCTCATATCGTGGCGACCTCGGCAATCACCGCCTCAAGATGGCGATCGACTGGCCCAGCAGGCGGCCGTCCCAGCGGGGCTGGTCGCCGTCGATGCATTCGAGCAGTTCAAAGCCCAGGTGCCGGCACCAGACCTGGATCACGCTGCGCTCGATGAAGGTGTTGAGCGGCGGGTTGGCCTTGGCGCGCTGATGGGCCACCGTCTGTTCGAACACCGTCCAATGCGCCCCGGCACCGAACTCGAGGAAGGAGAAGACCACCAGCCCGCCCGGCTTGAGCACGCGGTGCATCTCGGCCAGGTAGATGTAGGTCTCGGCATGCAGCAGGTGGGTGAAGACGCTGAAGGCGCAGGCCAGATCGGCCGAGGCATCCGCCGCCGGCAGCGACAATTCGCGGTGCAGGACAAACTTGTAGTGCGCCGGCGCCTTGGTCCGGGCATAAGCCAGCAAGGCGGACACGACGTCGATCCCCAGGTAGTCGACCTTGCAGCCGGCGCCCAGGGCATGGGCCAGGCGGCCGCTGCCGCAGCCCAGGTCGATAACGGCCATGCCGTCCTCGAGACCGGCATATTCCAGGATCAGCCGCTCGATCTTGCCGATCAGTTCGAACTGGCCGCCGACGGCCAGGGCCATGGCTTCGTCGATCGGATGCTGCTTGATGAGGTCGGCGACGTAGCGCTCGTAATCTTCAACGAAATGAAATTCGGCCATCGGCGCCTTACGTCTGGATCAAGGGCGCACGATGACATCCTGCCGGATGCCCGGCAAGGCGCCATCAGGACGCGGCGGGACATTGCATCGGGATGCGGCTGGATTACTGTGCCGCTTGTCACAAGAAGAGCGGGAGACGCGCCCATGGACATGACTGGTGAATATCGTATCCCCGCCCCGCGCGAGATCGTCTGGAAGGCCCTGAACGACCCCGAGGTGCTGCGCCAGTCGATTCCCGGCTGCGAGAGCGTCACGGCCCATTCCCCGACCGAGCTGGAAGCATTGGTCACGGCGGTGGTCGGGCCGGTAAAGGCCAAGTTCAAGGGCAAAGTGACCCTGTCCGACATCGATCCCCCGGCCGGTTACACCCTGACCGGCGAGGGCAACGGCGGCTCGGCGGGCTTTGCCAAGGGCGAGGCCAAGGTGCACCTGGCGCAGGACGGCGAATTCACCGTGCTGACCTTCGAGGCCAAGGCCCAGGTCATGGGCAAGCTGGCCCAGATCGGCTCGCGTCTCATCGACGGCACCGCCCGGAAAATGGCCGACGAATTCTTCGAGGCCTTCTCGCGCATCGCCGCCGGCAGCCGCGCCGCCGAGGTCGAAGTGGTCAAGACCGCCGCCCCGCCCAAGGGCGAAGGCAGCGGCATTCCCCCCATGGTCTGGGTTGGCGGGCTGATCGCCATCGGCCTTCTGGTCCTGTGGTTCCTGATCAAATGACACGAATGCAGGGCGATTGATCAGACAGGCCTTGACCGCCGCCCCGTAGGCGCAAAGACTTTCCGATCGCAGCGCTTATGTGCTGCCGGTGACGGATGAGCAACATCCGCCCGCGTCGACAGGGAGGACATCATGTCGTCGAGTATCAGCCTGACCGTGAACGGAAAGTCCGTCACGGCCGCGGTCGAGCCGCCAACCTTGCTCGTCCACTTCATCCGCGAACATCTCGACCTGACCGGCACCCATGTCGGCTGCGACACCAGCCAATGCGGCGCCTGTGTCGTCCATGTCGACGGCAAGTCGGTCAAATCCTGCACCATGCTGGCGATCCAGGCCGATGGTACGGAAATCACCACCATCGAAGGTGTTGCCAACGGCGCCCTTCATCCCATGCAGGCGGCGTTCAAGGAACACCACGGCCTGCAATGCGGCTTTTGCACGCCGGGCATGGTGATGGCGGCCCTCGACCTGGTGCGCCGCCACCCGTCCCCCGATGAGGCGACCGTGCGCGAAGGCCTGGACGGCAACCTGTGCCGTTGCACCGGCTATCACAATATCGTCGCCGCCGTCCTGGCCGGCGCGCAAGCCATGCGCGGTTGAGGGAGACAGACCATGCCTGAAGGTAGCGGCATCGGCGCGTCCGTCACGCGCAAGGAAGACCAGCGGTTCCTCACCGGCCGCGGCAAATATACCGACGATATCGACGTGGCCGGGCAGACCCATGCGGTCTTCGTCCGCTCGCCCCACGCCCACGCCAAGATCTTGGGCGTCGACACGACGGCGGCGCTGGCCATGCCGGGCGTGGTCGGCATCCTGACCGGCAAGGAACTGGCGGCCGACAAGCTGGGCGGCCTGATCTGCGGCTGGATGATCCACTCGAAAGACGGCAGCGAGATGAAGGCGCCGGCGCATCCGGCCCTCGCCCTCGACGAGGTGCGTTACGTCGGCGACCATGTCGCCATCGTCATCGCCGAAACCAAGGCCCAGGCGCGCGACGCCGCCGAAGCGGTCTATGTCGATTACGGCATCCTGCCGTCGGTGGTAAACGTCGCGGCGGCGGCCAAGCCGGGCGCCCCGGCGGTCCATGCCAGCATCCCCGACAATACCAGCTATCGCTGGGAGATCGGCGACGAAGCGGCGACCAAGGCAGCCTTCGCCAAGGCGGCCCATGTGATCGAGCTGGACCTGATCAACAACCGCCTGATCCCCAATGCCATGGAACCGCGCGCGGCCCTTGGCCTGTACGAGCCGGGTACCGAGAGTTTTACCCTCTACACCACCAGCCAGAACCCCCATGTGGCGCGGCTGGTGCTGTCGGCCTTCATCGGCATCGCGCCGGAGCACAAGCTGCGCGTGGTGGCGCCCGACGTGGGCGGCGGCTTCGGCTCCAAGATCTTCATCTATGCCGAGGAGACGGTGTGCCTGTGGGCCTCCAAGAAGGTCAACCGCCCGGTGAAATGGGTGGCCGACCGGTCGGAGAGTTTCCTGGCCGATGCCCATGGCCGCGACCATGTCACCCATGTGGCGCTGGCGACCGACGAAAACGGCATCTTCCTCGGGCTGCGGGTCAAGACCCTGGCTGCGATGGGCGCCTATCTCTCGACCTTCGCTTCCTCGGTGCCAACCTATCTCTATGGCACCTTGCTCGCCGGGCAATATGCGACGCCGGCGATCTATTGCGAGGTCGATGCCATCTTCACCAATACCGCCCCGGTGGATGCCTATCGCGGGGCCGGCCGGCCGGAAGCGACCTATGTGCTGGAGCGCATCGTCGAGGTGGCGGCGCGGGAATTGAAGATCGACCCGGCGGAACTGCGCCGGCGCAACTTCATCCGTACCTTCCCCTACCAGACCCCGGTCGCCCTGGAATATGACATCGGCGACTACCAGGCCTCGCTCGACCAGGCGCTGGAACTGGCCGACTACAAGGGTTTCCCGGCCCGCAAGGCGGAAGCCGCCAAGCGCGGCATGCTGCGCGGCATCGGCCTGTCGACCTATATCGAGGCCTGCGGCCTGGCCCCGTCCAAGCTGGTGGGCAGCCTGGGTGCGGGCGTTGGCCTGTTCGAGAGCGCGCAGGTGCGCTTCAACCCGACCGGCAATGTCCAGGTCTTCACCGGTTGCCACAGCCACGGCCAGGGTCACGAGACTACCTATGCCCAGATCATCAACAGCCGGCTGGGCGTGCCGATCGAGAATGTCGAGGTGATCCACGGCGATACCGCCCAGGTGCAGTTCGGCCTAGGGACTTATGGCTCGCGCTCGGGCTCGGTCGGCGGCAGCGCGATCTACAAGGCGGCGGACAAGATCATCGCCAAGGGCAAGAAGATCGCTGCCTACCGCTTCGGCGCCAAGCACGAGGATGTGCAGTTCGAGAACGGTGTCTTCTCGGTGCCCAATACCAACAAGCAGATGACCATCTCGGAAGTCGCCTTCGCCGCCTATGTGCCACACGATTATCCGCTCGACGAGTTGGAACCGGGGCTGGACGAGAATGCCTTCTACGACCCGCTGAACTTCACCTATCCCGCCGGCGCCCATGTCTGCGAGGTGGAGATCGATCCCGAAACCGGTGTCGCCAAGGTGGTGAACTGGGTGGCGGTCGACGATTTCGGCACCCTGATCAATCCGCTGATCGTGCACGGCCAGATCCATGGCGGTGTCGCCCAGGGGATCGGCCAGGCCATGATCGAGAACTGCGTCTATGACGAGGATTCGGGCCAGCTCCTCACCGGTTCCTTCATGGACTACGGCATGCCACGGGCCGATGACATGCCGGACTTCAAGGTGGGCTTCACCTCGACGCCCTGCACCCACAACCCGCTGGGGTGAAGGGCTGCGGCGAAGCAGGCGCCATCGCCTCGCCGCCGGCCGTGATCAATGCGATTACCGATGCCCTGGGGATCAGGCACATCGACATGCCGGCGACGCCCCTGAAAATCTGGCAGACCATCAACGCCCGGGCAGCCGAGTAAGGCGAGGAGGCAGCATCATGTACGACTTCGCCTATCACCGCCCGGCCAGCGTGGCCGATGCCTCGGCCCAACTGGGCAAGGCTGCCGATCCCAAGATCCTGGCCGGGGGCATGACCCTGATCCCGACCTTGAAGCAGCGCCTGGCCAGCCCCAGCGACCTGATCGATCTAGGTGCTGTCAAGGACCTCGCCTATATCAAGCTCGAGGGCAACAGCCTGGTCATCGGTGCCACCACCAGGCATGCCGACGTCGCCGCCAGCGATGTGGTGGCCAAGGCCATTCCGGCCCTGGCCTGCCTTGCCGGCGGCATCGGCGACCAGCATGTGCGCCATCGCGGCACCATTGGCGGCTCCGTCGCCAATGCCGACCCGTCCGCGGACTATCCCGCCGCCGTGGTCGGCCTGGGCGCCACCGTGGTGACCAGCAAGCGCGAGATCGCGGGCGATGCCTTCTTCACCGGCATGTTCGAGACGGCGCTTGAGGCCAATGAGATCATCACCGCGGTGAAGTTCCCGATCCCCGAGAAGGCCGCCTATGCCAAATTCCCCAATCCGGCCTCGCGCTACGCCGTCGTCGGTGTCTTCGTCGCCAAGACGGGCGGCGGCTGGCGCGTGGCGGTCACCGGGGCCGGCGGCTCGGTCTTCCGGGTGCCGGAAATGGAGGCGGCGCTGGCTCGTGGTGCCTCGGTCGACGGCATCAAGGTGGCGGCGGGCAAGCTGAACAGCGACATGCACGCCACCGCCGAGTATCGCGCCCACCTCGTAACTGTCATGACGAAGCGAGCGGTCGCAGCCTTGGGATAGAGGCACTATCTTGTCCTGATGGTGCCGATGCTTTTCTCCCTACCCACGCCTCTCCTCCCGCGGGGGAGAGGCTTCGAGCCAGGATCATGACCGCTGAACGCGACGAGATCCTGGCGCTGGCCGCGCAATGGGCCGACCGCGACGGCATTGCGGCGCTGGCGACCGTCATCGAGACCTGGGGTTCGGCCCCGCGGCCGGCGGGCAGCCAGATGGCGGTGAGCCGGGCGGGCGACTTCGCCGGTTCGGTCTCGGGCGGCTGTGTCGAGGGGGCGGTGATCCAGGCGGCGCGGGAGGCGACGGGCGACGGCCAGCACTGCATTCTCGAATTCGGCGTGCCCGATGCCGATGCCTGGGCGGTGGGGCTGGCTTGTGGTGGGCGCATCCGCATCCTGGTGGAGCCCGTCATCGCCGGCAGCGACCTGGCCGAGTTGCGCCAGGCCATTGCCGCGAGGCGGCCGACGGTCCTGGAAACCGACCTGGAAACCGGCTGGCACGCCTTGCGTGCGCCCGAGGGCGATGCCGACGCTGCCCAGGCCCTGGCCGCCGACCGGGCCACCCTGGTCGAAGCGGGGCGGCTGTTCCTCAATCCCTTCAATCCGCCGCTGCGCCTCGTCCTGGTCGGCGCCGTGCATATCGCCGAGCCGCTGGCCCGCATGGCGGCCCTGGCCGGCTATGCCGTAACCATCATCGACCCGCGCCGGGCCTTTGCCCGGGCCGAACGCTTCCCCGATGTAACCCTGGTGGTCGACTGGCCCGACGAAGCCCTGCCCCGCCTAGGCCTCGACACGCGCTGCGCCGTGGTCACCCTGACCCATGATCCCAAGATCGACGATGCGGCGCTGGCCGTCGCCCTGCGCTCACCCGCCTTCTATGTGGGCGCGCTGGGCTCGACCCGGACCCAGGCGACGCGGCGCGACCGCCTGCGCCTGCTGGGCTTTAACGACGACACCATCGCCCGGATCCACGGGCCGGTGGGGCTGAACATCGGGGCACGCAGCCCGGCCGAAATCGCCGTGTCGATCCTGGCGCAGATGACCGGAAAACTGCGCGGCGGGGCGACATGAAATTCGGTTCCCTGCCCGTCGCCCAGGCCGAGGGGACGATCCTGGCCCATGGCATCGCCGTCTCGGGCCAATCCTGGAAAAAGGGCCGGCACCTGTCGGCCGCGGACATCGCCGCCTTGCAGGCCAACGGGCGCGAGAGCGTCGTGGCCGGCCGGCTGGAAGCAGGTGACGTGCCCGAGGACCAGGCCGCCCGCCGCCTGGCCGAGGTATTGTGCGGACCCGGCGCCACCCTGACCGCCGCCTTCACCGGCCGCGCCAATCTCTATGCCGCCGCGGCCGGCCTCGCCATGATCAACGCGGCGCGGATCGAGGCGATCAACGCGGTGGACGAGGCCATCACCGTGGCCACCCTGGCCCCGGACGACATGGTCGAGGCGCGGCAGATGCTGGCCACGGTCAAGATCATCCCCTTCGCCGTGCCCCAAGCCGTGCTGGACCGTGCCCTGGCAGCGGCAGCAGGGACGCCGGCCATCGGATCGGCCCCGTTCCGGCCGCTGACCACCGGCCTGATCATGACCCGCCTGCCGGCCACCAAGGCATCGGTGCTGGAGAAGACCCACAAGGCCGTGGCCGACCGGCTGGCGCAGCTGGGCGGCCGGATCGGGAGCGCCTTGACCGTCGGCCACGACGAACAGGCCCTGGCGGCGGCCTTGGGCGAGATGGCGGCGGGCCAACCGGAGTCGATTCTGGTCTTCGGCGCCAGCGCCATCGTCGATACGCTGGACGTGGTGCCGGCGGCGATCCGGGCGGCGGGCGGCACGGTGATCCGCTTCGGCATGCCGGTCGACCCCGGCAACCTGATTCTGATCGGCGAACTGGCCGGCCGGCCGGTGATCGGCGTGCCGGGCTGTGCCCGCTCGCCCAAGGTGAACGGCTTCGATTTCGTGCTGCGCCGTCTGGCCGCAGGGCAGCCGGTCGACGGGCCGGCGATCGCCCGCATGGGCGTGGGCGGCCTGTTGAAGGAGATCGAGATCCGGCCCCAGCCGCGCGACATCGCCCCCATGGTCGCCCGGGCCCCGCGCCTGGCGGCGATCGTGCTGGCGGCCGGGCGCTCGTCGCGCATGGCGGGGCCCAACAAGCTGACGCAGCCCCTGCGCGGCAAGCCGCTGGTGCTGCACGGGGTCGATGCCGCGATCGAGGCGGGCTGCGAGCGCGTGGTCGTGGTCACCGGCCATGACCGCGAGGCGGTTGCGCAGCTGGTGGCGAATCGCCCGGTCACCACCGTGCACAACCCGCAGTTCGCCGACGGCCTGTCGACCTCGCTGCGCGCCGGGCTCGACGCCCTGGACGAGGCGATCGACGGCGCCTTCATCCTGCTGGGCGACATGCCGCGCATCTGCGCCCAGGACCTGTCACGGCTGGCGGCGGGGTTCGCGCCCGACGAGGGCCGCGCCATCCTGGTGCCCACGGCCGGCGGCGAATGGGGCAATCCGATCTTGTGGGCACGGCGCTTTTTCCCGGCGATGCGCGAACTGACCGGCGATCGCGGCGCGCGGATGCTGGCCGTCGCCAACCAGGAATTCGTGACCGAAGTGGCCATGCCGGGCGACGGGGTGCTGATCGACCTCGACACGGCGGCGGCTTTTGCGGCAGAGAGAGCCACATGACCGCCTTCGACGTGGCCGCCCTGCGTGCCCAATACCCGATCCTGCGCCATGGCCTTGGCGATGGCCGGCCCCTGCATTACCTGGACAATGGCGCGACCGGCCAGATGCCGCAGCCGGTGCTGGACGCCGTCATCGCCCATGAGACGACGGCCCGCTCGAATGTGAAGCGCAGCGTGCATACCCTGGCGGAACGGGCCACCGGCGCCTATGACGAGGCCCGCGACACCGTTGCCGACTACCTCAACGTCGCCGCCCGCGAGATCGTTTTCACGTCGGGCGCCACCCTGGCGATCAACCTGGTCGCGCACAGCTTCGGCAGCCTGTTGAACGAAGGCGACGCCATCGCCGTCTCGGAACTGGAACACCACGCCAACCTGGTGCCCTGGCAGATGCTGGCGCAGCGCCGGGGCCTGCGCCTGATCCGCCTGCCTATGACCGATGACGGGCGCCTCGACCTCGGCGCCATCCAGCACCTGCTCGACGCCCGAACCCGGCTGGTCGCCGTTACCCATGCCTCGAACGTCACGGGCGCGATCACCCCGGTGGCGCAGGTTGTGGCCATGGCGCGGACGGTGGGGGCCAAGGTTCTGGTCGACGGGGCCCAGATGGCGCCGCACGGCCCGGTGGACGTGCCGGCGCTGGGCTGCGACTTCTACGCCTTCGCTGGCCACAAGATGGGCTCGCCCAACGGTGTCGGCGTACTGTGGGGACGTCACGACATCCTCGCGGCCATGCCGCCGTTCCTGGGTGGCGGCGAAATGATCCGCAGCGTCGGTTTCGAGCAGTCGAGCTATGCCAAGCCGCCCCAGCGTTTCGAAGCCGGCACCCCGCCGATCGCCGCTGCGGTCGGCCTGGCGGCCGCCTGCCGCTTCCATGCCGCGATCGACCAGGGGGGCCGAGGCGCATCTGCTAGGCCTGACAGGCAAGCTGATCGCCGGGCTGCACGAGATCGCCGGCAATCGCCTGCGCCTGATCGGCCCCGACGACCTCGTGGACCGGCTGGCGCTGGTGTCCTTCGCCATCGAGGGAACTCACCCCCACGACCTGTGCCAGATCCTCGATCGGCATGGTGTCGCCTTGCGCGGCGGCCATCATTGTGCCCAGGTGCTGCACGATCGTTTCGGTATCGCCGGATCGGCGCGGGCAAGCTTGGCTGCGTTCAATGACGATGGCGATATCGACGCCTGCCTGAGGGCCCTGGAAGACGCCATGCGGATCCTGTTGCCATGACCGACGACCTCTATCCCCGGGACATGTTGCGTGCGGCGAGCGATGTGCGCCACGCGGGCGAGCTTGCCGGCGCCGACGGCAGCGCCACCCTGGACAACCCGTTCTGCGGCGACCGGGTCAGCTTCGATGTGAGCCTCGACGACCACAGGCGGATCAAGGCCGTGCGCCATCGGGTCAAGGCCTGCGTGCTGTGCCAGGCCAGCGCCGCCCTGCTGGCCGAACGCGCCGCGGGCCACACGGGGCCCCAGATCGCCGATCTGGGCGAGACGCTGCTGGCGGGCCTGAAGCGTGGCGCCGCCCCCCTGTTGGCCCAGGCGCCGGCCTTCGACCTGTTCACCACCGTATCACCCCACCGCAGCCGCTTCGCCTGCGTGCTGCTGCCCTTCGAGGCCTTGGAGGCGGCGGCCAGGATCGCGGAAGAAAAATCATGACCGTCCCCCGCCTCGCCCCCGGTGTGCGCCTGAGCTTCGACGGCCGCCGCGATCGCTGGATGGTCCAGGCACCCGAACGGGTCGTGATCCTCGATGCCATCGGCGCCGCCGTGCTGGCCATGGTCGATGGCGTGGCCGATGTGACTGATATAATTACTTCGCTGGCCGCCGAGTACGATGCCCCGGAAGCCGAGATCGAGGCCGACATTCTCGCCTTGCTCGAGGATCTGACGAACCGCGGCATCGTCATCAACGCTTGAGGACGCTGGAATGGACCCGGTCGCAGAACTTGTCCCCCTGGCCATTGCCCTGGGGTGCGGGGCGATCATCGGCCTGGAACGCGGCTGGAGCGACCGGGCCAAGGCCCCGGGGACAAGGGTCGCCGGCATCCGCACCTTCAGCTTGCTGGGCCTCCTGGGCGGCGCGGCCGGCCTGCTCAGCACGACGGCCGCCCCCTGGCCGCTGGCCGCCGCCATCCTCGCGGCGGGGCTGCTGATCGGCCTTGGCTATTGGCGCGGTGCCGCGGTCGGCAGCGGCATGGGCCTGACCACCGAGGTGGCCAGCGTCCTGACCGTTCTGCTGGGCGGCACCGCGACCATGGGCCATCCCCTGCCCGCTGCCATGGCGTCGGTGGTGACCGCGCTGATCCTGTCGGTCAAGCCGTTCACCCATCGCCTGCTCGAACGCATCGAGGAGGCCGAGATCCAGGCGACGCTGCGCCTGTTGCTGATCTCCGTCGTGATCCTGCCGGTCCTGCCCGACCAGGGTTACGGCCCCTATCAGGCGCTCAATCCGTTCAAGCTGTGGCTGATGGTGGTGGCACTCTCGGGCCTGTCGTTCCTGGGCTATGTCGCCATGCGCCTGGGCGACGCGCGCCAGGGCATTCTTTTTACCGGCGTCTTCGGCGGCATCGTCTCGTCGACGGCGACGACCCTGGCCTTGTCGCGCATCGCGGCCCGCCAGCCCGGCTTTGCCTCGATCATCGCAGCTGGCGCACTGACCGCCTGGCTGGTCATGTGCGCCCGCATCGGCCTGATCACCTATCTCCTGGACCCGGGCCTGGCCATTGCCCTGGCCCTGCCCCTGGGGGCCATGGCCCTGGTCGGCCTGGCGCTGATGCTGTGGTTCGTCCGGCGGCGGCCGGCCGGCGACATGGAGCGTGCCGACCTGGGCAATCCATTCGAATTCTGGAGCGCCGTGCGTTTTGCCGGACTGCTGGCGGCGATCATGCTGGCCAGCCGTTGGGTCGAGGACCGTTACGGCGCCACCGGCCTGGATGTGCTGGGCATCATCTCAGGGCTCGCCGATGTCGATGCCATCACCCTGTCGATCGCCAGCGGCGCCCAAGGCCGCGGCATCAGCGAGGGCGAGGCCGCGCAGGTGATCCTGCTCGCCGCCGTGACCAACAACCTGGTCAAGGCCGGCCTCGGCACCTTTGCCGGCGGGCGCGCCATTGCCACGCGCCTGATCCCGGCCGCGATCGCCATGACCATCGCGGCCCTGGGCGTGGCGTTCGTGGCTTAGGCGGATTCTGACGGGGCATGATCGATCCTGAGGCGCCGGGAGGCGGGTGGCTCAAAGGGTATAGGTGACGCTGACGCCGATGAAGTCGCGGTCGATGTAGGGATTGCGCGACCCGCCACCGCCACCACCGCCGCCAAAGCTCTTGAAGTAGTTGAGATTGACGGTCCAGTGCTCGAGGTAGTCGAACTTCACCCCGAAGTTCAAAGAGGTGACGCTCTTGGTGAAGCCGGGGCTGGGCGCGGGCGTCGACCCGAACAGGCCATGGGCAAAGCCGATCGACGGCGTCATCGTTACCCCATCCATAACGTTGGGATAGTCCCAGAAGATCAGCCCCTGGACCCCGCCCGACCATTCGGTCGGCTGCTTGTGCGTGGCCGGGAAATAGTCCCCCAGGCTGGTCGCCATGATCGGCTCGGTGATCGTGACCGGCCCGACGTTGAGTGGACGGGTCTGGAAACCGCTGAAGCCGTTCTGGCCATAGGCGGCATATTGCGTACCGTCGTCCAGGTCGATGTACAGGGCGCCGAATTCGACCAGGGCAAAGAGCTGGTTCGCCCCCAGCAGTTCGGTAATCCAGCTGGTGCCGCCCTTGATCTGCATGAAGCGCACCGCGGCCTGCCAGACATCGTGCGGCCGGTCCAGATAGACGCGGCGGCCCGGCACATACTGGTCGTCGTTCGTGGTGAAGCCCGTCTCCAGGATCGGCGCGATACCGGGATTGGGCACGCAGACCGCGCCGAGGCAGATGGGTGTTTCCGCCCGAGTGGCCTGATCGATCGGCACACCGCCGGCCGCGTTGTAGACGCTGGCCAGGAAGGCCGGTTCCGAGATCCAGACCGGAACATTGTGCTTCCAGCTGACTTCGGCGTTGATGGCGACCGCCAGCGGATCATAGGTGGTGTTGAAGGCAAAGCCGATCATCTCCAACCCCGTCGGGTAGTAGAGATTGAGGTTGCCGTTCTCGAGGTTGGTCAAGACGGTCGACCGCGGCGCCGTGCCGAACGGCGGATCGATCAGGGCGCTGCTGACCGGATTGGTCAGGGCGCCGAGAAGATCGGTCACCGGCCCGCCCAGCAGGCCGGACAGGGCCGAGGTGAGCTGGTTCAACTGGTCGACGCTCAACTGGTCGAGCAACCCCTGCAGCAGCGGGGCCGGCAGGCTGGCCAGGTTGGCCTGCCCCGTGCCGGCAGCGAACCGGGGCGGGGATTCCGCATAGAGCGAGGGCAGCCGCGACGTGTAGTTCACGTAGTAGAGCTGGAATTCCGTATTGTTCAGTTCCGGCGAGAAATAGCGCAGCGAAACGCCCCAGTCGTTCGTTCCCGGATCGTCATGGGTGGTGATCGGGGCGTTGACCGCAATCAGCGTGCTGTTGGGATCGTCATAGTCGGCCGGATTCAGGCCGACCCCGGTGGTGTAGGAACGGGTGTCGAGAGGATCGGTGAAGCTGGAGGAATATTTCACCCCGTCGCAGAAATTGTCGGTGAACGAGAAGAAGCTGCCGCAGGCATCCAGTTTGAACGGCTTGTAGTCGAGCTGGTAGAAGGCTTCGGCCGAAAGGCCAGCGGCCAATTCCATGCTGGCGGAAATCATCGGCACCGGGATCAGGGCGTCCTTCAGTTCCGCCCCGGGCACGCGGATCTTGCCGGCATCGATCGGGTTGATGATCGAGATGCCGTTGATGGTGAACAGGGCCTCGCCCCAGTTCAGGATCTGGCTGCCGATGGTAACCGTCAGCGGCCGGTCGAAGACCGTGTAGTTGCCCTTGATGTAATAGTCGAGCAGCGTCGCGTCCCAGTCCGCCTTGTGCGCGGCGCCTTCGTGATAGCGGCCGCTGCTGTAGGGCCGCAGGCCCGGCTCGAAATCAGCCAGGTCGTTGTTGGCCGCGATCGAGTCGTAGAATGCGGCACCCCGGACATAGAGCAGGTAGTTCTTCCAATTCAGTGCCAGTTCGGCCTTGGCGGTCGAAACCTGGCTGACAACGTCGTATTTGTCGAAATTCAGGTTGCCGTCGTCGTTGCCGGCGGAAATCAGGCCGCCACCATAGTAGTAGCCATAGTTGCGCGGGTCACGATCGGCCATGCGCATCTGTGCCCCGGTGGACAGCGACATGATGATCGATCCCGTGATCTCCTCGCCCAGCTCGAAGTCGTAGGCGAAGGCGGTCGCGGAAATGCCCAGGGCACAGGCGGCGCACAAGGTCGCCGCCGGGCGCCATCCAAACGATTGCTTTTGCATGATTGCTCCCTCCGGCATGCGCCGTGTCAGCGCGTGCCGAGGCGGCGGATGGCGTCGGGCGAGAAGTTCGACGGGTCGATATCGTTGACGTTCCAGTCGAGCATTTTCTCCTCGCCCTTCATGCCAAAGGCGACGTACCGGCCGGACTGCAGGTCGTAGGTCACCTCCATGACCGAGGAGCACAGCGGCAGGTCGTAGTAGTTGACGACCGGGCCTTCCTGATTACGCCAGAGCTGGCCGCGGCCGTCGTACAGGTCGGCGGCGACGATGTTCCAGCTATCCTCATCCAGATAGAAAGTGCGCCTGGCATAGACATGCCGGGTGCCTTCCTTCAGCTTGGCCTCGACCACCCAGGTGCGGTGCAGCTCATAGCGGTTGAAGTCGGGATTCAGGTGCACGGCCGTCAGCACCTCCTTGTAGGGGTGCTTTTCCGACATCAGCTCGTAGGCGTTGTAGCCGATGTATTTCTCGGTCGGCGCCTTCAGCTCGAAATCGTAGCGGTCGGTGGCACCGTTATACATGTCGAACTGGTCGGTCGTCGCCAGCCCGTCCGAATTGAACAGCGGGTTGTCGTAGGCCAGTTCCGGGGCGCGCAGCACCCGCCTCGTGCCGGGGTTGTACTGCCACGCCTGGCGTGGCAGTTCCTTGGCGTTGATCGTGTCCAGGACCAGGATGATCGACCCCGCGAGGCGGGACGGCGCCGTGGTGATGTTGAGGTACGAGATGCCGATATTCTTGAGCTGCTTGATATCGGTCACGTCGCCGATGTTCGCGAGGCCCGGCCCCGAATAGTGGATGATGCCTTCGTCCTGGGTCTTGAACAGCAGGAAGCTGCCGTCGCGATTGACCGCCGCGCCGCCGAAGAACCGCCGGAATTTGAAGCCGCGGTAGCGCAGGCGGTGGTTCCAGATCGCCTCGACGCCCGACTTGGGAATCGGGAAGGGAACACCCAGCAGCGCATCGTTGAGGCCGTTCTGATCCTCGGTCATGGTCGCGGTGATCGCGTTGCGCTTGCTCGCCTCGTAGACCCGCTCCGGCAGGGCGCAGGAACGCCGCGACTGATAGACGTTCAGCTTGTAGGTCGGATAGATCTTCAGCATCGCCAGCTGGCCGGCCGTCAGCCTGGCCGCATGCTGGCCGGCGTTCTGACCCGTAATCGTCAGCTTGATTGGATCGGCGGCAAAGGGGCTGATGTGATGCATGCCCGGCTTGTAGCCGGCGGGCGGCGCCGTGATGCCGCCCTCGTAAGCCGGAACGCTGCCATCAGCATTCCCGGCTTTCATCGCGCCGATCGATGTCAGATCCCGGCCCAGGCGATCAGCCTCGGCCTGCGGCACCTTGGCCTGCACCGAGCCCACGCCCGTCGCGGCAAGAACCATCCCGGCCATCGCCATCGTAATCTTATGCATCTCCAATCCCCCAACCGTTTTTCTGACAGCCGTTTTTATGGCCCGGACGACTTCGGGCAAAGCTTCGCCCTGGCAAGAAACACATGCCATGACAGCGGCCATTCCGCGCGAACGGCCGATTGATACTTGTAATGTTACTTTTCTGCCCTCAGGCAAAAGCGCTCCCCTGAGCCGACGCAGCGCAATGCGTTGGCTCCGTGCGAGCGTGTCTCTCCTCCGCGAACCACTCGGGATGGAGGAATAGCAGCCGGAATGGTTCAGAATCTCTCACAGGGCTGAACTAAGTTTTTCATATTTCTGTCGCGTTCCCCTACCGTGCGGGTAACGGGCGGCACGAAAGATCGCTCACCAAGTGGGGGAAGGCATGCTGGAGCTGTTTCAGCGCGATTTCGATTATGTCCGTCACGCCCTGTCGACCGAGCCCGTCGCGCGCTATGTGATCGACGGTGACCGCCCCGCGATGCTCGGCCATTGGCGCAAGCACGTCGGCATTTTCGACATGGCCCCCCTGGCGCATTGCGCTGTCGCCGTGCTGCTGGGCGGCAAGGCCGGCACCCGGTACCGGGTGGGCGACCGCTGGTCGGAGCGCGATGCCGCGCCGGGCTCCACCCAGTTCATCCCGGCAGGCCGCCGCATCGCCTGGCAGATCAACGGCGAACTCGATCTGCTGACCGTGCAGTTCATTCCTTCCGGGCCGGCGCGCGCGCTGATGGCACCGGCTGTGTTCATCGACGAGTTGCAATTCGCCGTCGCAGACCCACTGTCGCTTGCGCTGGGCCTTGCCGTGGCGAACGAACTGGAACGCACGGGCGATGGCCTGAGCCCCAACCACATCAGGGCCCTGGCCGACGCCCTGTGCAGTCACCTCGAGGTGAAGGCGTTGCGCCAGTCGCCAGCCGTGCAGCCCTCCAGCGGCCGGCAGTCGTTCCGCAAGGCCGCCCTGCTGGAATTCATCGAGAAAAACATAGAACGCTCGATCGAGGTCGACGAGATCGCCCGGCTGTTCGACGTCAGCCCGTCCTATGTGTTCCGCTTCTTCAAGTCGGAATTCGGCATGACCCCCCATGCCTTCATCACCAGGGCGCGGGTCGACCGGGCCTGCGTATTGTTGCAATCCACCAGCGTGCAACTGGCCGAACTCGCGGACCAGATCGGCTTTGCCAGCCAGAGCCATTTCTCACTGGTCTTCAAACGCCACCTGGGCGAGACCCCCCAGCAGTATCGCCAGCGCCGCCACCTGTGACCACCGCGGGCAGGTCCACGTTATGGATCTCTGCCCTGCCAATCGCCGGCCTAGTGCGCCAGCAGCACCGGCACCGGGGCGCCGTCCATCACCTCCTGGTGCAATTGAGGCCGGCCCGTAGGCGGAGACTTGCCAATCAATCTGTTTGTGTGCGATCGACACGGGCCTTGGGATCGACCAGGTATTTCCGCAGCAACCGGTAGATCTGCTTGAGGAATGCGTCGCTGAACTGCCCCATCGGTTTGCTCGACGGATCGAAATAGAACGAGGCTTCAGCAATGTCGAAGTTGTATTCCGACATGGTGATCCAGGCCGGCTTCGTCTCATCGAGGCCGGCGCGGCGACGCTCCAACTGAGGAATCTCCAGGGTTACCTGGTCAGCCAATGGCGCCGTGCCCGAAATTGGCAGCAGGATCAGGACCGTCGAACCGCGCAGTTCGCCGGTAATGGCCAGGCAGACCGGGCGCTCCTTGCGTCCTTCCGTCTCGCCTTGAGTCCGCTGCCGGCGCCAGAGATACGGGTATCGGATGACCGAGCCCCGCGGCAGCTCATGGCGCATCGTCGTCGCCCAGAACCTTGTCGATTTCACCAAGCATGAAAGCGCGCAACTCGTCGGGCGTCTCCTCGATCGCGTAGGCTTTCCTGGGGTCGCGATTGGTGATCCGCTCGTAATCTTCCACCGTCATCAGAACGAACCTCGGCTTGCGATACTGCGTGATGGAGACCGGGCTCTTGGCAGCGGCGAAAATGACCGTCCGCAGATCCTTCAGCAGGTCGACGGTGGAAAAGGTCTTCATGGCGTCACTCGCGGGGTGAATATTCTCAATAGGAGAATTATTCGCATATTTCGCAAGATTCATCAATCCCGACCCTGCGGATCGTGTGCGTGTCTAGTGCGCCAGCAGTACCGGTACCGGGGCGCCGTCCATCACCTGTTGGGTCAGGCCGCCCAGCAGGTATTCGCGCAGCCGGCTGTGGGTGTAGGCGCCCATCACGATCATGTCGGCCTCGCGCTCCACCACGCGGTCGAGCAGGACCTTGGCCAAGGTCTCGCCGTTCGAGGCGACACTCTTGCCCGTCACCTCGATGCCGTGGGTCAGGAAATAGTCGCGAACCCGGTCCAGCGCCTCGCGGTCGACCGCGTTGTCGATGGTCAGGATCTCGACCGCCACGGCCTGCACCAGCATGGGCAGGGCCGCCGCGATCGCCCGCGAGGCTTCGGCGCTGCCGTTCCAGGCGACGACGATACGCTCCGGGCGCTTGCCGTTGGCGGAAAAGCTGTCTTCGGCGCCCGGCACCAGGATGACCGGCCGGGCACTGGCCCAAAGGGCGCCGGCGAGGCAATCGGTCTCGCCCCGGCTGCCGTGGGGTGCCCGGGCCACGATCGTCACGTCGGCGATCCGCCCCCGCCGCGCGACCAGCCGCTCGGGCGGCCCGATCGCCGTTTCGAACGATATCGAGAAACCAGCCCGGTGGCCGCGCGCGATGTCCGAGCAGCCGAGCGAGGCCAGTTCGCCTTCGATCATGGCCTTGATCTCGGCATGAAGGTCATCGGCACTTTTTTGTGCCTGGGCCAGCAACTCGGGCGCGTAGGCCATGCCCGAGAGGCCGTCGAAAACCGGCGGCAGAACCATCGCCGGGTCGAGTTGGGGATGAAAGACCTCGACATGAGCGTCCAACTCCCGCGCCAGCTCCAAGGCATAGCGCAGGGCCGTCCGGGCTGTCTTCGGCCGTTCGACCGGAACCAGAAGCTTTCGGAAGGACATGGCCGTCTCCTTGTGATCGCGGCACCGAGGCCATCAGTTTACTGGAGATAAGCCTGGAGGAGGATCAAAGTTGCAGGCCTTGCGGCAGATCAAACCACCGGATCGCCGAGTCCCATGTCCCGGCCGGATTCCTCCATCAGCCGATCCATCTCCAGGATGGCCAGGGCATGATGGCCCTTCAGCGCGATCAGGCCCTCCCCTTTGAGCTGGGTGATGGTCCGGCTGACCGTTTCGATGGTCAGGCCGAGATAGTCGCCAATGTCGCCCCGGGTCATCGGCAGGTCGATCAGGTCGGCCGGCCGGTGTTGGCGGACCGCTCGGTCCGACTGCATCAGCAGGAAGCAGATCACCCGTTCCCGCGCGGTTCGCCGGCCCAGCAGCAGCATCTGATCCTGCGCAATCAGCAAGTCGTCGGTCATCATGCGCAACAGTTGCCGGCCCAGCTTGGGGCACTCGTCCAGCAGCGGGCGCAGACGCGGCCGTTCGAACCGGCACAGGGAAAGCGGTGTCAGCGCCACGACGCTGTAGGGATAGAGGCCGTCGCGCGACAGGCCGATGAAGTCGCCCGCCGTGAAGAAGCCCGTGACCTGGCAGCGGCCGTCGGGCAGCAGCTTGAAGGCCTTGGCGACGCCGTGGGTCAGGTTGAAGGCATGGTCGGCCGGCGCTGCTTCCTCGATCAGGGTCGCCCCGGCGTCGAGATGCAGCGGCGTCGAGATGGCCTTGACCTGCGCCAGTTCGACCGCGTCGAGGTCGCGGCACATGTTGAACTCGCGGCCTTCGCATTGGCTGCACACCCTGGTGTCCGGGCGCGGGCGCCGCGACGCTGGGCGCGCCAGACCGCCGTGCATACCCGTCTCGCTCCTGAAGGCTGGAACCCGATCCATGTCCGCCGATCCTCGCTGATCACCCCCTGCGAGTGCCTGACATTGCCGCCCTACCTCTTGACATGGATCAATCTTGCCCTCGATTGCGCTTGCCTGCGGCAATGCGCAGCGCCTGCCGGCAACCGGCTGGCAGCACTGCCCTGCTATCCGGGCATGGGGCCATGGCAGCGGCGGTGATTGCGGTGCTGGTCGCCATCGGCTTCGATCAGGGGTGGAGGAGCTCCCCAAAATGACCAGTGCCATTTCGGCGACGGCCGATGTTGTCCCGCGGCCGCCGCTTCTGCTGGTTCTGCTGGCCTTCGGCGCGATTTATTTTGTCTGGGGCTCGAGCTACCTGGCGCTCAAGATCGCCGTGGGCGAATTTCCGCCGCTGGCAGCGATCAGCGTGCGCACCTTGAGCGCCGGGGTGATCATGCTGATCCTGGCGCGGGCCATCGGCATTGCCCTGCCCCGTGGGCGCGAGATCGGGCGTTGCGCGCTGGTCGGCATCCTGTTCTTCGGCAGCGGCCATGGCGTGCTGGCCCTGGTGCAAGGACGGGTGCCGTCGGGGATTGCGGCCGTGATCATGGCCCTGGTGCCCCTGCTCATCCCCTTCGTCGACTGGGTGCTGCCCGGCGGGCGGGCGCCGCGCCCGGTGACCGTGGTCGCCTTGCTGATCGGTTTTGCCGGCATCGTCGTGCTGTTTGCCCCCTCGGACGCCGGCCCGCCCGTCGGTCTCGTCGACTGCCTCCTGCTGATCGTGAGTGCGGCCTCCTGGGCCCTGGGCACCGGCGTTGCCCGCCGTGCCCCGCAGGCGACCCAGGGCACGGTTGCGACCGCTGCCGTTCAGCACCTGTTCGGCGGCGGCCTGATCGCCTTGCTGGCCCTGAGCCGCGGCGACATCGCGAGCTTCATCGACACCCCGCCCTCGGCCGCCGGCTGGGCCGCAGTGCTTTATCTGATGGTGTTCGGCTCGCTGGCCGGCTTCCTTGCCTTCACCTGGCTGCTGAAGGTCTCCACGCCGGCACGGGTAGGGACCTACGGCTTCGTCAACCCCGTCGTCGCCCTGTGCCTGGGGGCTGCCGTAGCGGGCGAACCGCTCAGCCTGACCGGCATTCTGGCCTCGGCCATGATCATCGTCGCGGTGGCCATTGTGCTGTTGCGAGATCGCTGATTTTCCAAGGCACAGCACCAGTTTCAGAAATCCGACGAGCGCGTCGTAATCCCACAAATACCGCGACGCAGCATAAGAATCGCACTCGGGTACGCAGTATTTTCTTGTCACACGGCGGTCACAGCAACAGCCTATTGTCCGCCATCGCCGCTGTAACATGCGATGGCCCAATAGGTTGGGGAGACCTCAAGATGATCGACAAGACCTTGTCCGCAGCCGCGGCGTTCAATCGCCGTACCCTTTTGAAATCCGCCGCCGCGGTCGGCCTCGTGGCCGGGGCAGGCGCGCTGGTTTCCCGCCGCGCCCTGGCTTCGTCGGGCGAAGTGCGCGTGTTCGCCTGGTCCGCCCACTTCACCCCTGAACTGCTGAAGAAGTTCGAGGCCGACACCGGCATCAAGGTGGCCCTGACCGAATACGGCACCAACGACGAGCTGCTGAACCAGCTCAAGGCGACCAACGGCGAAGGCTTCGACGTGGTCATGCCGACCGTCGACCGCGTCGCCAACTATGTCGAGCTGGGCCTGGTCCAGCCGCTGGACGAGAAGAAGCTGAAGGTCGACAACATGCTGTCGGGCCCCGCCGCGGGCACGGGCGGCAAGGCCGGCGTGGGCACGGGCGCGCGCTACATGTCGCCGGCCGACTGGGGCACCGAGGCGATCCTGTTCGACAAGAAGAAGGCACCGATCGAATACGGCTTCTCCCTGGGCGACCTGTGGAAGGACGAGTACAAGGGCAAGGTCTCGGTGCGCGGCCATTCGGGCCTGGCCGGCGTCGGCCGCTATCTCGACGCCGAAGGCAAGCTGCCCCATCCCTTCCTGGAGGGCTTTGCCGACGAGACCAAGATGAAGGCGATCTGGGACGAGATCCTGAAGTTCGCCGTCGCCCACAAGGGCAACATCGGCAAGTTCTGGTCGAACGGCAATGAGGCGACCGCGGCCTACCTGGTCGAAGGCTGCACCATCGGCCAGAACTGGGACGAGACCGCCGCCGCCCTGATCAAGGAAAAGAAGGACGTCGGCTATCTCGCCCCCAAGGAAGGCGCCTTCGCCTGGCTTGAAGGCTATTGCGTGCCGGCCAAGGCTGCCAACCTCGACCAGGCCTATGCCTGGATGAACTGGTTCCTGGAGCCCAAGAACTCGGCCGAATATGTCGCCCCCCTGGCCTTCAACCCGGTGGCCAAGGGTGCCGACAAGTTCCTGCCCGAGTCGGCCAGCAAGTTCTTCGCCGACGCCTATCCCAAGGACGCGCTGGACAAGCTGTGGTGGTGGCCGGCCCAGGCCGCCTGGTACGTCGGCAAGCGCAACGAATACCAGGACAAGTTCCTGGCGGCGTAAGAAACCGGCCGTCGCCATTCGGCGTCGGCCCAAGTCTCATCGTCATGCCCGGCCTTGTGCCGGGCATCCACGTCGGGACGCCGCCAAGCCCGTTGACGGAAGAGGCAGCTTGCCGACGTGGATGGCCGGGACAAGCCCGGCCATGACGATTAAGGGGTTCATCCTGACCTAAGGGTACCGCATGACCGCCGCTGTCGAGATCGATCACGTCACCATGCGTTTCGGCGACTTCGTTGCCGTGAAGGACGCGACGCTTACCATCCAGGCGGGTGAATTCTTCTCCTTTCTCGGGCCGTCGGGTTGCGGCAAGACCACGCTGCTGCGGCTGGTCTCGGGCTTCATGGACCCGACCGAGGGGCGCGTCTCGATCGGCGCCAAGGACATGCGCGGCATCGGCCCCAACAAGCGGCCGACCGCGATGATCTTCCAGAACCTGGCCCTGTTCCCCTTGATGTCGGTGGCCGAGAACATCGCCTTCGGGCTCGAGGTGCGCGGCCTGTCGAAGGCCGACCGGCGCAAGCGTGCCGATGAATTGCTGGAGCTGATCGCCCTGCCCGGCCAGGGCGACAAGAAAGTCTCCGAACTCTCCGGCGGTCAGCGCCAGCGCGTGGCGATCGCCCGCGCCCTGGCCGTCGAGCCCCAGGTGCTGCTGCTGGACGAGCCGCTGTCGGCGCTGGACCTGAAGCTGCGCCAGCACATGCGCGCGGAACTCCGGGCGATCCAGAAGCGTACCGGCGTCACCTTTATCTACATCACCCACGACCAGGGCGAGGCGCTGGCCATGTCCGACCGTGTCGCCGTGATGCGGGCGGGCAGGATCGAGCAGATCGCCAGCCCCAGCGAACTCTATGATTATCCCCAGACCGCCTTCGTCGCCGGCTTCGTCGGTGAGACCAATCGCGTCGCCGGCACCTTGGTGCGCACCGAGGCGCAGTTCGCGGTGCTGGAAACCGCTTTCGGCCCGCTGGGCGCGCGGCTGACCCGCGAACCGCAGGCGGGCGAGAAGCTGGGCCTGTTCGTCCGCCCCGAACGCCTGACCCTGGGCGACGGCGGCGGCCCCAACCGGGTCACCGCAACCCTGGAGAATTCGAGCTTCGAGGGGGCCCATATCCACCTGGTCGCCCGCCTCGACGATGGCGCCCCCTTCCTGGTCCAGGTGCCCAATTCCGGCAGCGCGCTGAGTGTGGCACCCGGCGAGCGTTTCACCGTCTCGTTCCGGGTCGAGGACGCGGTCGCCCTGCCGGCGGAGGCCTGACATGACCATGCTGTTCAAGCGGCATGGCTGGCCCCTGGGCGGGCTGATGCTGCTGATCGTGGCGTTCTGGATCGTCATGCAGGTCGTCCTGCCGCAGATCCTGATGATCGATTTCTCGTTCAAGCCCAATCTGCTGCCCAGCGAGATCGGCACCGAGAAAGATGTCTACACGCTGAGCAATTACGAGACGCTGTGGGCGAACTCGATCCACTTCGGCATCTTCGTGAAAACCATCGTCGCCTCGGCCCTGGTAACCCTGGTCACCCTGGTGGTCTGCTACCCGATCGCCTTCCACCTCGCCTACGAGCTCAAGGGGCCGAAGGCCGCGCGGCTGATGCTGGTGCTGGTGATCCCGTTCTGGATCAACGAGGTGCTGCGCACCTTTGCCTGGTACATCGTGCTGGCCTATGCCGGACCCCTGAATGCCGTGCTGGTCTGGCTGGGCATTCTCGATGAACCGGTGCGGTTCCTCGACGGCAACGCCGGCGTGATGATCGGCATGGTCTATGCCTATCTGCTGTTCATGGTCTTCCCGCTCTACAACGCCATCGAAAGCCTGGACCCGGCGCAGGTCGAGGCGGCGCGAGACCTGGGCGCCTCCTGGGGCCGGATCCACCGCCGGGTGGTCCTGCCCCATGCCAAGCCGGGCATCGCCACGGGCTGCATCATGGTCTTCATGCTGGCCGCCGGCTCCTATGCCGTGCCGTCCCTGCTGGGCTCGCCCAACAGCCGCTGGTTCACCGAGATCATCTACAACTGGTTCTTCGAAGGCGGGAACTGGAACCAGGGGGCGGCCTATGCCTTCCTGCTGCTGCTGATGTGCATCGGCTTCATCGGCGTGATGATGCGGACCTTCAAGGTCAGCCTCGGGGAGCTGACCCGATGAACGGCAACCATTCCTCGCCGGTGATGCGCGCCTATCTGGCGGTGTTCCTGATCTATCTGTTCCTGCCCCTGGTGATCATGGGGCTGGCGACCTTCAACGACAGCCGCTTCCCCACCATCACGCCCTGGGTCGACTTCACCACCAAGTGGTTCGATGCCCTGTTCACCGACGGCAAGATGTGGGACGCCTTGTGGTCCAGCATCGTCATCGGCTTGGGCGTCATCGCCCTGGCCGTGCCCACCGGGGTCGCCGCCGCGCTGATCCTGCAATCGGTGCACAAGCGCGCCCGCACCGTGCTGTACGGCATCATGGTCTCGCCCCTGCTCACCCCCGGCGTGATCATCGGCATCTCGACCCTGATCTTCTGGCGCGAGCGCTTCGGTGTGGGCGGCGGGCCCTTGCTCACCATCATCGCCCAGGCGAGCTTCATTTCGGGCTACGTCATGCTGATGGTCGCGGCCCGGCTGGAGCGCTTCGACCGCACCCTGGAAGAGGCGGCGCTCGACCTCGGCGCCACCCAGGGCATGGTGTTCCGGCGGATCACCCTGCCCTATCTGGCGCCCAGCCTGATCGCGGCGGCGTTCCTGGCCTTCCTGCAATCCTTCGAGAACTACAACACGACCATGTTCGTGCGCGGCATCGACACGACCCTGACCGTCTACATCGCCTCCAAGGTGCGTACCGGTGTCACCCCGGCGGTCAATGCCCTGGGCCTGATCCTGATCGCGCTGACCATCCTCGGCGCCGTGTTCTATGAACTGAAACGCCGCCGCACGCCGGCTACGCCTTAAGGCCCTCTCCGCCGCTTGCGGGGGAGAGGGAGGGGACCCGGCGCGTAGCGACGGGGAGGGTGAGGTGGTGGCTTGGGCCAAAGCGAGCTTTATGCCACCAACCCACCTCACCCAACCCTCTCCCCCCTGAAGGGTGGAGAGGGCTATATGCCCGTCACGCCGCCGCCCGGCGGAGTCTCCGGGCCAGGTGCTTGAGATGGCGCCTGATGGCCGGATCGCTTTCCTGCTCGCGGCGGCGGCGGACGATCTCGAACATCAGCCAGGCCAGGATCGGGCGCGGTGGCGTGCCGGTCAGCCGGCAATATTCGGCCAGGTAGATTTCGGCGAGCCGGTTGCGGAACGCCAGTTCCACCTTGCCGATCCTGCGGCTGTCAGTCGGCCCCAGCGACAGCCAGGCCAGGGTGCGCCCGACATCGGCGGCGACCGGGCCGCGCCCGGCACGGTCCCAATCGATCATGATCAGGCCCCGGGCGCTGACCAGGACATTGCCACCGTGGAAATCGCCATGGCAGAAGCCTTGCGAGGCCGCCGCCGCCACCTCGCGCTCGACCAGCGCCGCCAAGGGGGCGGACAGGCCCCGCAAGAATCCCCTGATGCGCTTGGGATCGTGAAGCCGGGCGGGCTGTTCGACGACCACCGGCGTGGTGTGCAGCCTGGCCTGGATCGCGGCCAGTGCCCGCAGCAGCCGCGGGATGCGCCAGGGCCGCCGACGCATCTGGTCGCTGACGCTGGGACCGTCGACGAAATCGCCCAGCAGCGCGCGCCAGCCGCCCTCGAGGATCAGCTCGTGGACGGGCCAGCTCGGCAGGCCGGCCCGGTTGGCGGCCTGGGACAAGGCGTATTCGGCCTGGACCACCTCGTCGGGGATCTGCGGATGGTAGAGCTTCAACACCCGGCCATCGGCCAGGCGATACAGGGTGGCGCGCTGGCCCTGGCCGATCACGGCCAGCCCATCGCACACATCCGCCACCGCCTGCCTTGCTATTTCGTCCGACAACGGCCCCAACCCTCCTTGCGCCCCTAAGGCACCTAGCACGCCTTCCTTCATGATCCTATTGCCCAATTCAGGGGCGTCGACGCATCATCCCGGCCGGCTTTGTAAAATTTCAGGTTCTTGAATGGATGCCCTCGTCGCCGGAATCAAGTCCAGCCACATCGATTCCGTGCTGGCCCGGGAAACCGAACGCTTCGTCGCCACCCACCCCAGGTCGGCGGCCCTGGGCCAGAAATCCCGCGCGCACTTCCCCGACGGCGTGCCGCTGCACTGGATGACCGACTGGGGCACGCCCTTCCCGCTGTTCGTGGCCAAGGCCCAGGGCGCCAGCCTGACCGATGTCGACGGCAACCGGTATCGCGACTTCTGCCTGGGCGACACCGGCTCGATGTTCGGGCATTCGCCCGAGCCGATCCTGAGGGTCCTGGCCGAGCAAGGCGGCCATGGCCTGACCTATATGCTGCCGACCGAGGATACGCCGGCGGTGGGCGAACTGCTGGCCATGCGCTTCGGCCTGCCGTTCTGGCAGGTCGCCTCGACCGCGACCGATGCCAACCGCTTTGCCCTGCGCTGGGCCCGGGCCATCACCGGCCGGCCCAGGATCCTGGTGTTCAACGGCTGCTATCACGGCACGGTGGACGAGACCTTCCTGCGCCTGGATGCCGACGGCGGCGCCATCCACCGGCCCGGCCTGCTGGGCCAGGTGACGGACATCGCGACCGTCGCCAAGGTGGTCGAATTCAACGATCTCGAGGCGCTGGAAGCGGCGCTGGCGGACCGCGATGTCGCCTGCGTCATCACCGAACCGGCGCTGACCAACATCGGCATGGTCCTGCCGGAAGCGGGCTTCCTCGACGGCGTGCGCCGCCTGACCCGGGCGACCGGTACGCTGCTGCTGATCGACGAGACCCACACGATCTCGACCGGGCCGGGCGGCTGGACCCGCGCCCACGGGCTCGAACCCGATTTTTTCGTGGTCGGCAAGGCGATCGCCGGCGGCGTGCCCTGCGCCGTCTGGGGCTTCACCGCGGCGGTCGCCCAGGCGATGAAGGCGGCCCGCGCCAGGACCGGCCCCGGCCATTCCGGCATGGGCACCACCTTGTCGGCCAATGCGCTGGCGATGCGGGCCTTGCGGGCCAACCTGGAACAGGTCATGACCCCGGCCGCCTATGCCCAGATGCTGGCGATGTCCGAAGGCGTGGAGCGGGGGCTGCGCCGGATCATCGAAGTACGCAGCCTGCCCTGGCACGTCTCGGCGGTGGGGGCGCGCGCGGAATTCGTCTGCGGCCCGACCCCGCCGCGCAACGGCACGCAGGCGGCCAAGGCGATGCACGGGCCGCTGGAAGCAGCTATTCACCTCTACCTGATGAACCGCGGCGTGCTGATCGCGCCGTTCCACAACATGACCCTGACCTGTCCCGCGACCACCATTGCCGATGTCGACCATCTGGTCGCGACCGTCGCCGGCGCCTGCGACGCCCTGATTTCCGGAGTTGAATCGTGAGCACCCCCCACCCCGCCGCCACCGACGGCGCCGAAGCCGCCCGCTTCCTGGCCGCCAATCCCGATATCACGGCGGTGCAACTGGTCTTGACCGATACCAGCGGCGTTGCCCGCGGCAAGACCGTGCGCGCCCACGAGCTCGCCTCGGTCTACGTCAACGGCCGCCCCCTGCCCTGCTCGATCTTAGGCCTGGACGTGACCGGCGCCGATGTCGACGAGACCGGCCTGGTGTGGGAGGAAGGCGACGCCGACCGTCTCGCCTTCCCGGTGCCCGGCACGCTGAAGCGGGCGCCCTGGCTTGCCGGCACGGCGCAGGTGATCCTGACCGTCCATCACCTCGACGGCCGGCCCGAGGAAGCCGATCCGCGCCATGCCCTGGCCCGTGTCGTCAAGCGTTACGAGGCGCTGGGCGCAACCCCGGTGGTCGCGGCGGAACTGGAATTCTATGTCGTCGATCCCAAGCTGGGCGATGACGGCATGATCAGGCTCGCCTCCTCGCCGCTGACCGGCCGGCCGCTGGTCACCACCCAGGTCTACGAGCTGAACGCGCTGGAGGAATTCGGCGCCTTCCTGACCGAGTTGCAGGCGGCGGCCGATGCGCAAGGCTTGCCGGCCGAAACCGCGATCAGCGAATTCGCGCCCGGCCAGTTCGAGATCACCCTGCGCCACCAGCCCCATGCCATGAAGGCGATCGACGATGCCATCTTCTTCAAGCGCACCATCCGCGGCGTGGCCCAGAAGCACGGCCTGATCGCCACCTTCATGGCCAAGCCCTTCACCGGCCGCACCGGCTCGGGCCTGCACCTGCACCTGAGCCTGAACGACGCGGCGGGGACGAACATCTTTGCCAGCGTCGAGCCCGCCGGCCCGCCGATCATGCAACAGGCCATCGCCGGCCTGATCGAGACCATGGAAGCGGGCACGGCGATCTTCGCCCCCAACGCCAATTCCTATCGCCGCTTCCGCCTGGGTTCCTACGCCCCGATCGCGCCGTGCTGGGGTGTCAACAACCGCTCGGTCAGCGTGCGCGTGCCGATCGGCCCGGCCTCGAGCCGGCATATCGAACACCGGGTCTGCGGCGCCGATGCCAATCCCTATCTGGCAGCGGCGGTGGTGCTGGCCGGTGTCCATCATGGCATCACCAGGCAGCTCACGCCGCCGGCCATGGTGATCAAGGACGGCTATGCCGAAACGGCACAGCGCCTGCCGACCCAGTGGAACGATGCCATCAACCTGTTTGCCGCCTCCGATCTGATGCGCGACTATCTGGGTGCCCGCTACGCGGATGTCTTCACCGCGATCAAGCGGGCGGAACTCGATCGCTTCAACGCCCAGGTGACGGCACTCGACTACACCTGGTACCTGCGTAACGCCTGAGGAGGTTAGATGCGGTCTTGGCGCGTTGCCCCGGTTCTGCTTGGCCTGCTGATGCTGGCGGGCTGTGCTGCCGATGGCCAGAAGGCGTCGGGTGCCTTGCCGACGCCAATCGCGGCCCCGGCAGCACCCGTCCCGCCGCCGGCGCCGGGCAACGCCGCCGGCTTTGCCAACTGGGCCGCGGTGGTGGTCGCCGGCGACTGGCGGTCGGGCGAAGGCGTGCCCAGCGCGACCTTCGACAATGCCCGGCGCGACCTGAGCGCAGCCTTCGTGCGGGCCGGTTTCTCGCCCGCCAATATCCGCCAGTTCTCAGCCGGCCCGGGACCGGATCCTGTCGCGGAAGCCAGCCGTTTCGGTGACGTCGCCTCGACCCTCGGCCGCCTGTTGACCCGGGCCGGCGAGGGTTGCCTGGTCTACATCACCTCCCATGGCAGCGAGGACGGCGTGCTGATGGGCCACGACCTGATCGCGCCGTGGGCGATGGCGCAGTTGTTGGATTCAACCTGTGCCGGCCGCCCCACCGTGGTCGTCATCTCCGCCTGTCACTCGGGCGTCTTCCTCCCCGCGCTATCGGCCCCCAACCGCCTGGTGGTGGCCGCAGCGCGGGCCGACCGGTCGTCGTTTGGCTGCAGCGAAGATGACCGGTATCCCTATTTCGATGCCTGCACCTTGCAGAATCTCCCTGCCGCGGGCAACTTCCCGGCCCTGGCGGAGGCTGCCCGCGTTTGCGTTTCACGGCGCGAGCAAGCCGAGAATTTCGTCCCGTCCCTGCCCCAGATCAGCTTGGGGAGCAGCGTCGCGCCGACGCTCGAACGCCTGCGTTTCCGCGACCGCTGATGAAAATCGGCGCAACCCTGCTTGAAGCCGGGTCGGCACAATCACATCTTTTACGCGATCGGGGTCTCGCCCCGTGACGTTCCCTGCGGCATCCTGTGCTTCAGGGAAAGGGCCAGGATGATCCGCGAATCCTCAACCGCAGCAACGTCGCCGGCCACCGGCGACAGCCTTGCGGCATTGACCCAGGCGTTGGCTGATCTGACCGCGGGGGCCGATACCGGCGGCGCCATGATCGCCGCCATTCGCGAGGTCGTCCCGCGGTTGAGCCTGCCGCCCGCCCGCCGCAGCCTGATCAGGCGCCTTTGGGGCCGCGTGCCCGGCGAACAGGCCGGCCCGGACGATGCCGTCGTCGCCATGACCGGCCGCCTGCGCGACCTGATCGCCCATGCCGAGGGCCGGGCGGCCACCATCGACTGGATCGCCGACCAGGCGAAAGCGCTCGCCGTCGCCAACGGCGGCGAGGAAAGCGTGCGCCTGCAATTGCTGGCCGCCGCCCAAGCCGCGCTCAGGGCGGAGCACGCGGCGGCGGCCTGGGGCCGTCATTTTGTTGAAACGACGCTGCCTTTGTGGCGGGCGACACAGAATACAGTGGCGCGCCATGCCATCCTGACCGCCGCCCTGAAGCCTGAGGACCAATGATCCACGAGATCTTTTCCGGCCCGAATACGCCCTTTGCCATCGCCATCGTGTTCCTGGTGGCACTGGTCGCGATCGAGTTGATCGGCACCCTGACCGGCCTGTCGCTGAGCGGGCACGGCGACCATGCCGATGCGCCCCATGTCGACGGCGATGCCGGCGTGTTCGACTGGCTGGGTCTGGGCAAGGTGCCCTTGCTGATCCTGATCGCCGAATTCTGCGCCGCCTTCGCCGCGATCGGCCTGAGCCTGCAGGCAATAATTGAGCATTTTTCGAACGGCGTGCCGCTGACCGCCTGGCTCGCCGGCCTGGTCACCCTGCCGCCTGCGATCTTCGCCACCCGCTGGCTGTCGATCGGGGTCGCCCGCGTGCTGCCGCGTGAAGAAACGGAAGCCGTCACACAGGATTCGCTGGTCGGCCGGATCGCCGAAGTGACGACGGGCACGGCCCGCTCGGGCAGCCCGGCGGAGGCGCGCGTGCGCGATGCCCATGGTCACACCCACTACGTCCGCGTGCGCCCGGCGATCGACAGCGAATCCCACCCGCCCGGCACCCGCGTGGTGCTGCTGGCCCGGGAAGGCACCGTCTATACCGCCGCCGCCATGCCCGATGCCGACAAGATCTGAGGAGGATTAGACCATGGAAGAGATGATCCCGACCATCCTGGTGCCCGTCATCCTGGGCCTGGTATTGCTGTTCGCCATCGGCCTGGTGTTCGCGCGGCTCTACCGCCGGGCCTCCAAGGAAATGGCCTTCGTGCGCACCGGCCTGGGTGGGTCCAAGGTGATCCTGGACGGTGGCGCCCTGGTCCTGCCGGTGTTCCACGAGATCACCGCGGTGAACCTCAAGACCCTGAAGCTGGTCGTGCGCCGGGCCGAGAACGAGGCCCTGATCACCAACGACAAGCTGCGCGCCGACGTGACGGTCGAATTCTTCGTCCGCGTGAAGCGCGACAGCGACGCGATCCAGATGGCGGCGCAGAGCCTGGGCACCCGCACCAACGACACCATGGCCCTGAAGGAACTGGTCGAGGGCAAGTTCGTCGACGCCCTGCGCGCGGTCGCCGCCCAGATGACCTTGGAAGACCTGCACCTGAAGCGCGCCGATTTCGTGCAGAGCGTGCAGAACGTGGTGGCCGAGGATCTGTCCAAGAACGGCCTGGAGCTTGAATCCGCCTCGCTGACCGGCCTTGACCAGACCGACCAGAAATTCTTCAACCCGGAAAACGCCTTCGATGCCGAGGGCCTGACCAAGTTGAAGGAGAAGACCGAGATCAAGCGGCGCGAACGCTTCGTCATCGAGCAGGACACCGAGGTGGCGATCAAGCGCAAGAACCTGGAGGCGACCCGCGAGAAGCTGAGCCTGGAGCAATCCAGCGAGGACGCGACCCTGGCCCAGGAACGCGAGATCGCCTTCATGCGCGCCGCCGCCAAGATGGAAATCGCCAAGCGCGAAGCCGACTCCGACCAATTGTCCGAGAACGCCCGCATCGAGGCGCTGCGCAAGGTCGAGACGGTGAAGATCGCCAAGGACCGCGACCTGGAGATCGAACGCCAGAAGTCCCAGATCGATATCGCCAAGCAGTCGGAAGCCCGCGTCGCCGCGGAAGCCTCGGCCGAGCAGGCGCGCATCACCGCCGACCAGCAGGTCCAGACGGTGAAGATCGAGACCGAGAAGACCGTCGCCATCACCCGCCAGCAATCGGAAATCGCCATCGCCGAACAGTCCAAGGCCCGCTCCGCTGCGGAAGCCGCGGCGGCGCTGGCGAGGGCCGAGGAAGTGCGCGCCGATGAACGGGTCGAATCCGCCCGTGCCATCGAACAGGCCGAACGGCGCAAGGCGGTCGAACTGACCGAGGCACGCAAGGAAGCCGAGAAGGAAGCCTTGAAGGTGACCGTCGGCGCCGAGGCCGACCGCACGGCAGCGGATGAACGCGCCGAGGCCCTGCGCATCGAAGCCCAGGCGTCAGCGGATGCCGAGCGGATCCGCGCCGATGCCCGGGCGCGCAGCTACGAGGTCGACTCGGCGGGCCAGCGCGCCTTGAACGAGGCGCGCAATTCGCTGTCGGAGAAGATGGTGGAACTGGAGCTGCGCCTGCGCATCGTCGAGGCCCTGCCGGCCATCGTCGCGCAGATGGTCAAGCCGATCGAGAAGATCGACTCGATCCGCATCGTCGACATGGGCGGCCTGGGCAAGGCCACCGAAGGCGCCGAGAGCAACGGCGAAGCCGGCGACAACCTGGCCGACAAGGCCGTGGCCGCGGCGCTGCGCTACCGCACCCAGGCCCCCCTGCTCGACCGCCTGCTGGGCGAGTTGGGCCTGGGCAAGGGCCTGGACGGCCTGGTGCCGGAGATCGGCCGGAAGGCGGAGGAGTAAGGTCAGTAACCTCAATCGTCATCCCGGCGAAAGCCGGGATCCATGGTGGTGGAACGCGAGATGGATCTTGACTGCCACGGCAATGGATCCCGGCCTTCGCCGGGATGACGATTGTTAGTCCCTGAGCTTGCCGCGGACCAGGTCGTCGTAGGTGTGCATCAGGGTCTGGGTGATCGTGCCGACTTCGAAATTATAGGGGCCGATCTCGCGCAAGGGGGTCACTTCCGCCGCGGTGCCGGTCAGGAAGGCCTGCTCGAACCCTTCCATCTCGCCCGGCATGATCGCCCGTTCGACCACGTCGATCTGATGCTTTTTCGCGATATCGATGACCGTGCGCCTTGTGATCCCGTCCAGGAAGCAGTCGGGCTTGGGCGTGTGCAGCTTGCCGTCCTTCACGAAGAAGATGTTGGCGCCGGTCGCCTCGGCCACCTGGCCGCGGTAGTCGAACATCAGGGCATCGTCGAAGCCCGCCTGCTCGGCCTTGTGCTTGGAGAGGGTGCAGATCATGTAGAGGCCGGCCGCCTTGGAACTGGTCGGCGCCGTGTCGGGCGACGGGCGCTTCCAGTCGGCGATGGCCAGGCGCAGGCCCTTCAGCTTGGCCTCGGGCGAGAAATAGGACGGCCACAGCCAGCAGGCCATGGCGACGTGGATCCTGTTGGCCTGGGCCGAGACGCCCATCATCTCCGAGCCGCGCCAGGCCAGCGGGCGGACATAGCCGTCGACGATGCCGTTGGCCGCGACCACGGCGCGGGTGGCGTCGTCGATCTCCTGCACCGTGTAGGGCAGTTCGAAGCCCAGGATCCTGGCCGAATCGGCCAGGCGCTGGGAATGCTCGGTCAGCTTGAACACCGTGCCGCCATAGACCCGCTCGCCCTCGAAGACACAGCTTGCATAGTGCAGGGCATGGGTGAGGACGTGGACCTTGGCGTCGCGCCAGTCGATGAGTTCGCCATCGAACCAGATGAAGCCGTCGCGATCGTCAAAGGGTTGGGTTGCCATGGCCGGATCCTGGGGTCGTTTGTCGATTTTCGAGGGAGCGTAGTCTGGTCCGCGGCCGGTTGATACGTCAATAGACCTGACTTATGCAAAGCTAGCGACTTGCGCAATTTTGCGCGTTGGGCAGGATGACGCCCCATGAGCAGCCCGCCCCCCGGATCGAGACCCAACCCCCTGTTCCTGCGCGACGAGGAAATTCGCCAGGGCATCGAACTGCTGTTCTTTGCCTATCGCGATTTCACCCTGGACGCCGATACCGTGCTGGCCCGCCACGGCATGGGCCGGGCCCACCACCGGGTGATCCATTTCGTGGGCCGGCGCCCCGGCATGACGGTAAACGAGCTGCTGTCGATCCTGCGCATCACCAAGCAGAGCCTGTCGCGCGTGCTCTCGCAACTGATCGAGGAAGACCTGGTGGTGCAGGTCCAGGGCACGCGCGACCGGCGCCAGCGCCTGCTGTCGCTGACCGCCAAGGGCACCGAGTTGGAGCGCCAGTTGTCGGGCCTGCAGCGGGCCCGGGTGACCCGGGCCTATCGCGAGGCCGGCGCCGAGGCGGTGGCGGGGTTCCGCAAGGTTCTGGTCGGCCTGATCGACGAGGCGGACCGCGAAAGCATCCTCGCCGCCGTCGACCGCGACTAGGGCACCACGCCATGGCCGAGCCCCAAGCCCATATCCTGATCGTCGACGACGACGCGCGGCTGCGCGCCCTGCTGGCCAAGTACCTGGGCGACCAGGGCTTCCGCATTTCGACCGCCGGCGACGCGGCCGAGGCGCGGCGCCAGCTCGACATGCTGACCTTCGACCTCCTGGTGCTGGACGTGATGATGCCAGGCGAGGATGGCATCAGCCTGACCCGCCAGTTGCGCGAACAGTCCCGGGTGCCGATCCTGCTCTTGACCGCGCGGGGCGAGCCCGACGACCGCATCGCCGGCCTGGAAGCCGGCGCCGACGACTACCTGCCCAAGCCGTTCGAGCCGCGCGAGCTGACCTTGCGCATCGGCACCATCCTGCGCCGGGCGATCCCGGCCGATCCAGGGCCCAGCACCGAGGCCGACATCGTGCGCTTCGGCGCCTGGCGCCTGGACCTGAAGCGGGGCGAATTGCAGCGCGGCACGGAGACCGTGCGCCTGACCTCGGGCGAGCTGACCTTGATGCGGCTGCTGGCCGAGCGGCCGGGCACCCCGGTCAGCCGCGAGGAACTGGCCGAGGCCACCGGCCAGGCCCAGGAGCGCACGATTGACGTGCAGGTCACCCGCCTGCGCCGCAAGATCGAAGACGATCCCAAGGCGCCGCACCACCTGCAGACCGTGCGCGGCAAGGGATATGTCCTGTGGCTGAACTGACCGGGCAGCCCAACCCGTTCGACCGCCTGGCGCAACTGATCAAGCGGTTCATGCCCAAGAACCTGTTCGGCCGCTCGCTGATCATCATGGTGGCGCCGGTCCTGCTGTCGCAGTCGATCCTGTCCTTCATCTTCATCGACCGCCATGTCGAGCTGGTGACCCGGCGCATCTGCTATCTGGTGGCCGGCGACATCGCCTATGTCGTCGCCGAACTGGACATGACCCCGGGCGGCGACAACGAGCGCACCTATCGCCTGGCGCGCCAGACCATGCAGCTCGACGTGAACTACAAGCCCGGCGCCGAGTTGCCGGCCCCGGGCGAGGTTCGCTTTCCCATCCTGGAACGGGTGCTGCGCACCGAGTTGACCCGGGTGGTCGGGCTGCCGGTCGAGATCGACACCATGTCGGACCCCGACGAAGTGCGCATGAGCTTCGACCTGGGTGACGGCATCCTGAATGTCATCGTGCCGGTGAAGCGCATCACCACCTCGACCAACGAGCTGCTGTTCTTCTGGATGGTCGGCCTCGCCATTCTGCTGCTGACCGTGGCGATCCTGTTCCTGCGCAACCAGATCCGTCCCATCGTGCGCCTGACCGAGGCGGCCGAGGCCTTCGGCAAGGGCCAGCGGGCGGACGATTTCAAGCCCTCGGGCGCCACCGAGGTGCGCCGCGCGGCGGCGGCCTTCATCGCCATGCGCCAGCGCATCGAACGTCACCTGCGCCAGCGCACCGAGATGCTGGCCGGCATCAGCCACGACCTGCGCACGCCGCTGACGCGCATGAAGCTGCGCCTGGCCATGATGGGCGACGGCGAGGACGAGGACGAACTGGCCCAGGAGGTCAACGAGGTCGAGCGCATGATCGAGGAATTCCTGGCCTTCGCCCGCGGCCAGGAAGGCGAACAGCCCGACGATGTCGACATTGCCGACCTGGTCGAGGAAGTGGTCGAGGAGGCCAATGCCGGCGCCCGCGGCACCCCGGTCGAGACCGACATGCTGGGCTCGCTGACCGTCAAGCTGCGGCGCCAGGCGATCAAGCGCTGCCTGACCAACCTGGTCGACAATGCCCAGCGCCATGCCGCGGCGGTGAAGGTCTCGATCACCGCCTCGAACCGCTGGATCGAGATCGTGGTCGACGACGACGGCCCCGGCATCCCTGAAAAGCTGCGGGAAGAAGCCTTCCGCCCCTTCGTGCGCCTGAACGAGGCGCGCACGCCGGCCGACGGCGGCGTCGGCCTGGGGCTGGCCATCGCCCGCGATGTCGCGCGCAGCCATGGCGGCGACATCTTCCTGGAACCCAGCCCGATGGGCGGGCTGCGCGCGCGCATCCGGCTGCCGGTATGACCAGGCACTGGCTGGTTGCCGCCGCCCTGCTGTCATTGCCGGCCGGTGCGCGGGCGCAGGATGACACCGCCTGGCGGGTGGAGTGTGCGCCGACCTCGACCATCATCGGGGGCAGAATGACACCGGCCGGCGCCTGCGCGGCCCTGCTCGCCGGCGAGACCGGCCTGCGCCTGTGGACCGCCGCACGGACGGCGGACGGGCGCGAGGTGCGCGCGCCCTCGGTGGCGGTCGATTTCGCGGTGCCGCCCGACCGCGTCGCCATCGTGGGCGGCCGCTTCAGCGCCAACGCCGCCGTGCTTGCCGCCGGCGCCAGCTATCGCTTCGCCTTTCCCCAGGCGCCCGCGATCGAGGGCAAGTGCGACCGGCTGACCGTGCCGCCAAGGCCCGCCGTCGTCGCCGAAGGCGGGCCAAGACCTAAGGACATCGACCGCATCGGCTGCCAGATCGAGGACGCCGCGGCACTTCTGCGCGGCGCGCTCGAGGCGGAAGAGTCGGTAACTGTCAGCATCACCGTCGCCGGCATCCGGCTGTCGGGCACCATCGCCCTGCCCCAAGGTGCCGGCGAGGCCTACGGGCATGCCGAAGCCCGGCTGAACGGCGCGCCGGCGGCAGCCGAACCTGCCCCGCCCGACCTCGACGAGGTCGAAGACCCCGGCGGGCCAGCGAAACCTGAGAAGTAACACAGGGCAGCCCTCCCCGCACGCGGCAGAGAGGGGAACTCGACATCGTCATCCCGGCGCAGGCCGGGATGACGGCTGTGAGATCTTGGTAGCCCTCTCCGCCCTTCAGGGGGGAGAGGGTGGGGTGAGGTGGGTTGGTGGCATAGAGCGAGATCTGTCCCGATCCACCACCTCACCCTTCCCATCGCTGACGCGACGGGCCCCTTCCCTCTCCCCCGCCTGCGGCGGAGAGGGAGATTGGGCTACTCCGCGGCGACCGCGGCCTGCCTGGCCGTGCGGGCTTTGGTGCGCATCAGGACCAGTTCCTCGGCGGTGGTCGGGTGGACGGCCACGGTGCGGTCGAACTGGGCCTTGGTGGCGCCCATCTTCACGGCGATGCCAAGGGCTTGGACGATCTCCGGCGTGTCGTCGCCGATCATGTGGATGCCCACCACCCGGTCCGAGCGCGGCTCGACGATCAGCTTCATGTAGGCGCGGGTGGCGCGGCCGGTCATGGTGTGTTTCATGGCGCGGAAGCCGGCCTCGTAGATGTCGACCTCGCCGAAGCGGGCAACCGCTTCCGCCTCGGTCAGGCCCACCGTGCCGATCGGCGGCTGGCTGAATACCGCCGTGGGGACATCGGTATGATCGGCAACCGCGGGCTGGCCGCCGAAGATCGTATCGGCAAAGGCATGGCCTTCCTTGATCGCGACCGGCGTCAGGGCCAGGCGATCGGTGACGTCGCCGACCGCATAGATGTTGGCCGCCACGGTGCGGGAATAGAGGTCGACCGGGACCTCGCCGCCCGGGCCCGGTGTAATGCCGGCCTTCTCCAGGCCCAGGCCCCTCGTGTTGGGGCGCCGGCCGGTGGCGAACATGACCGCGTCGGTCTCGACCGTGCTGCCGTCGGCCAGGTGCAGGATCAGCCCGCCCTCGACCTTCTCGATCGCGGTGGGGGCGGCGCCGAAGCGCTGGTGAATGCCCTTGGTGGCATATTCCTCGCCCAGGCGCCGGGCAACGTCGTCATCGAAGCCGCGCAGCAACTGGCCGCGCCGGACCACCAGGGTGGTCTCGGCCCCCAGGCCGTTGAAGATCCCGGCGAATTCGACGGCGATATAACCCGCCCCCACCACCACGATGCGCCTGGGCAGGTCGGGCAGGTGAAACGCCTCGTTCGAGGTGATGGCGAACTCGCGCCCGGGAATATCCGGCACCTCCGGCGTTGCCCCCGTGGCGATCAGCACGGTACCGGCGCTCACCCGGCGCCCGGCGATGTCCACCGTGTGGGCATCGACGAAGGTGGCCCGGCCTTCCATGATGGTGACGCCGGCGACCTCGAGGTTCTTGATATAGAGGCCGTTCAGGCGGTCGATCTCGCGGTCCTTGGCCTCGATCAGTTTCTTCCAGTCGAAGCGCACCGTCCCCTCGACGCTCCAGCCATAGGCCGCCGCATCCTCGATCTCGTCGCCATAGTGCGAGGCATAGACCAGCAGCTTCTTGGGCACACAACCGCGGATGACGCAGGTGCCGCCCACCCGGTATTCCTCGGCGATGGCGACCCGCGCGCCGTAACCGGCCGAGATCCGCGCCGCGCGCACGCCGCCCGAGCCGGCGCCGATGACGAACAGGTCGTAATCATAGTCGGTCATGACAGCAGCACCGTTTCCATGTCGCGGATCAGCGCGTCGGGCCAGACCGGCTCGATGATCGCGCCGTCGAGCCGCAATTCCAGCACCAGCCGGTCGCCCTCGAGGCGCAGGCCGCCCTCGCCCTGGACGGGGTGGATCAGCACCCCGCGCACGCTGCGGCTGAGCACGTCGCCCAGGCCGCGGGAATCGATCGTCAGGCGGCGCAGCACCTCGGACACGGCATCGAGCACGCCGTTCAGCGCCAGCATCGCCAGATCGTCCTGGGGGAAGCGTTCGAACATCAGCTCGATGGCGAAGGGCGTGGTAATCTCGGCCGATACGGCGGCGGCGATGCTGCCGGCGCGCCTGGTCAGGTTCATGCGCGTCGGCACCCGGGGACCGGCGCCGTTGCTGCCGATCCGGCGGGCCGCCTCGGCCGAGACGCTGATCCGCGAGACATCGGTCAGGCGCACATGATGCAGTTCGGCCCCGTCGATCAGGACCAGCCAGCGCACGCCGGCACTGCCCTCGATCAGGGCCAGGATGCGGCCCTGGACTTCCGCCGCCTCGGACAGGCCCAGGGTCACGGTGGAGAGGTCGTCGATGCTGCCGTTGGCCCGCGCGGCCAGGCCCTGGCCTGCCAGGGCCTCGATCAGCGCCTCGCCGGTGAGGATGGGAAGGGGATCGCTCACTTGTCGATCCCGCCCAGGCACAGGTACTTGATCTCGACGAAATCATCGATGCCGTGGCGCGAGCCCTCGCGCCCGATGCCGGACTCCTTCACCCCGCCGAAGGGCGCCACCTCGGTCGAGATCAGGCCGGTATTGATGCCGACGATGCCGTATTCCACGGCTTCCGCGACCCGGAAGATGCGGCCCACGTCGCGGCTGAAGAAATAGGCGGCGAGGCCGAATTCGGTGTCGTTGGCCATGGTGATCGCCTCCGCCTCGGTCTTGAAGCGGAACAGGGGCGCCACCGGGCCGAAGGTCTCCTCCCGGGCGACGGCCATGGCCGGGGTGACCCCGGTGAGCACGGTCGGCTCGAAGAAGCTGCCGCCCAGGGCGTGGCGCTTGCCGCCGGCGGCGATGGAAGCCCCCTTGGCGACCGCGTCGGCGATGTGCTCCTCGACCTTGGCCACGGCCTTCATGTCGATCAGCGGGCCCTGGGTGGCGCCCGGCTCGATCCCGTTGGCGACCTTCAGGCCGGCCACCGCCTTGCCCAGTTTCTGCGCGAAAGCGTCATAGACACCGTCCTGGACCAGCAGGCGGTTGGCGCAGACGCAGGTCTGCCCGGTGTTGCGGAACTTGGAGGCGATGGCGCCCTCGACCGCGGCATCGAGATCGGCATCGTCGAAGACGATGAAGGGGGCGTTGCCGCCCAGCTCGAGACTCACCTTCTTCACCGTGCCCGCGCATTGGGCCATCAAGGTCTTGCCCACCTCGGTCGAGCCCGTAAAGGTCAGCTTGCGCACGATCGGGCTCGACGTCATCTCGCCCCCGATCTCGCCGGCCGCCCCGGTGACGACGTTGAGCACGCCCGCCGGCAGGCCGGCACGCTCGCCCAGTTCCGCCAGGGCCAGGGCCGAATAGGGGGTCTGGGTCGCGGGCTTCACCACCACGGTGCAGCCGGCGGCCAGGGCCGGGCCGATCTTGCGGGTGATCATGGCGGCGGGGAAATTCCACGGCGTGATCGCGGCGACCACGCCGATGGGCTCGCGCAGCACGATGATGCGCTTGTCGGCGGCATGGCTGGGGATGGTCTCGCCATTGATGCGCTTGGCCTCCTCGCCGAACCACTCCAGGAAGGCGGCGGCATAGGCGACTTCGCCCTTGGCCTCGGCCAGGGGCTTGCCCTGCTCGCTGGTCATCAGCAGGCCCAGGTCGTCCTGGTTGGCCAGCATCAGGTCGGCGAAGCGGCGCAGAATCACCGCCCGCTCCTTGGCCGTCTTCTTGCGCCAGGCCGGGAAGGCGGCATTGGCCGCCTCGATCGCCCGGGCCGTCTCATGCCGGCCGGCCTTGGGCACTGTCCCTAAGGTCTCGCCGGTGGCGGGGTTGGTCACGGCGACCGTCGCGCCATTGTCCGCATCGACCCAGGCGCCGTCGATATAGTTCCGGGTGCGGAACAGGCTGCGGTCCTTGAGTTCGACCATGACGATCCTCCATGCTGCTCAGGGCGTGCATCTTAGGCCTCTCCCGATGCCGGGCGAAAGCCCCCGCCCCTTCCCTCGGCGGCGCCATGGGTGCATATCAGGGGCGATAGAAGAGAGGAGAATTGCCGGCATGCGCGCCCTCGCCCTCCTTGTTGCCTTGATCAGCAGCGCTCTTACACCGGCGGCAGCATCGAATCTGGATTTGATTCGCGATCCGACAGCCCTCAGATCGCTCTTCAGCGGCCGCACCCTTTATGCGCGTTACGCCGATGGCGAGCGTGTCGCAGAATTCTATTCGCCCGACGGCCGATCGGCTTATCGCCAATACCAGTGCCTTCACGCCGGAAAATGGTGGGTTGACCAATTGCCTGCCGCTTTTGGCAGCATCGAGGCAGGTACGCCGATGATCTGCTTCAAATATGCATCCATCGAGCCTGCCGACCGCCCCACTTGCTTCGCTGTCGGCGGGTCTCGGGGGCCGAGCGCTTCTACCCTCTGCACGGCAGGCCGGAATATGCAGATCGGCCTGTTGTTTTCGCCGTCCGCTGGGCCGAGGGCAATGCGGAGCCTCTCCCCCTCGACATGGATAACTGCCCGAGTGTTTGACCCCAATACCCCGCGACGGCCCAATGGATCCCGGATCAAGTCCGGGATGACAGCTTGGGGTTATGGCGTCATTCCGGCGAAGGCCGGAATCCATTGGGCCGTCGCGGGGTCTGGCAGCATTTGTCCCGACAAGGCTAGAGGAATTTTTCCATTCGGTAGTTGGTGAGCTGCTGGTCGCCCAGGGAAACGCTCTGCGCGGTGATCACCGTGAAGCCGCGCCGCGCGAAGAACGGCCGGGCGGTGATGCTCGCCTCGGTATGGAGGCGGGGTAGGCCGGCGGCGCGGGCGGCCGCCTCGACCGTCGCCAGCAGGCGGGTGGCGATGCCCTGGCCCTGGTGCCCGGCGTGGACGAACATCATGTCGATGTGGCCGTCCGCTTCCAGGTCGCTGAACCCCATCGGCTCACCGGCGATACGGGCGACCCAGGTCCGCTTGGCGGCCAGCCGCGGGAGCCAGTCGTCCGCTTCGAGGTCGTCCGGCGCCCAGGCCAGGATCTGGGCGGGCGTGTAATCGCGCGCGGCCACCCCGCGCACCGCGCCGCGAAACAGCTCGATCAGGGCGGGCAGGTCCCCCGCCTCGTAAGCCCTGATCGACAGGGTCACCGATAGAGATCCGCGCGGGTCGGCGGCAGTTCCACGGGGACATTCTTGTTGTGGCGCGTGGCGACGGTCTGGAACAGGCGCAGGGTGCCGTTCTTGAAGGCGAAGGAGACGCCGGCCAGATAGGCCACCCACAGGCGGTACTTGGCCTCGCCCACCTGGGCGATGGCCTCGTCCCGGCGGGCCGACAGGCGCTGGCACCACAGGCGGGTGGTCTGGGCGTAGTGCTCGCGCAGGCCCTCGACATCGTGCACCTCGAAGCCGCTGGCCTCCATGCTCTCCACCGAATGGCCGATATGGTCGAGCTCGGAGCCGGGGAAGATGTATTTCAGGATCAGGCGGTTTTCCGGGCGGATGCGGCGGAAGCGCTTCTTGTCGCGCTTGGCCCGCCGGGTGATGCCGTGGTTGAGCAGCACGCCGCCCGGCCGCAGCAGGGAGAGGAGCTTGCCGAAATAGGCCGGGTAGTTGGCGATGCCGACGTGCTCGTACATGCCGATGGAGGCGATCTTGTCGAACTTGCCGGTGAGCAGGCGGTAGTCCTTCAGCTCGATCGTCACCTTGTCCGCCAGCCCCAAACGCGCCGCCTTGGCGACCGCGAAATCATGCTGGTTCTGCGACAGGGTCACGCCGTGGGCGGTGACGCCGTAGTTGAGTGCGGCATGGCACACCAGCCCGCCCCAGCCGCAGCCGACGTCGAGGAAGCGGTCGCCGGGTTTGAGCCGCAGTTTGCGGCAGATATGGTCGAGCTTGTCCTTCTGCGCCTGCTCGATCCCATTGGCGAAATCGGTGAAATAGCCGCAGGAATACTGCATCTCGGGATCGAGGAAGAGGCGGTAGAAATCGTCGCCGATGTCGTAGTGGAACTGGATGTAATCCTTGTCGTGACGCCGGTCCGAGGCGACGCGCGCCGCCTCGTCTTCCGCGTAGCGATAGGCAGCACCCGCCTTGGTCGAGCGGGCGCGGGCGAGCGTCCACAGGCTGCGCAGCAGCAGGCCCTTGTCCAGGTCGCGCCATTTCAGCTTCATGCGCTTGGCCTGGGCCGCCTCGACGAACTCGATCAGGTCGCCGCCGATCAGGTCGATATGCCCCTCGGCATAGTGGATCACGAGGTTTTCGAGCGTCGGCCGGCGCAGCAGGCTGCCCAAGGTCGCGGCCGAGTCGAAGGTCACCTGATACCTGGTGTCGGCCTGCGGACCCAAGGGAATGACGCTGCCGTCCCACAGGCGTACGGCGATGCTGCCGTCCAGCCTGGTCGCCACATGTTCGAACAGGCGCCTGGCGGCGCTCAGGCGCTTGTCCCCGACACTCGATGCTGGTACGGCCACGCTGGATCCCCTGATTTGGCCGGGCAGTCTGCCAGCGCCCCGCGGCCGGTTCAACCGGCGGCTTGAGGCCGGCCCACGGGCCTCGCGGCGGGGTGCGCCGCTACTCGGGGATGGCGATGCCCGAGCCGCCGAACTCCGCCGGAAAATCCTTCAGCTTGGGCAACCCGTCCTTCATGGGCAGGACGGTTTCGGCATAGTTGACATGGACGCCGGGCTTGAAGGCCAGGCCGGGGATGGTCGCCGCATAGACGTCGATCAGGCCTAGCGGCGGGTGGTCGGTCATGAGATGGCCGCCGCACGTGCCGCAATACATCCGGTCGCTCGACGCGGTCTTGGAGAAGTGCCGGACGGACTCGGCCCCCTTCGTGACCTTGACGTTCTCGGGCTTCCACAGGGTGAAGGCATTGACCGGCCCCGCCGACCAGGAACGGCACGAGCCGCAATGGCAATAGCCCATCACTTCCGGCGCCCCGCTGACCTCGATTTCCACCGCCCCGCAAAAGCATTTTCCCGTGCTGACCGACATTGCCTTTACTCCCCTTGTTCTTTTTCTGCCGCGGCGCGTCGAGCCTGGCGCCGCAAGGCCGCGGCGCATGATGCCGGCGCTGATCTCATAAGCTCGGCGCCGGGCTGTCAATGGCCGGCGGGCGGATCGGGGAGCATGGTGCAGCCCAACAGAATCCGGTCCAACCTGACATGCTCGACCTGGTTGCCGGCGCCGCGACGCTCGGCGTGATCGCCATCGAGACGATTGCCGACCTGCGGCTTCACCGCCGCCCGTCGGCCCGGGGTGTTCATCCAAAGCGGCTTGTGAGCCTGGCCGCGGCACCGCGAGGCTGGCCCTGCATCGCCCCCGGCGCAGTGACCATCTCGGCGATGTTCACCTTCGCCAGCGTTCCTTTGATGGACCAGTACAGCCTGGAGCGCCGGGGTGGACGGGGACTATGACACGCTGGGCGTGATACCCACGGAGGCCGAGGCGACGGTGATCAAGGGGCGACCCGGCAGGTGGTGGATTTGGCTTAGAGGCCGAGGAAGGTTTCCTGTGCCGGCGTTTTTACGGCTTCCCATTCCTCGGGCAAGGCACGGTCCTGTAGATCACGCCTGAAATCCCGGTCACAGCCCGCGACGAAGTTCGTCCAGTCGTCGATAGATTTGAAATTTGTAGCCGTGTTCTTCGATATGTTCAGCAGTACCGCTTTCTTTCCAGCCCGAAGAAGGCGAAGCACATTTAGAGCGGTTCCAGGGCTTTTCCCATCCCATATCATGAGACCAAAATCCGCCTCTTGCGCCATTTCCCGATCTTTGGCCGCGTAGAATTGAAAACCCTTGGCATTTCTTCCTGGCGATATGTTGCTTACCGGCCAGTTGCCAATATTGTTGCGAGGGTGATCGCCTGAAAAGAATATCGTAACTTCCGTATAGGCGGCATCGTGGAAATGTTTCTGGACAGCCTTATCGGCGCCATTGGCATCACCAATGATTACACGATATCCCCCATCGATGATATTATTCAGCCGTTCTTTGGCTTGCGTCGGCAGGCTGGAAACGCGGCGAGAGCCACCAACAAAAACCGTGTTCATTGATTGCTCCGCGATTTGGTGATCGTCAGGGCCCGCACGGTTTTTGCCCTCCCCTTCCCCAACAGCACGTCGGTAACGGCATTCATGGTCGAGCCCGACCGGAAAAGATCATCGAACAATAGCACATTCTTGTCTGCCACGTGCGTCGCCTCGACGGTATAGAGCCCAGCCAGGAGTGCCTTGCGCTTTTCCGGATCCTCCACGCTTTTCAGCTGTTGCGTCGGGCGCGTGATCCTTATGCAATCCACGACCGGCAAGTTTAGCGCCGCGCCAATTCCCGCGGCGAGAACTTGAACCGGCTGCCACGCGCGGGGCGTGGAGGCCGGAACCGGCACGAGTACATCAAGCTTTCCGCGATGCGGCCTCAAGAAGCCGGCAGCCGCATCAATGATGCCGGCAGCAGCCGCTTTGTTCAGCCTGTATTTAAGCTGATAGAGAAGCTCGGCAATTTCAGGGCGAACCGTTTCAAATTGGCGATGCCCCGCTTCGCTGTATCCTACGAAAGTGCTGCTGGTCGTTTGGAAATCCAAGGCCACGCCCGACTGCCATCTGCCATAAATTTTCTGCGGATTAATAGCAACCATGAGTGGCTCCGGAACCGACGCCACACGCTAATCCCTCGGGCGCGACCCCGCAATCAGCTTCCTTCCCACACCGAAGTCTATGCCGCCTGGGTGGCGGAGGAAACCGAGGCGCTTGCCAACGCCACCTGGGCCTTCGCCGAGGAGATCATCGCCCACCAGGTGAAGCACAAGATGTTCCGCCGCTCCTTGCGCGCGCCCACCGTGGAGAACCCGGCGGGGGGTGCCGGCGGAGGCGAAGGCGATCCGGTTGCCTAGCTAACCCCCTTTGTCCCCACATACTCCCCCAACGCCACGCCCAAGTGATCGTACAGCGCCCGCACCCTTCGGCTGGTACGCAGGTCCTCGTGCATGACGAGCCACACGGGGAGTTCCGGGGCGAATTCCTTGGGGAAGAGATGCACCAGGTCGGGGTCGCGGCGGACGAGGCCGAGTTGGGCGATGCTGATGCCGTAGCCGGCGCGCAGGGCCGAGAGATGGGCCAGGTGGCTGTCGACGCGTAGGGAAAAGACGTCGGCGGTCAGGATGTCCTCGATGCCGGGGATGCCGCGCAGGGACTGGATGTCGCGGTCGGGGCCAACCAGGGCGTGATGCACGACCTCTTCCAGGCTCTTGGGGGTGCCGTGACGCTCGAGATAGCGGCGGTGCGCGCACAGGCCCAGCGTGACGCCGCCGATGTAGCGGGCGATCAGCGCGCCTTGCGTGGGCTTGACCATGCGCACGGCGATATCGGCCTGGTGGCGCAGCAGATCCTCGCTGCGGTTGGAGAGCGAGAGTTCCACCACCACCCGTGGGTGCCGTTCGCGGAAATCGGCCAGTATGGCCGGCAGGACTTCGGCCCCCACCACCTCGCTGGCGGTGACGCGCACGGTGCCGCGCATCTCGTCGCCCTCGCCCGAGGCGACGCGGCGCAGGGCATCCGCCGCCGCCGCCATGGTCTGGGCATGGGGCAACAGGGCCTGGGCCGTATCGGTCGGGGTCAGGCCGCGCTGCGAGCGGGTGAACAGCGCCGCCGACAAGGCGATCTCCAGCGCCGCGATGTGATGGCCGACGGTCGGCTGGGTGAGCCCCAGGGCGCGGGCTGCACCCGACAGGCTGCCCTCGGCCATCACGGCAAGAAAGGATCGGTAAAGTTCCCAGCCCGGCTCAGTCATAAATATATTTATAGCAGCGACAGATATTTCCGCAATTTCTGTTTACCAGGTCCGGCCTCATCCTGCCCCCATCGACACTGATGGAGGCAGCAATGACGAGCGAACGGACGGCCCTGGTGCTGGGCGCCACAGGCGGCATCGGCAGCGAGACGGCCAAGGCGCTGGTGCGCGCAGGCTGGCGGGTGCGGGCCATGCACCGCCAGGCCGAGGCGATGGCCAAGCGCTTTGCCCATTGGGGGCCGATCGAGTGGGTTCAGGGCGATGCCATGAATGCCGCCGATGTCCTGGCCGCGGCCCGGGGCGTCCAGGTCATCGTTCACGGCGTGAACCCGGCCGGCTATCGCAACTGGCCGGCCCTGGTCCTGCCCATGATCGACAACACCATCGCGGCGGCCAGGGCGCAGGGTGCCCGCATCGTGCTGCCCGGCACGATCTACAACTACTCGCCCACCGGCCCCGCCGTGCTGACCGAGCGCACCAGGCAGGAAACCACCACCCGGAAAGGCCTGATCCGCATCGAGCTGGAACGCCGGCTGGAAGCGGCGCAGGCGGACGGCGTGCGCACGCTGATCGTGCGCTTCGGCGATTTCCTGGGGCCGCAGGCTGGGGGGAGCTGGTTCTCGCAGGCCATGGTCAAGCCCGGCAAGCCGATCTCTGCCGTAACCTACATGGGCAAGCGGGACGTGGGCCACGCCTGGGCCTATCTGCCCGATGGCGGCGAGACCATCGCCCGCCTGCTGGACCGGGCCGCCGATCTCGCCCCCTTCGAGACCTTTCACTTCGCCGGCCACTGGTTCGAGCGTGGCGTGGAGATCGCCGAGGTGGTGCGCCGGGTGGTGGGCAGGCCCGACCTGCCGATCCGCCGGTTCCCCTGGATCGTGGTGCGCCTGGCCCAGCCCTTCATGGAACTGTTCCGGGAGATGGTCGAGATGTCCTACCTGTGGCGCCGGCCCTTCCGCCTGGACAACACCAAGCTGGTCCGTTTTTTGGGCATCGAGCCGCACACCCCGATCGACGAGGCGGTGCGCCACACGCTGGACGGCCTGGGCTGCCTGCCCACGACAAGCGGGGTGCCGGTACTGGCGAAGGGGTGACCTTGCTCCCTCGCCCCGCTTGCGGGGAGAGGGCCGGGGTGAGGGGTCGGGGCCAAGGCGCCTGCTGTCCGGCGTGGCCCCGACACCCCTCACCCTAGCCCTCTCCCCGCAAGCGGGGAGAGGGAACGTGTTCTTGCGGCGAGATGGTTGAGGTTACCAGTATTCCGCCATGATCTCGCGTGCCCAGTCGGGTTCGTGGAGCGCGCCGCGCGGGGCAAAGCCGGACATCACCGGCTTGATGTCCAGGACCGGGGTGCCGTCGATCGCGTCCAGCCCCTCGACCTCCAGGCGCAGGCCGTCGACGGCGACGATCCGGCAGACGGAGACGCCGATGCGGTTGGGCCGGTTCTTGCCGCGCTGGGCGAAGATGCCGATTTTCGGCCAGTCGGTGCGGCCGCGGGGGTGGCGGGCACCCAGGGTGATCTCGTCGTCGCCCACCCGGTCGAAGAGATAGACGATCTCGGCATGGCTGAAGCTCTCCAGGCCGGCCAGGGCCTCGGGCCCGAATCGGCTGGGGTCGAGGGCGATCGCCGCCCGGCTTCGGCCCCAGTCGTCATCTTCCGGCACGTTGCGCCCGCCGCGCACCTGGCCGACCGGCTGCATGACGATATCCATGGCCCCTCCCCCCACATTGTCAATCAGGCGACAATCTTCTGGCCTGATGCCTGCTACAAGGCAAGCATAGGGCGGGATCAAGGAACAAGAGATGGGCGAGACAACGAGGCGGATCGCGGTCCTGGGCGCGGGGCTGATCGGGACCTATGTCGGCGGGCGGCTGGCGGCCGGCGGGGCCGATGTGGTGCTGATCGGCCGGGGCCGGGTGCTGGCGGACCTGCGAACGCACGGCCTGCACCTGACCGACCTGGAAGGCGGCGACCGGCGGATTGCGGCCGACCGGCTGAACCTGGCCGAGGATCCCGCCGCCCTGGGCCAGGCCGACCTGATCCTGCTGTGCGTGAAGAGCCCGGCCACCGAGGACGCCGCCCTTCAGATCGCGCAATTCGCCAGGCCGGATGCCGTGGTGGTGAGCCTGCAGAACGGTGTCTCCAACGCCGACCGGCTGCGTGCCGCCCTGCCCGGCCGCACGGTGCTGGCCGGCATGGTGCCCTACAACGTGGCCCAGCCCGGCCCCGGCCATTATCACCAAGGCACCAGCGGCGTGATCCTGATCGAGGACAGCCCGGCCATCGCGCCCTATGTCCCGCTGTTCGCCGCCGCGGCGTTGGCCGTGGGCCTGCGCGCCGACATGGCGGCGGTGCTGTGGGGCAAGCTGCTGATCAACCTGAACAATGCCGTCAACGCCCTGGCCGGCGTGCCCCTGGCGGCCCAGATCGCCCAGCGCAACTACCGCCGGTCCGTCGCTCTGTGCCAGTCCGAGGCGCTGTCCCTGCTCAGGCGCGCCGGGATCAAACCGGCCCAGTTCGCGGCGGTGCCCATGTGGCTGCTGCCTCATGTCTTTTCCCTGCCCGACGGGCTGTTCCGCCGGGTCGCGGCCCGCGGCGGCATGCCCCGCATCGACCGCCACGCCCGCTCCTCGATGGCCGAGGACCTGGCGTCGGGTCGCAAGACCGAGGTCGATTACCTGAACGGCGAATTGCTTGTGCTGGCCCAGCGCCTGGGGCGGCGTGCACCGGTCAACGCCCGGGTGATCGAACTGGTCCGCAAGGCGGAGGCCGGCGCCGCCCCGCGGAGTGCCGATGCGCTCTATGCGGAATTGAAGAAGGCGCGGCGGGGCTGAACGCCCATCCCCCATCGTCATCCCCGCGGAGGCGGGGATCCACAGCAGGGGCGATACGGGTCTGTCCCAGTGCGCCACGACAGTGGATCCCGGCCTCCGCCGGGATGACGACCGAGGTTACGGCACCCTTCATTGTCATTCCAGTTCAAGCCGGGATGATGGCTGAGGTTACCAGTCCTCCAGGCCGGCGATTTCCCGTTTGAAGGGGACGGTGTCGCCGGTGATGGGCGGGGCATCGAGTTCCTCGGCGAAGCGCCGGCCGGCGTGGACGGCGTGGGCGATGGTGGCCGGCGCCCGGGCGTCGCCGATGGCGGTGACGGAGAGGATGCCGGCGTCGCGCCAGTTGGCACGGTGCGCATCAAGGGCCAGGAACAGGGATTCGTTGGGCAGGCGGCCGGTGACGGGGATGATCGCGTCGCAGGGCAGCGTGCTGGGGCGCCTCGTGTAGATGCAGGCGAATTGGGCCTCGCCATTGGCCGCCGCGGTCAGGGTCAGGCCGGTGCGGATGGCGATGCCTGTTTCGATCAGGCGGGCTTGAATGAAATGCTGCTCCATGGTGGCGCGGGTCCAGGTTGCGACCTCCGCCGCCGGGGTGACATAGGTCACGCTGTAACCCTCGCCGGCCAGCAGTTCGGCCAGGACACTGCCCATGTAGTAGTGATCGTCGTCCCAGACCACGACGGTGCGGCCCACGGGGCGCTTTCCCTCCATCAGATCGTCGGGGGTGAGGATCGGCGCCTCGAACCGCACTGGCCTGGTGTGCTGGTGGCCGACGCCGTCGCCGCGCCAGCGGGCGCCGGTCGCCACCACCACATGCTCGAAGCCGAAGCCCAGGACGTCGTCGGCGGTCAGGCTGCTGTCGAAATAGGTCTCGACATTGGGCAATTGGTGCAATTGCTGCAGGCGGTAGTCGCGCACCCGGGCCCAGGCGGCGAGGCCGGGCAGTTTCGCCTCGCGCGTCACCCGGCCGCCCAGGCTGGTGCCGGCTTCCGCGATCACCACGCCGTAGCCGCGCTTGCCCAGGGCCTGGGCGCACTCGAGGCCGGACGGCCCGCCGCCGACGATCAGCACGCGGGCCTCGCTTTCCCGCGCCCGGATACGCTCCGGATGCCAGCCGCGGCGCCATTCGTCGCCCATGGTCGGGTTCTGGGTGCAGCGGATGGGGGCCGACGAGAAATCGCCCGAGACGCAGATGTTGCAGCCGATGCATTCGCGAATGTCTTCCAGCCGCCCTTCCTCGATCTTCTTAGGGAGAAAGGGATCGGCGATCGAGGGCCGCGCCGCGCCGATCAGGTCGACCAGGCCGGATTTCACGATGCGCACCATGGCATCGGGCGAGGTGTAACGCCCCACCCCCACCACGGGCTTAGTGGTCAGGCGCTTGACGTGCTTGATGAAAGGTTCCTCGTGGCCTTCCTCGGCAAAGCGCGAGGTGCGGGAGTCGTTCTCCCAGCCGGCGATGGTGACATCCCACAGGTCCGGCAGCTCGGCCATCAGGCCGATCATGTCCTCGACCTCCTCCTTGTAGAGGCCGCCCTCGCCCATCAATTCGTCGAGCGAGATGCGCAAGGGCACGGCGCAGGTGGCGCCCACCGCCTCCTTGGTATCCTGCGTGATCTCGCGCATCAGGCGGATGCGGTTCTCCAGGGAACCACCGTATTCGTCGGTGCGGTCGTTGTAGCGGCGCGACAGGAAGTGATGCAAGAAGCCCAGGGCATGGGCGGCATAGACATAGACCAGGTCGAAGCCGGCAGTCCTGGCGCGCAGGGCGGCCTGGCGGTGCCAGCGGCGCAGGTTGGCGATGTCGGCCTTGTCCATCCGCCTTGCCTGCACCGGCTCGTAGGTGAAGGTGGCCACGGGGAGGTGCGCCGGGCCCATGGGCACTTCCCGGCCATAGAGATTGGGGCCGTTCATGCCGTTGTAGGCGAGTTCGATCCCGGCCAGGCTGCCGTGTTCGTGGATCTTGTCGACCATGCGGGCCAGCATGGGCACGTCGCGGTCGTCCCACAGGCGCAATTCGATGAAGGGCGTGATATCGGACGAATAGTGGAATTCCACCTGCTCGGTGCAGACCACGGCCCAGCCGCCTTCGGCCTTGATGCCGCGCATGGTCGCCAGCGCGGTCGGATCGCGGTAGCCCATGCCGTTGCAATGGGGGACCTGGAAGAAGCGGTTGCGGGCGGTCACCGGGCCGATCTTCACCGGCTCGAACAGGATGTCGTAACGAGGATCGCGCATGCACCGCCCCAGAAAGCTTGACCGTCGCATTGTGGCATCACGCGGTGAAGCGGCCAGAAGGCTTTTGCGAAGCGCTGCTTCGGCAGGGCGTGGTTTCGCGGCCGGCAGCCCGGGGCTACAAGGGAAGCATGAGTGAATCGATCGAGATCCTGGAACGGCTGATCGCCTTTCCAACCGTCAGCCGGGACAGCAACTTGGGCCTGATCCGCTATGTGGAGGGCGAGCTTGCCGCACTGGGCGTGGCCAGCCGGTTGGTGTTCAGCGCGGACGGCGCCAAGGCCAATCTCTTCGCCACCATCGGGCCGGCCGGCATCCCCGGCATCATGCTGTCGGGCCACACGGATGTGGTGCCGGTCGACGGCCAGGCCTGGAGCAGCGACCCGTTCCGGCTGCACCGCCAGGACGGCCTGCTGTTCGGCCGCGGCAGCGCCGACATGAAGGGCTTCATCGCCTGCGTGCTGACGCTGGCCCGCCGCGCCGCGCGAGAGACGCTGAGCACGCCGCTGCACATCGCGCTGTCCCATGACGAGGAGATCGGCTGCGTCGGCGTGCGCCGGCTGATCGAGATGATGGCCGGGCTGCCTGTCCGCCCGCGCGCCTGTGTGGTGGGGGAGCCGACCTCGATGCAGGTGGTGGTCGCGCATAAGGGCAAGACCGCCCTGCGCGCCCATTGCCACGGGGTCGAATGCCATTCCAGCCTGGCGCCGGACGGCTTGAACGCGATCCACCTGGCAACCGACCTGATCGCCGCCTTACGCCGCCTCCAGGACGATATCGCCCTGACCGGTGCCAAGGACGCGGATTACGAGGTCGACCACACCACCTTGCATGTCGGCACGATCCGCGGCGGCACCGCCTTGAACATCGTCCCGAAGGATTGCGTGCTGGACCTGGAAATCCGCCACCTGCCGGCCGAACCCGCCGGCCCGCTGGTGGCGCGGCTGGCCGACGAGGCCCGCGCGATCGAAGCGGCGGCGAAGGCGCGTTTTCCCGAGGCCGGCATCAGCCTCGAGACCCTGTCGGGCTATCCCGGCCTGGACACGCCGCCGGCGGCGGAAGTGGTCGCTTTCGTGAAGGCGCTGACCGGCGGCAACAGCCACGGCAAGATCAGCTTCGGCACCGAGGGCGGCCTGTTCACGGAGAACTTGGGGATTCCCACCGTGGTGTGCGGGCCGGGCAGCATCGTCCAGGCCCACAAGCCGGATGAATATGTCAGCGCGAGCCAACTGGCAGAATGCGACCGCTTTCTGTCGGCCCTGCTGGGCTACCTTCGCCGTTGAGGTGATTGTCGAGCCGGGGCGGCACCATGCCGGGGATGTAACCGTCCGAGATGAAGGTGCGGCAGTGGGTCTCGAAGGCCTTGAGCAGGCGTGACTTCTTCAGGCCCTCGGCGGTGGCGAGGCCCACCACCACCGGCCGATGACCGCCGGCCAGCCTGACCCGCACCACCCGGCGCCCATCGAGCGCCAGTTCCGAGCGCGGCCGGACATTGGCCAGGGTATAGCCATAGCCGTTGGCGACCATGGTGCGGATCACGTCGGGGTAGGCGGAGCGGGCGGCGATATGCGGCTCGATCCCGTCGCGCTGGTACATGGCCAGGAAGTATTCCCGGCTGTAGGGCAGGTCGAGCAGGATCAGCGGCTCGTCCTTGAGGTCGGTCAGGCTGACCGTGCCGCGATTGGCCATGGGATGGATCTCGCTGACCACCACATGGACGGGCAAGCTGACCAGCGGCTCGAAGGCGATGTCCTTGGGCACCTGCAGGTCATAGACCAGGGCGACGTCCAGCCTGGCGCGCCGCAGGCCCTCGAACAGGTCTTCCTGGTGGCCTTCCTGCTGCCGCAGGTCGGCGCGCGGGAACGAGGCCATGAAGGAATGGCACAGTTCGGGGATGACCATGGGGGCCAGCGTCAGCATGCAGCCCACCGCCAGCGGCCCCCGCACCTCCTCGGTCACTTCCGAGGCGACGTCGTAGAGGCCGTTGGCCTGGTCCAGCAGGTGCTTGGCTTCACGCAGCAGGCGGCGGCCGGCCGGGGTCAGGGACAGGCCTTGCGCATGGTGGCGCACGAAAAGCTGGACGCCCAGCTCCGCCTCCAGGTGCGAGATGGCGGTGGAGATCGAGGGCTGGGAAATATTGATGCGCTCGGAAGCGAGCGTGATGGAGCCCGTTTCGCCCGCGGCGACGAAATATTCCAGGTGCCGAAGGGTGAAGCGCATGGGCCCTTTCCGTCAGAGATCGCCGGGCACACCGTAGCTTGGCGCCTCGCGCGGGTCGAGGGCGCGGGAAACATAGGCGCCGAGTTGCGGCGCATAGATGTCCCAAACCTTGCGAAGTTGGCCGAGGGGATCCTCGTCGGCCCAGTCCACCCGCAGGTCGACCACCGGCCACGAGTGCTTGTCCACCACGAGAAGGCCAGCGGAATGGATCGGCCCGGCCTCGCCGCCCGCGGCAAGGCCAGCGTCCATCGTCTCGAGCAGGCGCGCGGCGAGATGGCCCCTGGAAGCCTCGAAGGCCTTGACCAGGGCGGCGGGCACGCCGTCGTGGGCCAGCAGGTTGCCGGCGGCGACCGCGTTCAGCCCCTGCGCGGTGTTGTAGATGCCCAGGGCCTTGGCCCCGCAGAAGACGGCGGTGCCGCCCGCGGCATCGATCACCGCCAGTTGCCGGTATTCGATGAAGGGGGCGCTTGACACCAGGACATCCAGCGCCTGGGCGGCACTGGCGCCCTTCTCCATCAGGTCCAGCCCGCGGTTGCCCAAGGTCGGGTCGGTCACGTTCTGGGTCGCGACCACGCCCACCCCCGCCCTGGCCCAGGCGCAGCGCGCCGCCACCGCCGGGGAGGACGAGGTGATGGCAATGCCGAACATGCCGGTATCCGGGCAGCGGGCGGAGAGGGAGAAGGTCATGAACGCCTCTTAACCTGGTTAGCCCTCTCCTCCCCCGGAGGAGAGGGTTGGGTGAGGAGGGGGGCACGGTGGGCCGGTGCAGCCCACCTCCCCCAACCCCCTCCCCCCAATGGGCGGAGGGGGCTTTTCAAGCCTAATCGGGAATGACAGCGGTGGCGTCGATTTCGACCAGCCATTCGGGCCGGGCCAGCGCCGAAACCACGATGCCGGTCGAAACCGGGAAGACGCCCTTCAGCCAGCGGCCCACGGTGCGGTAGACATCCTCGCGGTAGCGCGGATCGACGATGTAGATCGTGATCTTGCAGATATGGGCGAGCTCCGAACCCGCCTCCTCCAGCAGCATCTTGATATTGGCCATGGCCTGCTCGGTCTGGGCCGTCACGTCGCCGATGCCGACACTCCTGGACGTGTCCAGGTCCTGGCCGATCTGGCCGCGCACGAAGACCATGGTGCCGCGGGCGACCACCGTCTGGCACAGGTCGTTGTCCAGTTTCTGCTCAGGATAGGTGTCGCGGGTGTTGAACGGGCGGATACGCTTGTGAACCATGGCATTCCCTATTCGGCGGCCCTGAAATACTGGGTGATGGCCCCGTCGCCGGCGGGACGGCCGGTCTTGCCCATGACCTTGTCCGACAGGCCGGCCGACTTGCGCACCATGTCCAGGGGGCCGTCCCAGTCGAAATTGCGATAGACCGCAGCCAGGTGCGCGAAGGGCGGGGACTGGGCGAAGAGCTGGAAGGTCAGGCGGTGGCCGGCATAGTCGGAATTCAGCAGGTCGCGGGCAAAGGCCAGCAGCTTGCGCCGGTCGTCCGCCACCCAGTCCGCGTTGATCGTGTAGTATTTCTCCAGCCAGGGGCCGGATTGCGGATCGCGGAAGGCCGCCGCATCCGGCGTGATGCAGATCTGGCCGCCGCACAGTTCGCGGGCAATGTGCATCATCTCATGAAGCTGGGAGCAGGCCAGCACCCGGCCGGTGTAGAGCAGCGACTGGTTGGGCATCAGCAAGCCGCCCGGGCTGCGCTCGGCCAGGGCCACGGCCGCGGTCAGGTGGGCGTTGATGCCCTCGCGGTAGACGGCGAGCTGTGCCAGCTTCTCCTGCACCGCCTGCTGCTTGTCCAGCCCCGTCTGGCGAGCGTTGAACAGGGCGGCGCCGATCATCATGTCGGCCAGCTTCAGGTTGCGCTGGACATAGGCGAAGGCCGAATAGCGGTGCAGGGTGGCGCGGATAAAGGTCGCCGCCCTGGTATGGCGGTAGAACAGCACGTTCTCCCACGGGATCAGGACATTGTCGAAGATCACCAGGGTGTCGACCTCGTCGAAGCGGTTCGACAGGGGATAGTCCTCGGCCGGCGCCCGGCCGGCAAAGCCGGTGCGGCAGATGAACTTGAGGCCGGGACTGCCCAGGTCACAGATGAAGCCCACGGCATAGTCGGACAGGGCGGCATTGCCCCAGTTGGCGATGGTCGGCTTGGTGAAGGCCTGGTTGGCATAGGCTGCGGCGGTCTCGAACTTGGCCCCGCGCACCACGATGCCGGCGTCGGTCTCCTTCACGACATGCAGCAGCATGTCGGGATCTTGTTCCTGCGGCGGCTTGGAGCGGTCGCCCTTGGGATCGGTATTGGCCGAGACGTGGAACGGGTCGTGGTGCACGACCTGGTGGATGTGATTGCGGATGTTGACCGAGAACTGGGGATCGACCTCGTTCAGCAGGTCCTGGCCGTCGAACAGGGACCACATCTCGCCCACCGTCTCGTCGCCCACCCGGGTGACGACGCCGCCGATGGTCTCGAGCACCGTGTCGGTGGCACGGCGCTTGTCCCACCAGTCGCTCTGGACCAGGGGCAGCTTGTTGCCGATGGCGCTGATCTCGCCGTCCTGGCCATAGGTCATGATGCCGGCCGTGGCAGGATCATGCTGCATGTCGTAGATGCGGGCACGGATGTCCACCAGCGGCTTGAACATCGGGTGCGTGGTGACGTCTGCCACCCGCTCGCCGTTGATGTGAACCTCGCGGCCATCGCGCAGCGAGTCCCTGTATTGCTGTCCCGTCCGGATCATGCCGCCTATCCTCTCGCGCCGGTCGCCCGTGGCACGATGATGGGCCGGAACAGATTCCGAGAAAAATATTGCTTTCCGGGGCCCGGCTTCAGCTTTCCCGAGGCGCCGCCGCCCTTTGGGGGAAACGCGACTTGAAAATCCGGATATGCCTGGATATATATCTGGATATATTCAAGGATTGCCGACATGGTCGACACCCCGCAGAAGCGCGCGCTCAAAACCTATCGCGACCGGTTGCAGGATCGCGGCATGGCCCGGTTCGAGGTCATGGCATTGGAGACCGACCGGGCCTTGATCCGGTCGCTGGCAAAACGCCTGGCCGAGGGCGACGGGCAAGCGGCGCAGATTCGCGCCGTGGTCACCCAGACCCTGTCGAGTGAACCGCCGAAAAAGGGCGGCATCCTGGCAGCACTGCGCCGTTCGCCGCTGGTTGGCGCCGATCTCGAAATCGAACGCCCGGTCACCACCGGCCGCAAGGTCGACCTGTGACTCGCTATCTCCTCGATACCAACATCATCAGCAATGTCACCAAGCCCATCCCCTCGCCCGAGCTGATCGCCTGGATGGCCGATCAGGCGGACGAGACCTTGTTCATCTCATCCCCAACCATCGGTGAAATCTGGCGCGGCCTGCTGGAGCTGCCGGCAGGCCGCAAGCGCCGGCTGCTGGAACAATGGTTCTCAGGCCCGGAGGGACCGCCGGCCCTGTTTCAGGGCCGCATCCTCGCCTTCGACGAGGCGGCCGCCCTGGCCTGGGCCCGGCTGATGGCGGCCGGCACCGCACAGGGCCGCCCCCGCAGCGCCCTCGACATGATCATCGCCGCCATCGCCGAGGTGAACGATTGCACCGTCGTCACCGATAACGAGCGCGACTTCGAGGGGCTGGGGTTCATCAACCCGATGCGCTGACGCCCACCCTTCAGCTCGTCATCCCGGATGACGCTGTCAATGCCCATCGCCGATCCGCTTCCAATAGATCAGCGTGCCCGTCAACCCGCCATGGGGCTTCAGGGCGTAGTCCGGGATCTCGCCGGCGAGGGTATAGCCCAGCCCTTCGTAGAGAGCCGCCGCCCCGTCCTCGGTCGCCGTGTCGAGGACCAGGAGGGTGCGCCCGCGTGAGGCCGCCAAGACCTCGGCGGCGCGCATCAGGGCGGCGGCGATGCCGCGGCCGCGATGGCTGAGGCGGGTCATCAGCTTGGCGATTTCGGCGCGGTGGGGCTGGTTGGGCGGGCAGTCGAGCAGCAGGGTCACGGTGCCGACGATGACCTCGCCGTCCCAGGCGCCCAGCACCACCCGCTCGCCGCGGGCCGCCGCCGCCAGCGACTTGTCCCAGAAGGCGCGTGCCATCGCCGGGTCGAGCGGGTGCATGAAGCTGACCGAACCCCCATTGGCGACCACCTCCACCAGGATGTCGCTCAACATGCCGCAGACCGGCGGCGAGGCGCTGAGGGCTTTGATGTCGATTCCGGGCATGTTGTCCACTATATAAACTGAAAGTCTCTTATGTTGGACAATCCCCGCGAGACGGTCAATATCCGTTCAGCCCACCACTTTCCGCAGGGCGAAATTGGATTGCATGCGCGAGACGCCGGGCAGGCGCGAGAGCTGTTCCTTGTGGATGCGCTCGTAATCGCCGACATCGCGGGCCAGCACGCGCAGCGAATAATCGAACGGGCCAGAGAGCAGGTAGCCTTCGACCACGTTTTCGCAGCGCTGCACCGCCCGCTCGAAGGCGGAGAGGAATTCCTCGGTCTGGCTGTGCAGCGAGACGAAGACGACGACGGTGAGGCCCCGCGCCCGGGCCGCCTCGTTGATGGCGGCGCCATAGCCGGTGATGACGCCGACGTCTTCCAGCCGCTTGATCCGCCGCGAACAGGCCGAAGCCGACAGGCCGACGCGGCCGGCCAGTTCGGTGGCGGTCATGCGGCCGTCGCGCTTGAGGACATCCAGGATCGCGTGATCCATGCGATCCAACGCCACCTCTTGCATGATTCCACCGTTTTTTGAATTCCAACGCCTGAATCATGCGCCGCGAATGAATTCAGGCGCAAGCTTTGCACGCACTTGGCGCTCCAGCTTTGGTAAAATCGACAGGCTCGCCAAAGGAGGCTGGACATGCGCATCGGTGTCCCCAAGGAAATCAAGAACAACGAGTTCCGCGTCGGCCTGACCCCGGGCAGCGTGCAGGAATTCACCGCCCACGGTCATCAGGTCGTGGTCGAGAGCAAGGCCGGCATCGGCATCGGCGCGTCCGATGGCGACTACCAGGCCGCCGGGGCCGCCATCGCGGCCGAGCCGGCCGAAATCTTCGCCGGCGCCGACATGATCGTGAAGGTGAAGGAGCCGCAGGCGGGCGAACGGCGGATGCTGCGCCCTGGCCAGATCCTGTTCACCTACCTGCACCTGGCGCCCGATCCCGAGCAGACGCGCGACCTGGTCGCCAGCGGGGCGGTGTGCATCGCCTACGAGACGGTGACCGATGCCCAGGGCGGCCTGCCCCTGCTCGCCCCCATGTCGCAGGTGGCGGGCAAGCTGGCGGTGCAGGCCGGCGCATCCGCCCTGGAACGCGCCCACGGCGGCGCCGGCATCCTGATCGGTGGCGTGCCGGGCGTGCCGCCGGCCAATGTCGTGGTGATCGGTGGCGGCGTGGTGGGCGAAAACGCGATCGAGGTGGCGCTGGGCATGGGCGCCGATGTGACCGTGCTGGACCGGGCGCTGCCCGTGCTCGACCGGCTGGCCAAGCGCTTCGGCCCCTCGCTGACCACGCAATATTCGACGAGGGCCGCCTTCGACCAATTGCTGCCGGCGGCGGACCTTGTAATCGGTGCCGTGCTGGTGGCCGGCGCCGCGGCACCGCGGCTGGTGACCGCGGCCCATGTCAAGGCGATGAGGCCCGGATCGGTGCTGGTCGACGTGGCGATCGACCAGGGCGGGTGCTTCGAGACCTCCCACGCCACGACCCACGAGAACCCGACCTATGTCGTCGACGGCGTGGTGCACTATTGCGTCGCCAACATGCCCGGTGCGGTGCCGCGCACCTCGACCTTTGCCTTGAACAACGCCACCCTGCCTTTTGGCCTGGCGATCGCCGACAAGGGTTACAGGCAGGCGCTGCTGGAAAGCCCCCACCTGAAGGCGGGCCTGAACGTGCACCGCGGCCAGGTAACCTATGCCGCTGTCGCGCGCGACCTGGGTTATGCCTATGCCGCGCCGGAATTGGCCCTGGCCGGTTAAAAGGCTTGAGGGCGGACGCCCGGCAGGTCAAGCTCGGGTAGTGTCTCAGTTTGAAATCCAGCCCTGTTGACGCTGGCATCGCATCCGGCCGGCGCCTCCTATATGCTTAGCGGAAAGCATAGGACGGAACCAACATGCCTAAAGGCCCCAAAGGCGAGAAGCGCCCCGCCGACGTGATCGGCGCCGCCATCATGGTCGCCAAGATCGCCACTGGCGAGATCGAGGAAGCCCCGCCCAAGGATGACGGCAAAGACCCTGCCGCCAAGGCGCTAGGCGCCAAGGGCGGCAAGCGCCGTGCTGAGACCATGAGCCCAGAGCGGCGGACGGAGATCGCCAAGAAAGCAGCGGAAGGCCGTTGGAAGAATCGCTAAAGCCCCTTGTCGCCAAAATCCATTGGGATCGTGTCGCCATAGCGCGGGTGTATCTTGTCTAGGTTCCGCTTGAATTCCTCGTAGTTGCTGCTGAGCCGCATGATGGTCGTAACCGAGGCTAAGTGTTCACGCAACTTGGGGTGCCCCATCTCGGGCGTCAGCTTCCGATGCATATGATGCTTGCGCCGACCGGACGGCAACTTGGGCGTGGTGTTGCGCAGTTCGTCCTTTATGCCGGGCGCTAAACGTTCGTAAATAATGTCGTTGGTTAGATGTCCAAAGTATTGCGGACGCTTCACGGTCTCGCGGGGAAAATCAAGTCCGCGCAGTCGAAACAGTTCCTCATAGAACATGTCAGGGAATGTCGGAACCCATGGCTGCAATTCCTTGGCGATGAACTTTTCAAGTATCTTTGCGAGCGCGTCGGCGGCACGATCCCGCTGGTATCCCGTGGCCTCATCGACAAGAGCCACAATGCCGACAGTCGCGAGGCCGCGCATGAGAATATCTGCCTGCCGCGCAATGTGCTCCTGATTGTGAGTGAGTCCATCCGCATCCCGCGCCTTAAGGTAAACTTCGCAAACCTGAGGCAACATTTCTGCGCGATAACCGAATGCTTTTTGTCCTGAAGGCAAGCGGAATTCGATCTGGCTGGACGTCACATACAACTCATTGGGAATAAAGGGCTTTAGGTTCTTTGCCGTCAGGAAGGCAGGCAGGTTGACGTCAGCATCATAAAAGCCACGGCCCTTGGCCTGACGCGAACGTCCCAAGGCCCGCATCATGTCGCTTTGGGTGAGAACGCGAATACCATTTTCCAGGACCGCGCATGAAAGCCGAGCGTCTCCGATTTCGATTTCGCCGGTGTAGATCGCAGCCGGAAGGTCTTTGTTCCACCGGTTCACTGCTGCCCGTTTCGCAATGTCGCTTCGTTCTGCCGGAGTGAGCGCCTTTGCGCGCGCGATACCTCCGGCGACCTTGGTTTTGTCCCTAGCGTTTGTCACGGCCGCAACTCCTTGCTTGCAGTTTTATTCTGCAAGCATATGCTTGCACGATTATTTTGCAAGCATGAGAATTCGATATGGCATATTTGCTTGACGCTAAGCATAAAAGTTCATATCTTATGGGCATGAACAAGCTGCCCCTCGCCAAGCGCGTCCAAATCCTCTCGCTTCTCTGCGAGGGCAGCAGCATGCGGACCATCAGCCGCGTGGTGGATGTCTCGATCAACACCGTGACCAAGATGCTGGTCGACGCTGGCGAGACCTGCGCCGAACTGCATGACGAGATGGTCCGCGAGGTTCGCGCCTCTCGCGTCCAGTGTGATGAAATCTGGTCTTTCTGCTACGCCAAGCAGCGGGTTGCTAAGACGACCGGCAACGCGGATGCGGGCGACGTTTGGACGTGGACGGCCCTCGACGCCGAAACCAAGCTGATCGTCAGCTACTACGTCGGGGATCGCTCATCAGAGTCGGCAATCGTCCTGATGGATGATCTGCGGTCGCGGCTTGCCAACCGTGTCCAGTTAACGACGGATGGCCACAAGGCTTACCTCGAAGCGGTCGAGGGAGCCTTTGGCGACGATGTGGACTATGCGATGTTGGTAAAGATCTATGGCGACATTCCCGAGGCTCACAAGGGCCGCTACAGCCCCGCTGAGTGCGTCGGTGCCCGCAAGCAGCGGATCACGGGCAACCCCGACAAGGCGGCGGTTTCGACCAGCTACGTCGAGCGGCAGAACCTCACCATGCGGATGAGCATGCGCCGCTTCACCAGGCTGACGAATGCGTTCTCTAAGAAGCTCGACAACCACATGCATGCGCTGTCGCTGTACTTCGCGTTCTACAATTTCATCCGCATCCACAAGAGCCTGCGCGTATCGCCCGCGATGGCAGCTAAGATCACTGATAAGCTGTGGTCTTGGGAGGACATCATCGCCCGGATGGATGCGCGCGAAACCCCGAAGCCTCGCGGGCCTTACAAAAAGCGCGGCGCAGATAATTCAAACTGAGACACTACCCAAGCTCGCCGCCATGCGCCCGCTTCTCGTGCTTGCCCTGCTGCTGATCCTTGCCCCGGCGGCCTCCGCCGGTGCCTTTCCCGACAAGGGCAACCCGCGGCAGGCCCAGGTGCGCCACCTGGCCACAAACGATGGCGACCGCACCTATCTGGTGCAGCCCGTCGCCGCGGCAGGGCACCACCCCATCGTCATCCTGCTGCACGGCGGCACCCAGACCGCCCAGCAGATCTGGCGCCAGACCAGCCTGCCGACCCTGGGACAGCAGGAGGGGTTCATCGTCGTCGCCCCGCAAGGGGTGAATGACCACTGGAACGACGGCCGGGGCGCCACCATCGCCGGCGACAAGGCCTCGACGGCCGACGACATCGGCTTCATCAAAGCCATCATCTACGATGTGACGGCGCGCGATGGCGGCGATGCGACCGCAGTCTTCATTGCCGGCCCGTCCAACGGCGGCTTCATGGCGATGTATTTCGCCTGTCAGGCCGGCAGCCTGCTACGGGCCGGGGCCAACCTGATCGCCAACCTGCCGGCCGATCAGCTTGCCGCGTGCAAGCCGGCCAAACCCCTGCCCTGGCTCTCGCTCAACGGCACCGACGATCCGCTGGTCCCCTTCAATGGCCAGCCGTCCGGCGTGAAGAAGCGTGGGCAGGTGCAGCCGGCGCTGGCCTCGGCCGACCAGACCTTCGCCTTCTGGGCCGACCGTGCCGGCTGCGCCGCCCCGATCAGCAGCGAGAAGCTGCCCGACCTCGACCCGCGCGACGGCTCCTGGGTCGAACGGCGCCTGCGTGCCGGCTGTGCCGGTGGAACCACCTCGGTCCAGTACGTGGTTCACGGCGGCGGCCATATCACGCCCGGCCTGACCGTCGGGCCGGTGATCGCCCGCATGCTGGGCGGGGCCAACCAGGACATCGATACCGGCACCGTGCTGTGGGCCCATTTCAAGGCGACGCTGCGGTAGCGTGGTGCTGCTCCAACAATGATTTGAGAGACGGCGAAGGTTGGCGGCGCGATCCTGCCCTAGGCTTGCCCGGGTTCAATGCAAGAGGTTCGAGATGATCGAAGGTGTGGTGCCGGCGCGGCAAGGGGTGGCGGTCAGGGTCGGCAAGGGGCAGTCGCTGAAACTGATCAACACCCATGGTTCCCAGGTGGTCGATTTCTGGGCCTTCAGCGCCGACGACCCGCGCGAGTTCCTGTCGATGGAGCACCTTCACACCAGGCTGCTGCGGCTGATCCCCAGGCCGGGCGATCCCCTGGTGACCAACAAGCGCCGCCCGATCCTGACCTTCGTGGAGGACACCACGCCCGGCATCCACGACACGGTGATCGCCGCCTGCGACCTGCAACGCTACATGGAACTGGGCTGCACCACCTATCACGAGAACTGCACGGACAATTTGGGGATCGCCATGCGCCGCCTGGGGCTGGCGGCGCCCGAATGCCCGGCGCCGTTCAATGTCTTCATGAACGTGCCGGTCTCAGGGCCGGACCTGAACGTGGCCTTCGTCGCCCCCACCTCGCGACCGGGCGACCATGTGGTGTTCCGGGCGGAAATGGACTGCATCGCCGTCATGTCCGCCTGCCCGATGGACATCACCCCGGTGAACGGCGACGGCCTCGCCCCCACCGAGGTGCATTACGCGGTGTTCTGACGAGGCACCGATCTCTCTCTAAAATAGCATTCATGTTGCAATAATATTTTAAGGTTGCATCACCGGAGAGTCGGGTTCAGGCTCCCCTCGTTCCTCACAGCGGGATCGGGAGGGAGCCCTGACGACAGTCGTTGATCTTGGCGAACTGACCACGGCATCGGTGACGATCGATGTCTCAAGCGATCGCGTGTTCCAGGCGACGCTGGGGGCAACCGTCGGCGCCTATGCCATCAGCCTCGATGCCGGAACCCAGCCTGCCGACACCTTCATCGTCGTGGTGCTGCGCCTGATCCAGGGCACGGCCGGCGGCCGGGCACTGTTGCCGGCCAGCGGGATCACCTGGGCCAACGGCTATGTCCCCGGCATCAACCCGGCCCCCGGGGCCGTGGCCGATATCGAATACACCTCCTATGACAGCGGCGTCAGTTGGACCGCGGTCGTCATCGACATCATCACCGCCTGGCCGCCCGGCGTGGTCACCAGCGTCGGCCTGAGCGCGCCGCCCGAATTCGCAACCGGCGCCCCGGTCACCGGCGTGGGTACTTTGTCGCTGACCGCGCTGGCCCAGGCGGCCGGCAAGGTGTGGGCCGGCCCCACCACCGGCGCGGCCGCCGCCCCCGGTTTCCGCGCCCTGGTCGCCGCCGATCTGGCCGCGGCGCTGGCCGCCCCGCCCGCCATCGGCACGACCACCCCGGCAGCGGCCGCGTTCACCACCGCCGCCCATGGCATCGGCAACGCCAACGCCCCCAGCGTCGGCGTCGGCTATACCAACGTCGGCCTGTTCGCGCCGGCGGCCAGCGCCCTGGGCTTTGCCGCCGGCGGCCAGGTCGGCTATGTCGATGCGGCCAAGCGCTGGCTGCTGGCGACGACGTCCGTGGCAGCGCAGACGCCCATCCCCAACACGGCACCGCGCCTGCAGATCCTGGGCAGCGATGCCGGCACGTCGATCTTCCTCGCCCGCTATGCCAGCAGCCCGATCCAGAACCCGGCGATCATCCAGGGCAAGTCGTCGGGTGCCGTCGGCGTCCACGGCGCGGTAACTGCCGGCGACACGCTGGGCCGCAACATCGTGGTCGGCAGCGACGGCACCGATTGGCAGAATGCCGCGGAACTGCGCTTCACGGTGGAGGGCACGGTCGCCGCCGGGATCGTCCCCGGCCGGATCAATTTCTATGTCACCGACAGCGGCGGCACGCAGCGCCTGCGCCTGGCGGTCGACAGTGCCGGCAACCTCAAGATGGGCGGCGAGAATATCGTCGTCGACGCCAACCGGGCGCTCTACTTGCCCTCGTTCACGGTCGCCGGGCTGCCCACGGCCGCGGCCGTGGGGGCCATGGCCTATGTCACCGATCTTGGCGGCGGCGTCGGCGGCCCGGTCTGCTGGGACGGGGCGTTCTGGCGCCGGCTGAAGGAAACCGGCAGCCAGACGATCACGGCCAATGCCAACCAGACCCTGACCGTGCTCTCGCAGCAGCCGGTGATCATCACCGGCGGCACCTGGACCGCCAACCGGACCTATACGCTGTCGACCACCAGGGCCTATAACGGCGCCCGCTTCCGCATCGTCCACATGGTCGCCGGCTTCACCGTGACCATCGGCAGCAAGACCCTGTCGCAGAACCAGTTCGCCGAATTCGAGTACGACGGCACCACCTGGAACCCGATCGGCGCGGGCAGCCTGTGATGCTGAAACTCGGCACGCCCCTGGCCAACACCCTGGCAACCGCGCTGGGCGCCGTCTTCGACGACGGCTGGCTTGACCTGTTCGCCGGCACCGCGCCCGGCAATCCCGACGACCCGATCACCGCCACGCCCCTGGTCTCCATCCATCTGCCGGCGGCCGCCTTCGCGCCGGCGGCGGGGGGCACCATCGCGCTCTCGGGCACCTGGTTTGCCACCGTGGCCCTGATCGGCACCGCGGCCTGGTTCCGCCTGCGCGATCCCACGGGGCAGCAGATCCTGATCGGCTCGGTCACCGGCATGGCCGGGGCCGGCCCGCTGAAGCTGTTGAGCCTGGGCCTGATCAGCGGCGGCGTGGTGCTGGTCACCGGCTTCTCCCTGACCCTGCCCACCGGGAGCTGAGCCTTGACTGCGCTTGCCACCGCCTTCGGCGCCGCCAACCTGGGCGCGCTGGCGGCCGCGGGCCAGTCGGCGGCCATGTCCTTCAACGTGCTGGGCGGAAACCTGCTGGCGGTCGCCATCGGCTGGACCACGGCCGACGCGCCGCCGCCGCAGGTCAGCTATGGCGGCGCGCCGCTCTCGGCCCTGCGCAGCCTGGATCTCGGCGACCAGGATTTCGGCATGGCGACGGTCATGTTCCTGAATGCGCCGGCGGGTGGCGCGCAGACGCTGACCGTCACGGCGACGGCCCATCACGGTTACATCCGGGTCGCCGCGGTGGCCCTGTTCGGGGTCTCGGGCGCACTGGGCGCGCGCGCCGTCAGCCCGATCATCCACGGCGCGACCGCCGCCTCGGTTTCCCTGCCCGGCACCAGGCTGACCTCAGCCCTCGCGGCCTTCGCCCTGTCGTCATGGGATGCCACGGTGACCATGGCGCCGTCCAGCGGCTGGACCCTGCGGGCGAGCGCGGACGACACCGGCGGCACCGCCTCCGTGTTCTCCTATGGCGGGTTGCTGGGCTCGACCGTCGGCCTCACGGTGACCCCGTCGGCCGGGACGCATTACAGCGTCATCGCGCTGGAAGCCGAAAGCGGCCTGACACTGCTGCCGGGCGTGACCGGAACGGCGGCGATTACCCTGCCAGGGGTCACCCTGGCGGCGACCGCCAGCTTCGAGAGCGTGCCGACGCCGTCGGGCCAGAAGCTCCACCTCTATTGGGAAAGCTGGATGGATGTCCCGCCCGTGCCCTATCCCCTGCCCGATGATTTCCGCCTCTCCCGCATCCCGGCCTATGTCGAGCAGGTGGTCTTGAGCTTCGGCGTGCCGCTGTGCACCTACCAGGGCCTTGGCGACGACATCAAGCACACGGTCGGCCTGAACTGGCGCTATTCCGCCCAGTTGCTGAAGGACACGCTCGACCTGCTGCGCAGCCGCAATCCCGGCATCAAGATCATGCTGGGCATCAACCAGACCACGCCCGACGCCAACGACATCCCCGCCTTGTCGGCCTGGGCCAGTTTCACCGGCGCGGTCACGCTGGGCAGCGCCGTGGTCGAAAACGTCTCGTCGATGACCAATGTCTTTGCCGGCCTTGCGATCACGGGCCCCCACATTCCCGACGGCACCACCATCCTAGCCTTGGACCCGCCGGGCAGCCCGCCCAATTCGCTGCTGTTGTCCCAGGCGGCGACCGCCACCAGCGCCAGCGTGGCCCTCAGCGCCGGCGTCATCTATTCCGCCGGCTATCGCGGCTACCGGCCGCAGGCCTATTTCCCCTTGGGCTTCGGCGGCATGACCGCCGCCCATGTCGCCTGCATGCGCCAGTTCTGCGACGACATGGGCGTTGCCGGCGTGGTGATCGACTATGAGAACCTGCCCCCCGATCTCGATCCCGCGCACCATTGCTGGGACAATCCCGATGGCACGCGAAGCTGCTACACCGACACCGAGATGATCAGCGTCGTCAACCTGGTAAGGGCCGGGTTGCCCTCGCCCTATCTGGTGTTCCTCGATGCCTTGCATGTCGGCGCCTATGGCCAGGTGCCCTATCGGACCGCCGCCCCCTTCGGCTGGAATTCGGGCTACAACCTCGCCCTGTCACGCGACGCCGGGGCGACCGCGGCCCTCGACGGCATCCACATCATGAGTTACGACGCCGGGGTGGACTACGACCCCACGGTGGCCCTGGCCGCCTATCAGTATTTCTTCCCGGCCACGCCCTTGTACCTGGGGCTGCGGGTCGGGCCGCCCGAAACCGGCCCGGTCAAGCGCACCATGGCCGACTTCACCACCTATCTGAACCAGGTGGTGACGACCGGGGCCGCCGGCGTCTTCATCTATTCCATGCAATGGCCGGACATCGAGCCGACCGGCGATATCGGCCCCGACTACCCCAATGCGACCTGGGCAGCCTGGCTGGCGGCCAGCCGCCTGGACCTGCCCGAAAGCGCCCTGGCCCTGGTCAGCCCCGCCCGCAAAGGCCCCATGCCCCGGGCCACCTGGACCGCCCCCTAACGCCGCACATGGCAGATCCCACACCGGGTCCATGGCTTTTCCGGCCAGGATCGTATATTGAAGCGGCACAAATGCTCGCCGCCGCGCCCTGTTGGACCGATCCTGTGATCGAAGGCTGCAGCGCCTCCTCACAAAAGTCGATCCGGACCTCAATGCCCTTTCCTATTCTCAATGCCCATTTGGCGCAGGCCCTGGCCGAGCGCGACTATGCCGAACCGACCCCGGTTCAACTCGCCGTCCTGGAACCCGCCGCCGAGGGCAAGGACCTGCTGGTCTCGGCCCAGACCGGTTCGGGCAAGACCGTCGCCTATGGCCTGGCCATCGCCGAAACCCTGCTGGCCGGCGCCGAACGGCTGCCGCCGCGCTCGCCGCCGCTGGCCCTGATCGTCGCCCCCACCCGCGAACTGGCCATGCAGGTCCATGCCGAGCTGACCTGGCTCTATGCCAAGGTCGGCGCCCGGGTGGTTTCCTGCGTCGGCGGCATGGATGTGCGGCGCGAGCAGCGCGCCCTGTCCGATGGCGCCCATATCATCGTCGGCACGCCCGGCCGCCTGCGCGACCATCTGGAGCGTGGCCGCATCGACACCTCGGAAATGCGCGCCGTCGTCCTCGACGAAGCCGACGAGATGCTGGATCTGGGCTTCCGCGAGGACCTGGAGTTCATCCTCGACACCACCCCGCCGGAACGCCGCACCCTGCTGTTCTCGGCCACCATTCCGCGCGAAATCGCCGCCCTGGCCAAGAGCTACCAGCGCGATGCCTTCCGCATCGAGGCGACCAACAAGGGCGAGGCCCACGGCGATATCGAATATCGCGCCGTGCGTTGCGCGCCCAACGACATCGAACATGCCGTGGTCAACGTGTTGCGCTATTTCGAGGCGCGCGCGGCCATGGTGTTCTGCGCCACCCGCGACGCGGTGCGCCACCTCCACGCCAGCCTGGTCGAGCGCGGCTTTGCCGCCGTCGCCCTGTCGGGCGAATTGAGCCAGAACGAGCGCAGCCATGCCCTGCAGGCCGTGCGTGACGGCCGTGCCCGCGTCTGCGTGGCCACCGACGTGGCCGCCCGCGGCATCGACGTGCCCGATCTTGCCCTGGTCATCCATGCCGAGCTGCCCAACAACCGCGACACCCTGCTTCACCGCAGCGGCCGGACCGGCCGCGCGGGCCGCAAGGGCACCTGCGTGCTGATCGTCCCCCACACCCGCCGCCGCAAGGCCGAGCAATTGCTGATGGGCAGCCGCCTGGACGTGGTCTGGTCGGGCGCCCCGACGGTCGAGGAAATCCAGGCCCTGGACCAGGAACGCCTGCTGGCTGATCCGATCCTGGCCGAGGAGGCGACCGAGGAGGATCTGGTCCTGGGCCGCGCCCTGCTGGAAAAGCAGTCGGCCGAGCAGATCGCCGCCGCCCTGATCCGCCTGCAGCGCAGCCGCATGCCGGCGCCCGAGGAACTGGACGCCGCCCCGAGCAGCGCCCCCACCCCCTTGGCACCCCGCCGTGGCGGTGGTGACGGCGTGTGGTTCCGCATGAACGTGGGCCGCAACAACAACGCCGATCCGCGCTGGCTGCTGCCGATCATCTGCCGCATGGGCCAGGTGACCAAGCCCGACGTCGGCTCGATCCGGATTCTGGACCGTGAAACCCGCTTCGAGATCGCGCCCAGCGCCGCCGCCCGTTTCGCCGCCGCCCTGCTCGAATCGCGCGATCCCAAGATCCGCATCGAGCCCGCCGGTGCCGAAGGCGCCCCGCCGCCGCGCGAGCGCAAGCCCTACCGGCCCAAGGAAGGCTACGACCCGGCCAAGCAGAGCTATCCGCCGCGCGAAGCCGGTGCCGCCCCGGCCCCGAAGAAGAAATTCAAGAAGGCCAAGGCCGGGTAGAGAGCACTTCCGTCGGCTGGGAGGGCGTCATCCCCGCGCAGGCACGGCTGCCCGGTTAAGAAAAACGAGCATGGGAGGCCACTTCCTTCGGATGGTTTTTCTTCCATCCTCACCACCCTAACTCGTCATGGCCGGGCGAAGTCCCGGCCATCCACGTCGCTAAGCTGCCTATGCCGTCAACAGATGTGGCTCGGCCCGACGTGGATGACCGGGACAAACCCGGTCATGACAATTGAGAGTGGTGCGCATATGCCTTGAAACAGCTCGATTTCCTTAACCGGATAGCCGTGCGAAGCAGGCGGGGATGACGGATCGATGTGTCGGCTTTTCGGAAAACTGATTCGGCGCGGCTGTGTCTTCAGCCTGCCGATGATCGTTTTCCCTGATCGCCCGATCGCAATTTAGTTTCTGCGATAACCTTGAATTATTCTAATGAGCATGTCATTTCCTTCAGGCAATCAGGCGGTTAGGGGCAGCGCGTAACGGGCTCTCCGGCCGGAACGCGATGGTTCGTCTGCGTTGCTTTAACTCGAGAAGGAAGTCGACATGTCGCTTATCAATACGCAAGTGAAGCCGTTCAAGGCCCAGGCCTATCACAACGGCAAGTTCGTCGAAGTGACCGAGGCTGCCCTGAAGGGAAAATGGTCGGTCTTCGTGTTCTACCCGGCCGATTTCACCTTCGTCTGCCCGACCGAGCTGGGCGACCTGGCCGACAACTACGCCGAATTCCAGAAGCTGGGCGTCGAGATCTATTCGGTTTCGACCGACACCCACTTCACCCACAAGGCCTGGCACGACACCTCGGACACGATCGGCAAGATCACCTACCCGATGCTGGCCGACCCGACGCTGGCGCTCTCGCGCGCCTTCGAAGTCCTGATCGAGGAAGAAGGCCTCGCCTACCGCGGCACCTTCGTCATCGATCCCGAGGGCAAGATCAAGATCGTCGAGGTCAATGACAACGGCATCGGCCGCGACGCCAAGGAACTGCTGCGCAAGGTGAAGGCCGCCCAGTATGTCGCCGCCCACCCGGGCGAAGTCTGCCCCGCCAAGTGGACCCCCGGCGAGGCCACGCTGCGGCCCTCGCTCTCCCTCGTCGGCAAGATCTGATCCACCGACTTGTGTCTCAAGGTGCCCGGGGTTCGCCCCGGGTGCCGCCCTGTAGCCGTGCGTAGCACAGAAAGCTTAAGGTGTTGTCATGTTGGACGCCGATCTCAAGGCCCAGTTGAAGGGCTATATGGAACGTGCCACGTCGCCGATCGAGATCGTGGCCGCCCTCGACGACACACAGACCTCCAAGCAGATCAAATCCCTGCTGGAAGACATTCTCGATGTATCGCCTTTGGTCTCGCTGCGCGAAGACAACGCGGCCTCCTCACGCCAGCCGTCGTTCTCGCTGAACCGCCCTGACGGGTCGGTCGGGATCCGCTTTGCCGGCCTGCCCATGGGCCATGAATTCACCTCGCTGGTCCTGGCCCTGCTCCAGGTCGGCGGCTATCCGCCCAAGGTGGATGCCGACACGACCTTGCAGATCAAGGCGCTGAACGGCGACTACAGCTTCCGCACCTATATCTCGCTGACCTGTCAGAACTGCCCCGAGGTGGTGCAGGCGCTGAACCTGATGGCGGTGTTGAACCCACGCATCCGCCACGAGATGGTCGACGGCGCCCTGTTCCAGGACGAGGTCGAACAGCTCAAGATCATGGCCGTGCCCACCGTCTACCTGAACGGCGAGGTCTTCGGCCAGGGCCGCATGGAAGTGGGCGATATCCTGGCCAAGCTGGACACGGGCGCCGGGACGCGCGCCGCCGCCCGGATCGACGCCAAGGCGCCGTTCGACGTGCTGATCGTCGGCGGCGGGCCGGCCGGCGCCTCGGCCGCGATCTATGCCGCGCGCAAGGGCATCCGCACCGGCGTCGTCTCGGAACGCTTCGGCGGCCAGGTGCTGGACACCATGGGCATCGAAAACTTCATCTCGGTCAAGGAGACCGAGGGCCCGCGCCTGGTCGCCGGGCTCGAGGAACATGTGAAGTCCTACGACGTCGACATCATGAATCTGCAGCGGGCCAAGTCGCTGACCCGCGGCGACCTGGTGGAGATCGAACTGGAGAGCGGCGCCAGGCTGCGCACCAAGACCGTGATCCTGGCGACCGGTGCGCGCTGGCGCGAGATGGGCGTGCCCGGCGAGGCCGAGTACCGGACCAAGGGCGTGGCCTATTGCCCGCATTGCGACGGCCCCCTGTTCAAGGGCAAGCGGGTGGCGGTGATCGGCGGCGGCAATTCGGGCGTCGAGGCGGCGATCGACCTGGCCGGCATCGTCTCCCACGTCACCTTGTTCGAGTTCCTGGACGTGCTGCGCGCCGATGCGGTGCTGGTCGCCAAGCTGAAAAGCCTGCCCAACGTCACCATCGTCATGGAGGCGCAGACGACGCAGGTGCTGGGCGACGGCAGCAAGGTCACCGGCCTCGCCTACAAGGACCGCAGGAGCGGCGAGAGCCACACCGTCGACCTGGAAGGCATCTTCGTGCAGATCGGCCTGGTGCCCAACACGGAATGGCTGAAGGGCGGCCCGGTGGCATTGACCCCGCGGGGCGAGATCGTGGTCGATGCCAAGGGCCAGACCTCCGTCCCCGGTGTCTTCGCCGCGGGCGACGTGACGACGGTACCCTACAAGCAGATCGTCATCGCCATGGGCGAAGGCTCCAAGGCGGCACTTTCCGCCTTCGACCACCTGATCCGCCTGCCGGTGTTCGAGGCCCAGGCGGCGGAATAGGTAAGTAACTGACGGCGGCTCCCCCAACAAGCTACCCCTAGTCGTCATGGCCGGGCGAAGTCCCACGGCTGTCCACGTCGGCAAGCTGCCCAATCCTTCAACGGACTTGACTCGTCCCGACGTGGATGACCGGGACAAGCCCGGTCATGACGAGGGTAGGGTTTTGAATCGACCTCTTACGCGAAGATGAAATCGCTGCTGTCGATCGTCGCGGCGGCGACACCGAGCAGGGCGACGATCGAATTCGAGCCCAGGTCGATAAGGGTATTGCCGTTGCCGTCGTTGGCAATCGAGAGAATATCGCCGATATCGTTGAAGCCGAAGGCACTGACATCGATCACGTCTTCGCCATTGGTGAAATCGGCGATCGCATCGGCACCGCTGCCGCCTTCCGAGCGCGGCGCAAAGACGAAGGTATCGTTGCCGGCGCCGCCGATCGCATAGTCGCCGATCTCGCCGCCGATGATGATGTCGTCACCGCCCCTGCCGTCGATCGTGTCGCTGCCCAGGCCCCCGGTGAGGATATTGGCGGCGCCATTGCCGTTCAGCGAATTGACGCCGTCGTTGCCGGTGCCGTTGATGGCATCGGCGCCCGCCAGCGAGAGGTTTTCGAAATTGGCGCCCAGGGTGAAGGTAATGCTGCTGAGCACATGGTCGTCGCCTTCGCCGGCAAGCTCCGTAACGACATCGCCCACGCTGTCGACAACATAGACGTCGTTGTTGGTGCCGCCGGTCATCTTGTCGGCGCCGGCCTGGCCGTCGAGGTAATCGCTGCCATCGCCGCCGGTGAGCGTATCGTTGCCGTCGCCGGCGAAGATCGTGTTCTGGCCGCTGTTGCCGGTGATCACATTGGCGAGGTTGTTGCCCGACCCGTTGAGGTCGGCATTGCCCGTGAAGGTCATGTTCTCGACGCCGGCGTTCAGGTTGTAGCCGACGCTGGTCAGCACGATGTCGGTGCCACTGCCGCCGGTCTCGTCGGCCACGTCGGCGTTGGTCTCGACGATGTAGGTGTCGTTGCCTGCACCACCCAGCATGGTGTCGGACCCGGCCCCGCCGTCCAGCGTGTCGTTACCGCCCAGCCCGCTCAACGTGTTGTTGCCGCCATTGCCGGTGATCAGGTTGGCAACGCTGTTACCCGTGCCGGCGCTGTTGCCCGCCCCCAGCAGGGTCAGGTTCTCGAGCCCGCTGCCCAGGGTAAAGGCGCCCAGCGTCGACTGCACCGTATCGGCCGTGCCGCTGCCGCCCGTCTCGTCCACCGCGTCGCCGGCATGGTCGACCAGATAGGTATCGTTGCCGGTTCCACCCTGCATGGTATCGGCGCCGGTGCCACCGTCCAGCGTGTCGGTACCAGCACCGCCGATCAGCGTGTCGTTGCCGCCCAGGCCGTAGAGCAGGTTGGCCCCCGCCCCGCCGGTCAAGCTGTTGGCCAGGGTATTGCCCGTGCCATTCACCGCCTGGCTGGTGGTGATCACCAGGTTCTCGAAACCGCCGGCCAAAGTGAAAGTGACCGAACTGCGTACCGTGTCGGTGCCATCGCCGCCCGCCTCGCTGATCGAGTCGGCGGTCGAATCGATGAAATAGGTGTCGTCGCCGGTACCGCCGCGCATATCGTCATCGCCGGTGCCGCCGTCCAGGCTGTCGTTGCCGGCCCCACCTAGCAGCGTGTCGTTGCCGCTGTCCCCCGACAGCGTGTCGCCGTCGTCGCCGCCATCCAGGGTATCGTCGCCGCCACCGCCCGACAGGGTGTCGATCCCGGCGAGGCCGTAGAGCCGATTGGCAACCGTGTTGCCCAGCATGTCGTTGGCAAGCGCGTTGCCGGTACCGGTCAGGGTACCGCTGCCGACCATGCGCAGGTTTTCAATCCCGGCCGAGAGCGCGAAGGTGGCCGAGGTTTCGACCACATCGAGGCCGTCGCCACCGGTCTCGTCGGCCACGTCGCCCAGATTGTCGACCTTGTACAGGTCGCTGCCCGCGCCGCCGGTCATGGTATCGGCGCCGCGGCCGCCGGTGAGGATGTCGTTCCCCCCAGGCCGGCCAGCGTGTCGTTGCCATTGAAGCCGAAGATGTCATCAGCCGACGCCGTTCCGTTGAGCGTGTCGGCCCCATTGGTGCCATTGATTGTCGCCATGTCGTCCCCCGTGCATCCCCGGTGCACGGCGGGACGATACGCCCATTTCCGCTAGGCGTATGTGGCCGCCGTCACCGATCCGACGGCATCGACGGGATTGCAAAAGAAAAACGGCCGCCCTTTCGGGGCGGCCGTTTAACCGGGAGGCCGGAAAGGCTCAGTTGCGGGCCTTGTCGACCAGCTTGTTCTTGGCGATCCAGGGCATCATGCCGCGCAGGGTGGCGCCGACCTCCTCGATCGGGTGCTTGGCCTGGTTGGCGCGCGTGGCCTTGAAGGACGGGGTGCCGGCCTGGTTTTCCAGCATCCAGTCGCGCACGAAGCGGCCCGACTGGATATCGTCGAGGACGCGCTTCATTTCCTTCTTGGTCTCGTCGGTCACGATGCGCGGGCCGACGGTGTAGTCGCCGTATTCCGCGGTGTTCGAGATCGAGTAGCGCATGTTGGCGATGCCGCCCTCGTAGATCAGGTCGACGATCAGCTTCACTTCGTGCAGGCACTCGAAATAGGCCATCTCGGGCGCGTAACCCGCCTCGACCAGGGTCTCGAAGCCGGCCTTGATCAGCGCGGTCAGGCCGCCGCACAGGACGGTCTGCTCGCCGAACAGGTCGGTCTCGCACTCTTCCTTGAAGCTGGTCTCGATGATGCCGGAACGCCCGCCGCCGATGGCCGAGGCATAGGACAGGGCGATTTCCAGGGCGTTACCCGAGGCGTTCTGGTGCACCGCCACCAGGCAGGGCACGCCGCCGCCCTTCTGGAACTCCGAGCGCACGGTGTGGCCGGGGCCCTTGGGGCGATCATGAAGACGTCGAGGTCGGGGCGCGCCTCGATCAGCTTGAAATGGATGTTCAGGCCATGGGCGAAGACGAGCGCCGCGCCCTGCTTCATGTTGGCTTCCAGGTCGTCCTTGTAGAGCTTGGCCTGCAGTTCGTCGGGGGTCAGGATCATGACCACGTCGGCCCAGGCGGCAGCTTCCGCCGGGGTCATGACCTTCAGGCCCTCGCCCTGCGCCTTCTTGGCGGTGGCGGAACCAGCCCGCAGGGCGACGGCCACGTCCTTCACGCCGCTGTCGCGCAGGTTCAGGGCATGGGCATGGCCCTGGCTGCCGTAGCCGACGATGACGACCTTCTTGCCCTTGATCAGGTTCACGTCGGCATCGCGATCGTAATAGACGCGCATGTTATTGTCCTTTTGGTCTGGATATCAGGATCAGAGAGAGCCGGTGCCGCGCTGGATCGCGACGACGCCGGTACGGGAGAGCTCGGCGAGGCCAAGCCCCCGCATGAGGTCGATGAAGGCATCGATCTTGGAGGTCGAACCGGTGACCTCGAAGACGAAGGACTGGGCCGTACTGTCAAGCACGCGGGCACGGAAGGCATCGGCCAGGCGCAGGGCCTCCACCCGCTTGTCGCCGGTCGAGACCACCTTGACCAGGGCCAGCTCGCGTTCCAGCGAGGGGCCGTCGACGGTCAGGTCGGCGACCTTGTGGATGGGCACCAGGCGGTCGAGCTGGGCCTTGATCTGCTCGATCACCATGGCGGTGCCCGAGGTCACGACCGTGATGCGCGAGAGATTGCGGCTGTCCTCGACCTTGGCGACGGTCAGGCTGTCGATGTTGTAGCCCCGGCCGGAGAACAGGCCGATGACGCGGGCGAGAACGCCGGCTTCATTGTCGACCAGAACGGCGATGGTATGGCTGCGGATCGGTTCCACTTCGCCCTCTTTTGCCCCGCGATGGCGGGGCTTATAGCTGGAAACTTGCGGGTTGGGAAATCTGTTTGCCACATAGCGTCATCCCGGCCGCAGCGTAAGCGGAGAGCCGGGATCTTTCGCCGGACGAAGCACAGAGGCCAACGCCGCCAAGATCCCGGCTCAAGGCCGGGATGACGATAAATGGGCTATACGAGCGCCATGCCCTCGACCGAGACATCCCGGTGGCTGTCGTCTTCCGGCCCCAGGATCATCTGGTTATGGGCGGCCCCCGACGGCACCATGGGGTAGCAGTTCTCGGTCTTGTCGACCCGGCAATCGACGATCACCGGGCGTTTGACCGCGATCATCTCCTTGATCGTGTCGTCCACCTCGCCCGGCTTCTCGCAGCGCAGGCCCACGGCGCCGAAGGCCTCGGCCAGCTTCACGAAATCGGGCAGCGAGTGCATGTAGGACTCGGAATAGCGGTTGCCGTGGAGCAGTTCCTGCCACTGGCGCACCATGCCCATGTACTCGTTGTTCAGGATGAAGATCTTCACCGGCAGGCGGTGCTGAACCGCCGTCGACATTTCCTGGATATTCATCAGGATCGAGGCTTCGCCGGCGATGTCGATGACCAGGGCTTCCGGGTGCGCCATCTGCACGCCGATCGCCGCCGGCAGGCCATAGCCCATGGTGCCCAGGCCGCCCGAGGTCATCCAGCGGTTGGGCTCCTCGAAGCCATAGAACTGGGCCGCCCACATCTGGTGCTGGCCGACCTCGGTCGTGATGTAGGTATTCGGGCTCTTGGTCAGGGCGTGCAGGCGCTGGATCGCGTATTGCGGCTTGATGATCTCGTTCGAGGGCTTGTAGCGCAGGCTGTCGCGCGCGCGCCATTCCGCGATTTGCTTCCACCAGCCGTCCAGGGCCTGCTTGTTGGGCCGCAGCACCTTGGACTTCCAGACCTTGATCATGTCTTCGAGGACATGGGCGCAGTCGCCGATGATCGGCAGGTCGACGCGCACGTTCTTGTTGATCGACGACGGGTCGATGTCGATGTGGATCTTCTTGGAATTGGGCGAGAAGGCGTTGATCCGGCCGGTGATGCGGTCGTCGAAGCGGGCACCGATGCAGACCATCAGGTCGCAGTCGTGCATCGCATTGTTCGCCTCGAAGGTGCCGTGCATGCCCAGCATGCCCAGCCACTGCTTATCCGACGAGGGATAGGCGCCCAGGCCCATCAGGGTCGAGGTGATGGGATAGCCGGTGATGCGGACCAGTTCGCGCAGCAATTGCGAGGCGACCGGGCCTGAATTGATGACGCCGCCGCCGGTATAGAAGATCGGCTTTTCCGCCGCCGCGATCATCTCGACCGCCTGGCGGATCTTGTTGAGGTCGCCCTTCACCTGCGGGCGATAGGATTTGTGCTGGACATGGGCGGGCGGGGTGTAGATGCCCGAGGTCAACTGGATGTCCTTGGGCAGGTCGATGACGACCGGACCGGGACGGCCAGAACGCGCGACATAGAACGCCTCGTGGACGACCCGGGCCAGGTCCTTGATGTCCTTCACCAGCCAGTTGTGCTTGGTGCAGGGCCGGGTGATGCCGACCGTGTCCGCTTCCTGGAAGGCGTCGTTGCCGATCAGGTGGGTGGCGACCTGGCCGGTGATGCAGACGATCGGAATCGAATCCATCAAGGCGTCGGTCAGGCCGGTGACGGCATTGGTGGCGCCGGGGCCCGACGTGACCAGCAGCACGCCGACCTTGCCGGTCGAGCGGGCATAGCCCTCGGCCGAATGGGCAGCACCACCTTCCTGGCGGACCAGGACGTGCTTGATGTCTTCCTGCTGGTACAGGGCGTCATAGATCGGCAGTACCGCGCCGCCCGGATAGCCGAAAATGGTGTCCACGCCCTGATCAACCAGCGCCTTGAGAAGAATCTCCGCTCCGGTCATCATGTTCTGCGACATCACACTCACCCTGTATCCGGGCCGCGCCGACGAGGGGCGACCGACAACAATAGAAAACCGCGCCAACGGGGGGCGCGGAGCCGGCAACCTAATCGTTCAAGATTGCGCCGTCAACCCTCATTGGCGCATTTTTTGTTCAAGCTCGGCAAAAATTCTTACCGTTTCTTGCGCGCCCCACGGCGGCCAATCGCCCATCCGGCCCCGCACCCAGGTCATCTGGCGCTTGGCATACTGCCGCGTTTCGATCTCGGCCCGCTCCAGCGCGGTGGCCAGGTCGATCTGGCCGGAACCCAGGGCGGCAAAGGCTTTGAGCCCGATCGCCTTGCTCGCCGGCAGGGTGGGGTCGAGGTCCAGGGCCATGAAGGCCTGCGCCTCCTCCACCGCCCCGGTCCGCGCCATGATCTCCAGCCGGCTGCGAATTCTGGGTAGCAGGGTTGCGCGCTCGGGCGCCACCACCAAACGGACGACCGTGCCGAGGTCGGCGGGCGGCGCCGTCGTCGGATCGGCCTGCCAGGCCGAGAGCGGCCGGCCGGTGCCCTGGATCACTTCCAGCCCGCGCAGGATGCGCTGGCCGTCGCCCGGCTCCAGCCGCGCCGCCAGGTCAGGGTCGAGGCGCGCCAGTTCGGCATGCAGGGCCGGCGCCCCGTCCCTGGCCAGCCAGGCCATCAGGTCGCCACGGATCTTGGGCGGAATTTGCGGGATATCGGCCAGGCCATCGGTCAGGGCATGGAAATAGAGCCCGGTGCCACCGACCACGATCGCCACCTGCCCGGCTGCATGGGCGGCCTTGATTTCGCCTTGCGCCAGCATTGCCCAGCGTGCCGCCGAACAGGGATCGTCGGGCGGCAGCACGCCGTAGAGGCGATGGCGCGCGCGCGCCTGCGCTGCCGCATCGGGGCGGGCGGTGATGATGTGCAGGCCTGAATAGACCTGCATCGAATCCGCGTTGATCACGGTGCCGCCCAGGCGCTCGGCCAGGTCCAGCGCGATCCCTGACTTGCCGCTTGCGGTCGGGCCGGCGATCAGAACGGTGACGCCCACGAAAATCCTCCAGAACCAGTAGCCGCGATGAACCACGCCCGGTGGTGCTCGGCAACCCCGCCGATTGACTGTGACCCGGCTTTGGCGGACCTTGGCCGGTGGTCGTCGGGGGGCGCTTGCGGGGGCGAGCGGCACAGGATTATGAACATCAAGGCGCCGTTACCGGCCAAGGCCGGTGCGATGTGAGTGCGGCGTTCGCGGCGATGCTGCGCCGGCTGATCGCGACGGGAAACCTCGATCTCGTCGATGCGACGGGAAAGAGGGAGCGTTTCGGCGACGGCCAGGGCGAGCCGATCTGTTTGAGACTCGTCGATGCGGCCGCCGGCCGGGCGATTGCCGCCGACCCGGCGCTGAAGCTGGGCGAGATGTATATGGAGGGGCGCCTGCTGGTCGAGGCGGGCAATATCTTCGACCTGCTGTCGCTGCTCAAGCGCAACGGCGTGCGCAACGCGGCGACCCCGATGCTGAAGGCGAAGGCCCTGCTACGGCTGGTTGCCTATCAGGTGAACGCCCGCCTGCCGCTCAATCGCAACCGGCGCAACGTCGCCCATCACTACGATCTCGATGCCCGGCTGTTCGACCTCTTCCTCGATCACGACTGGCAGTATTCCTGCGCCTATTTCGAGCCGCGCGGCATCAGCCTCGACGAGGCGCAGCTTGCCAAGAAGCGCCACATCACGGCCAAGCTTCTGCTCCAACCAGGACAGCGGGTGCTGGACGTCGGCTCCGGCTGGGGCGGGCTGGGCCTGTACCTGGCCGAGAGTTCAGGCGTCGACGTCACCGGCATCACGCTGAGCGAGGAGCAACTGGCGGTTTCGCGCGCCCGCGTCGCCGAGCGTGGGCTGGCCGACCGCGTGCGCTTCGCGCTGACCGACTACCTCGATCTCGACGGCAGCTATGACCGCATCGTCTCGGTCGGCATGTTCGAACATGTCGGCATCGCCAACTACGACAAGTTCTTCGGCAAGATGGCGAAGGTCCTGACCAAGGAAGGCGTCATGGTGCTGCACTACATAGGCCGGGTGAAGCCGGCCTATGCTGTCAGTCCCTGGATCGAGAAATACATTTTCCCGGGCGGCTATATGCCGGCGCTGTCCGAAGTGCTGCCGGCGGTGGAGAAGGCCGGGATGCTGGTCAAGGACATCGAAATCTGGCCGATGCACTACGCCTGGACGCTGCGCGCCTGGCGCGAACGTTTCATGGCGCGCCGGGACGAGGCGGTGCGCCTCTATGACGAGCGTTTCTGCCGCATGTGGGAATTCTATCTCGCCGCCAGCGAAGCCAGCTTCCGCCACGACCGGCTGCCGGTCGTCCAGTTGCAACTGGCCCGCCACCAGGATGCCGTCCCCTTTGCCCGCGACTATATCGCCGAGGCGGAGGCTAAGCTGAAGGCCTTCGAGGCGGGGCGCCCGCCGCTGGCACCGGTGCGCTTCTAGCCCGCGCCGACTTGCCGCTTGCGGTCGGGCGGGCGATCGGTACGGTGGCGCCCACGAAAATCCTCCGAGCAGCAAGTCCCCGCGATGACCAACGTCCTGACCGTGATCGGCAACCCCGCCGCCGCCCTGCTCCACCCCCAGGCGCTTGCCGATCTTGCCCTGGCCCTGGAACATGCCGGCGCGCAGGTCGACGAGCCGCAGTGGCTGTCGCCGGGCGAAGCGGCGGATATCCAGTTCGACGGCCTGGGATTTGCGGCGGCGGAAGGCATCACCGACATCTCGCTGGCCGGCCTCGCCGTCGACCGGCTGGCCCAGGCCGTGGACGACCGGGCCAAGCGCCTGCTGATCGCCGACATGGACTCGACCATGATCACGGTCGAATGCATCGACGAACTGGCCGATTTCGCCGGCCTGAAGGCGGAAATCTCGGCCGTGACCGAACGGGCGATGCGGGGCGAACTGGATTTCGAAACCGCCCTGCGCGAGCGGGTGGGCAAGCTCGCCGGCCTACCGGAAGCGACCCTCCAGACCTGTTATGACGAGCGGGTACGCTTCACCGCCGGTGCCCGGCAATTGGTACAGACGATGCGCGCCCATGGCGCCTACTGCGCCCTGGTCTCCGGCGGTTTCACCTTCTTCACCGGCCGCGTCGCCGCCCACCTGGGTTTCGACGAGAACCGCGCCAATGTGCTGGAGGTGGCAGGCGGCGGCCTGACCGGCAAGGTGGTGCCGCCGATCGTGGGGGCCGCCGCCAAGCTTGAATCGCTCCAGGCCCTGACCGCCCGGCTGAACCTGTCACCGCAGGAGACGCTCGCGGTGGGCGACGGCGCCAACGACCTGCCGATGATCGAGGCCGCGGGCCTGGGCGTCGCCTTTCACGCCAAGCCCAAGGTCGCGGCGGCGGCCCGTGCCCGCGTCAACCACGGTGACCTGACCGCCCTGCTGTTTTTCCAGGGCTACCGCCGCGACCAGTTCGTGGACTAGGCCTCCCCCGCGGTCAGCTCGCGACCACGGGGAACTTCTGCAGCAGCCAGTCGAAGAAGGTCGCGTGCCAGAGCGTTTGGGCGCCGAGTTGGCAATGCTCCGCCCCGCCCGAGTCCCGGTCGTAGATCACGCTGGTGACGCTGCGGGCCTGGGTGAGCGCCTTCTCGAACTGCCCGACCTGCGCGACGGGCACGAAGTGATCGTCGGCCCCGGCCAGGATCAGGACATCCGCCTTGATCCGCGATGCGACGGGTTCCAGCGTATAGGCGGCAAAAGCGTCGAGGGTCTCCAGCGGCCCTTTGGTGCCGAGCACCCACATCCCGTTTTCCACGGCCCATTTGAAGCCGGGGTTCATCGTCGTCTTCAGGTCGATCAGCGCTTCGACCGGTCCGTCGAAACCGTTGCGGCGCAACCACTGGGCAAAGCCCGGCAGCTTGGCACGGGCCGTCACACCCACATCAAAGAAGACGTCGAAGGCCACGACGCCGTCGAAGCGGTCGTCGAAGGCGGCGGCGCGCGGCGCCAGATAGCCGCCCAGGCTCACGCCGACCAACACCATCTTGGGCGGCCGGGGATGGGCGGCGAGGAAGGCGTCGATCACGGCGCCGGTCGGCTTTTCCCATTCATGGGTGAAGACGAGGCCCTGATCGCGCAGGACCGATCCCTGCCCCGGCCCCTCGTAGGCAAGCACCGAATAGCCGCGCTCGTAGGCCGCGGCGGCCAGCATGAAATAAAGCTCCTCGAGGGTCGAGTCGTAACCGCCGCCGATCACGATCAGGGGCCGCTGCTCGGCCCCCGCCGGGCCCGGGAAGTAAAGGGCGTTCAGGTGCTTGTCGCCGTAGGGTGCCTTGATCCGCTCGTAGGTGACGCCAAGGGTATCGATCCCTTCGTAGAAGGCGTCGACGTTCTTCTTCCAGGACGGCGGGCGGCGCGGGTCATCGGGGGCTAGCAGGAATTCCGCCGTCCGGTAGTAGTTGTGGGCGCGCAGCAAGGCACGGCCGCGGCTGACCGGGTCGCGGGTTGCCCGGCCCATGGCGGCGACCCGGTCGCCGGTGTGCTCCCAGGCGGCGAACCAGCTATCGGCGTCGCCCGCCGTGATGTGCTTCACCGTTTCCAGGACTTCCGCGGTATCCGCCCCGTCGAACGGAATGTCGCTCAAGGCCCGCAGGGTCTGGAAGTGGTAGGTCTGGTCGGCGAAGAAGCGGCCTTGGCCGATATCGGCCGGTCGCGTCAGGTACCAGCCGGCGCCCAGCGCCAGCACACCGGCCAGGCCGATCAGGATCTTGCGTCTGCGTGTCATGGGGTTTCCTCCTCGTTGTCGTTGTTGCGCATGGCGTTTGGCCCCTCGCCCAGCGCGGCCAGGGTCGCGGCGACCAACTGGCGCAGATGAGCTTCCGCCTCGTCGACCGAGACGGTGTGGCCGGCGATGAAGGTCTCGGCGATCCAGAAAGTGGCGAGCGAGCCGAAGAATTGCCCGGCGGCGAAGTCCGGTGTGACGGGTCGCGATGCCGGCGGCGCTCCCTGGGCGAACAGGCGGGCGAGCCGCCGTGCCCGGCTCTCGATCAGCGCCTGCAAACCCTTGCCCGGTTCCGACAGCGCCGGCGGATGGCGGATCGACTCCCGCAGGAGCACAGCGGTCAGGGGGGCGTTCTCCCGCAGGGCCTGCAAGAAATGCCGCCCGACCTGGCCCAGCATCTCGGCCAGGGACCGCGGACCCGGCCCCAGGTCGAGGTCCACCTGCGCAGCGCCATACCCCCGTTCGGCCAGGATCGCCGCGAAGATCGCCTCCTTGCCGGGGAAGTAGTGATAGAGCGTGCCCTCGTTCAGGCCCACCGCCCGGGCGATATCCCGGACGGACGTCCCATCGAAGCCGCGCTCGGCAAAGAGATGCAGCGCCGCCTGCAGGATTTCACCCCGGCGGTCGGAAGGAAGGGGGCCGGCTTTTCTTGCCATTCAATTCCCAATCAAACGTTTGTTTGATAACTAGACCTGAATATCCCCGCGGTCAATGGCAAAAGACCGCGGGGTCAAAAAGGCTTGGGCGATGGCCCCCGCCGAGGCCGGGCTATAGCCGCGATCAGTTCGTGGGCTGATGCGGCAGCCGGTCAGACGAAGTCGAAGTTCGCGACGACAAGGTCGGCCAGGATGACGTTCTGCAGGGTGATCTTATTCAGGCCGTCATAGGCGATCACGACATCGGCGTTCGCTTGCGTGGCATGAGCCATCGCATCGGCGAAATCGGCGAAGATGTCGGTGTCGAACTCGAGGACATCGTACAGATACTCGCCCGCCTTGAAGTCGGTGATCGTATCCTTGCCGAAGCCGAGCGCGCCGTAGACGAAAATGTCGCTGCTGCCGCTGCCGGCGACCGGATTGCCGGTCAGGATATCGGCGCCACCCCGACCCTCGAAAATATCGACGCCCGTGGTGCCGATCATCTCGTTGTTCAGGTCGTTGCCGATCGCCCAGCCGAAGGGCGCATTGGCCAGGATGATGTTCTCGATCGTGTCGGGCAGGGTGAAAGCGCCTGCCGCGGTCAGAATGATCGTATCATTGCCGCCGCCGTCGCTCTCGTCGATCACGTCAGTGAAACGGTCGACCACATAGGTGTCGTTGCCAAGCCCGCCCCGCATGGCATCGATGCCGGTGCCGCCATCCAGCGTGTCGTTGCCCTTGCCGCCGATCAGCAGGTCGTCACCGCCAAGGCCCGACAGCACATTGGCCCCGGTGCCCCCGGTCAGCGTGTTGGCCAGGGTATTGCCCGTGCCGTCCACCGCCTGGCCCGAAGTGATCGTCAGCTTTTCGAGCCCAGAGCCCAGGGTGAAAGAAACCGAGGTTCGCACCTCGTCGACGCCGCCGCCGTTGGCTTCGCTGGCGATATCGCCCACCGCATCGACGATGTAGATGTCGTTGCCCAGGCCACCGCGGAGACTGTCATCGCCGGTGCCGCCATCCAGCAGGTCCGCCCCGTCGGCGCCCAGCAACTTGTCCGCGCCGGCCTTGCCCAGCAGCGTGTCGTCGCCCCGAGGCCGAACAGGTTGTTGGCGGCGCCATTGCCGGCCAGCGTATTGGCGAGCGCATTGCCGGTTCCCGACAGCGCCGCCGTGCCGCGCAGCAGCAGCCCCTCGACCTGCGTGCCCAGGGTGTAGTTGAACGTGGTCTCCACCGTGTCGAAGCCGGCCCCCGCGGCTTCGTCGACGATATCGCCCGCATGGTCGACGACGTAGGTATCGTCGCCCAGGCCGCCTCGCAAGGTATCGGCACCGCGCCCGCCGTTGAGCCGGTCGTCCCCATCCCCGCCCGCAATGACATTGGCGAGCGTATTGCCGGTGGCCGCGAAATCGCCCGTGCCGGTGAAGCTGAGATCCTCCACGTCGGCGCCAAGGACAAAGCCGAGGAGCGACACCAGCACCGCGTCATGGCCGGCGTTCCGCGTCTCGACCACCGTATCGCCGGCATTATCCACGACATAGATATCGTCGCCCGCACGGCCCGCCATGTGGTCGGTGCCCAGGCCGCCATCGATGCGATTGCCGCCGTCGTTGCCGCTGAGGTCGTCGGCCCCAGCCCCGCCGATGATGTTCTCGATGCTGATGAGCGTATCGTTGCCGAGGGTGTGACCGGTGGAGGTTCCGGCCAGCAGATCGACCGTGGCACTGTTGGCGTTGGCACCGAAGCTGACCGTGTCGTTGCCATCGCCGCCGTCGAGGACATCGCCGCCGGCACCGCCGATCAGCAGGTCGTCGCCACCCACCCCCTCGAGGTGGTCCTTGCCGCCCGCGCCGTTCAGGATGTCCGCAAGCGCGCTGCCGACATGGAACTCGTCCGCCGCCGTGCCCAGCCAGTCCTGGGCGTCGCCCGCATGGCCGAAGACGACATGAGTGGCGCCGGTGAGATAGTCCGGATCATAGGGGCTGGCGGCATCGGGCGTGCCGATGGCCAGGTCATCGAAGCCGTCGCCATTGAGGTCGCCGGCGGCGTGGATGTTCCAGCCGTCGGTATCAAAGCCCGTGCCGCCGAGCCGGAACCCGTTGTTGCCATCGAGCGTGCCGACGTCGAGGCTGGCGGGCACGGAGCCGGCGCGACCGAAGACGACGTAATAGTCACCGATGATCAGGTCGCCCAGCGTATCGCCATTGATATCGCCCGCCGCGATGCCGGTGGTACCGCCGCCCGTGACGCGGAAGCCGTTGCTGCCGTCGACCGCGGTCGGATCGATCACCGACGGGCCGCCCGACGGGCCGAAGACGATGTAGACGCCGGCACTGCCGCCCGTCGTCACGCCGACGGCGATGTCGTCCAGCCCGTCCCCGTTGACGTCGCCGGCAGCCACAGCGCTCGATACGGCGACGCCTGCCGCATCCAGCTTGAAACCGCCGGTACCGTCCAGCGCGGTGACATCGACAGCACCATCGAAGCCATCCGCACGGCCGAATACGACATAGGCATTGCCCGCCCCGCTCCGCACCAGCAGATCGCCGATGCCGTCACCGTTGACGTCGCCCGCCACGGCAGTGGCGGCGAAGCTGTTCCCGGTCAACAGGACGCCGGCCGTCGTGTCGACGTCGGCGGGATTGAGATCGTTGGAAAGCCATCGGCGCTGCCGAAAAGCACAACAGCCGGCGCGACCACGACATCGTCAAAACCGTCGCCGTTCACGTCGCCCGCCGCGGAAAAGCCCGCGAAAGACGACGAGGCCTCGACCGCCCAGTAAGTCTCGTGGCCGAACACGATGTACGAGCGCGGGCTGGACTCCCAGTGGTAATCGCCGGCGGCCACATCGATGTAGTAGAAGCTGCCGCTTCCCTCGACGACCAGATCGGCGAAGCCGTCGCCGTTGATATCGCCCAGGCCCTCGATCCGCCTTCCGAAGTCTTCCTGATAGCGTCCTGCCAGCCCCGGGGTGCTGTACTGGAAGAGCGGGAAAGGGCCTGCGCTGCCCAGAAAATCGGTCACCGTGCCGATATCATACTGGCTCCACCCCTCCCCTCGGGGCGAGCCGATCGCCAGATCGTCGAATCCGTCGCCGTTGAGATCGCCCACCCCGGCGATGGTCGAGCCGCTGCCGCCGTTGTCGTAGGTCGTCCAGACAATCAGACGGGTGCCATTGCTGCCGTCGAGGCTGGAAAGTTCGAAGACGGCCGGGAAAGCTGGCATTTTCGCACCCCAATTCGCGGTGACACACCAGCTACGAATTGGCGCTCGATGTGTGGCAGACGCCAAAGTAGGATGCCCTGCCGCCATCACCTTTGCGTTGGATCAACGACCTCGCCGGCGTTGACCGCCCCGCTGTTCTTCCGGGGCTATAGCCGCGATCAGTTCGTGGCGTAACGCAGAAGCTCCGGCGCCCAGTGGGCGGCGGCGAAGGTGACGACCTCCTGCGGTTGGCCGTCCAGCGCATCGCCCGGCATCAGTTGATAGTGCCGCCGGCCCAGATATTCGTCGTGATCGGCCATCCGCAGGACGCGATCGATACGCACACGGATGGCACCCGCCGCCAGGATCCGCATCTCGCTGACCTGGGAGACAATCTTGCTGCTGCTCATCATGCACCCCTGTTTCAAGAACCGAGATGCATCATGGTTAACAGGCAAGGATTAAGGAATCCCTGCGCGTTTCTCTCGTCACCCGGCCATCTCGAGGGATCAAACAGGCAACGCCTGCCATCTCATTCCTTCGCCTTTCTCCAGGGGCCGACGCCAAGCCCCTCGATGCGACAGCCCTCCTCGATCAGGACGGGACGCAGGGCACGGTAGAGGCGGGCATAGTTATAGAACGGCACGCTGGGCCACAGGTGATGCATCAGGTGCAGGTTCTGCTGCAGGGTCAGGAACGTGCCGCCCGCCCACAGGCTGATGCGGGTATTGCCGTAACGGTCAGTGCGGTCGAACGGATGGTGCGGCAACCACTGGAAGAAAATGTTCAGAAACAGGATGCCGACCTTGGTCGGGATGAACCACAGGAACAGCCAGTAAAGGAAATGGCCCGTGGCCAGCGATGCCACAAGCAGCGCCAGCGTCACCGCCGTAACGGCCGAAATCTGGATGACGTCCCTTTGGCTGAACACCCCGCGCAGGCGATCATAGGGGCCTGGGTAGATCAGTCTCATCAGCCCCATGGGAACGAGGCCCAGGGTGCTCTGGACAACCCACTTTCCAAGCAGCTGGACCAGGGTGCCCTTGACGAAGATGTCCGGATCCCGCTCGGTGTTGGTGTAGGAATGATGCAGGACATGGGTGCGCAGCAGCGCCGGCCAGCCGACCCCCAAGCCCAGCGAGCCGACCCAACCCACCACCGTGTTGACCCACGCCCACTTCGGCACGCCGGCGACCACGTTGCCGTGGACACTCTCATGCACCAGCGTGTAGTGGGCGTATGAAACGACGGACAGGATCGCCGCGCAGGCCCACAGCGGCGCGCGGCCGCCCAGGCCCAAGGCGACGATCGTGGCAAAGGTCGCCGGCAGGATCAGTGCCAGCACAAGGGTCGGCCAAGCCACGATGGGCGAGAGCGCCTTGGCGATCTGTTTCTCCTTCGCCCGGGAGATGCCGGAGACGGAACGCGCAGATGCCGCGGGCGGAGATCCGGAATCCGGTGCCATGGGGATGTTTCCTCCTCGTTGGGCAATCATGTCGATGGTTGTTGCTCTGTCGCCCATAAACATACATATACGAATGTATCTTATAGGGTAAGGGCAAAATGCTTCCCGCGGAGCAGGCTTGCGATCGGCAAGGGCATGGCACACCGACGGGTCACGCGGCGGGTTGCCGGCTCAGGGCTTGTTGAGCATCTCCCCGGCCAGGCGGCCAAGAAGATCCACGACCCGCTCCTCATGGCCAAGCATACCGCCCCCTGGTGTGACAGCCCGGCCCAGGGCCATGCCGATCATGCTCTCGAGAATCAGCCGGTAAAGCGGCACGGCATCCGCCGATTGCCCCAGCGCCGCCGACAGGCGCGGATTGAAACGGGGGTCGGCAAGGTTGCTGATCTGAAGGATGGCGGGCGACAGCGATACGCCGAGTTCCGGCTCGTTGCGGGCGGCAAGCCACAACTCGATCACCGCCTTGTATTCGGGCTGCGAGAAGTGGTCCCAAAGGCTTTCCACAAGGTCCCGGCCGCCCGACCGTTCCGGTCCGCGCATCGACGATCTTGCCAGCAGGCGATCATAGATATGGGAAAGCGTCACAGCAAAGAGATCGGCGAGACTGTCGAAATGATGCAGCAGCGCACCCCGTGTGACGCCTGCACGCTGGCAGATCTCCACGCTCGTCGTCCGGGCATAGCCCCGCTCGATCAGGGCCGCGATCGTTGCCTCGACCAGTTGCATCCGCATCGAGGCCGAACGTTCCTCCTGCCGGCGGCGCAGCAACTTGGTACTGCGCACGGCATCCCGGCCGGGAGTGTCGGAATCCATGGTGTCTTGACCTCGCTTCACCAAGGCGAGCATGCCATGAAACATGCACGCGTGCATGTTTCATCGCCACGCGGGGCCAAGCCGCCGCCGATCGCAGCAGCCCGGCCGAACGCGTAGCGGCGGAACAGCTCGTCCGCGCCATCGCGGCTGACGAAGCGGGCAGGCTAGTCGTTGCTGAACCGCAACAGTCGCAGCGACCAAACTGGGGCTCTTCGAATTCGATCGTTCCATGCCCCCGCCTTTTGCGTTGGCCCTCAGTCCCCACCCAAGACAGGATCAGCGGGCGAAATAGCGATCGCCCGAGCGCTCAAGCAGCAATTTCATGACGCCATAGGCGAAACCGCCCTGTTCGTATTGAATGACCAAGCCGCCACCATATGGATAGGCACAGATGAGCCGCCGGAATGGCTCATCTTCCGTTCCAGGACTGATTACATCCGTCACATGAAACGGTTCGCCCGGATCGGCCATGGTGAATGGGATAGCCGCCCGAGCAGCCGAAGGAAGGTCGGCTTGGCGCGTGATCACCGTTGGGTCGGCAATATCACAGGCGGGTGGCGACTTGGCGCTTGCCGGTGCCGCCACGTGAAGCACGGACATGGCAAGTACCCAGGCAGGGGCATGGCGCATCGTCGCCTCCTATGACCTCAGCTATAGCGGTCTTCCAACCACGGATCGCCTTCGTTGTGATAGCCGCGGACTTCCCAGAAGCCGGGCTTGTCGTCGGCGCGGAATTCGATCCGCTTCAGCCATTTGGCCGACTTCCACAGATAGAACTGGGGCATGACCAGGCGCACCGGACCGCCGTGCTCGCGGCTCAGGGGCTGGCCTTCCCAGGCATGGGCGATGATCACGTCGGGCGCCGCGAAATGCTCCAGCGTCACGTTGGTGGTGTAGCCGTCGTACGAGTGCAGGATGACGTGGCGGGCTTCCGGCCGGGGCTGCACCTGGGCCAGCAGGAACTGCGCCGAGACGCCGGTCCAGCGGTTGTCATAGCGCGACCAGGCGGTGACGCAGTGGATGTCCGAGGTATCCTCGACCTGCGGCTGGGCCATGAAATCGGTCCAGTTCCAGGACAGCGGGTTGACCACGGCGCCGTCGACGTCGAGACGCCAGACGTCCTTGGGCACCGAGGGCTGGACGCCCAGGTCCAGCACCGGCCAATCCTTGACCAGGCGCTGGCCGGGCGGCAGGCGCACGGTATGCTCGGCCGTGGTGCCGGTCAGCAGGCGGCCTTCCTTGGCCCATTTCTGCTTTGAGCCGATGAGCTTTTCCTTGATCTGGCCGATCAGGGTGGGTTTGTCGTCGTCGCTCATCGCTTGTCACCCCGCAGGACACGCGATTTTTCGCGGTTCCAGTCGCGCTCCTTCTCGGAGGCGCGCTTGTCGTGCAGCTTCTTGCCCTTGGCCAGGCCGATCTCGACCTTGGCCATGCCGCGCTCGTTGAAATAGATCGAGAGCGGCACCAGGGTCATGCCGCCGCGCGTCACTTCCTGGGATAGCTTGGCGATCTCGCGGGCGTGGAGCAGCAATTGGCGCGGCCGGCGCGGCTCGTGGTTCTCGCGGTTGGCCTGCTTGTATTCCGGGATATAGGCATTGTAGAGCCACAGCCCGCCGCCCTGGGCATTGGCCCCGGCATAGGCTTCGGCAATGTTGCTCTGGCCGCCGCGCAGGGACTTGACCTCGGACCCCTTCAGGATCACGCCGGCCTCGTAGCGTGCCTCGATATGATAGTTGTGGCGCGCCTTGCGATTTTCCGTGAGGTATTTGCGCGCTTCCTCGCGCTTCTTGTCGGCCATCAGATGCTCAATTGAGGGCGCCCGCGCGCGTCATCGCCGCTTCCATGCGCTCGGCAGTGGCAGCGCCGATGGGCAGCAGCGGCAGGCGCAGGTCGGGCTGGCAACGGCCCAGCCGTGCGACACCCCACTTGGCGGGCGAGGGATTGGTTTCGAGGAACAGGGCTTCGTTCAGGGGCGCCAGCCTGTCCTGGATCGACAGGGCGCGGCCGAAGTCGCCCGCCAGGGCGGCCTCCTGCATGTCGGCATAGGCCCGGGGCACGACGTTGGAGCCCACCGAGATGCAGCCCCGGGCACCGGTCGCGACCGAGGCCAGGGCCAGGCCGTCGTCGCCTGAAAGCTGGATGAAATCGGGCCCGATCACTTCGCGGTGCTTGGCGATGCGCGAGACGTCGCCGGTGGCTTCCTTCACCCCGATGACGGTCGGCAGCCGGGCGATGCGGGCCATGGTGGCCACGGTGATGTCGACGACGCAGCGGCCGGGAATGTTGTAGACGACGATCGGCAGGTCCACCGCCTTCGAGATCGCCTCGAAATGCGCGAACAGTCCGTCCTGGCTGGGCTTGTTGTAATAGGGCGTGACGATCAGACAGGCATCGGCGCCGGCCCTCTTGGCATGGGCGGCGAGGTCGATCGCCTCGGCCGTCGAGTTCGAGCCGGCGCCGGCAACCACCGGCACCCGGCCGGCCGCCGCCTCGATCGCCAGTTCGACCACCTGGTGGTGTTCTTCATGGCTGAGCGTCGGGCTTTCGCCGGTGGTGCCGCAGGGCACGATGCCGTGGGTGCCCTCTTTGATCTGCCAGTCGACGAAGTCCTGAAAGGCACGCGCATCCACCTTGCCGTCCTTGAACGGGGTGATGAGTGCGGTGATCGACCCGCGCAGGCGGGTGCGGACGTCGGACATGACAGGCCTCCAATTGAGCCGCAGACCATAGCCAACCAGGGCCCTGCCTTCAACAGCGGGGAAGCGCGCACCCATCACGGGATTTCGCGAGCGACCGACATTGTGCTATATGACTAAGTCATACCCAGGAGGTTGCGATGACGGTGAAAACGACCCTGAGCTTCACGGACCGCCACCATCGCTTTATCGCCGAGAAGGTCGGCACAGGGGTCTTCGCGTCTCACAGCGCGGCCGTGTCCGCGGCGATTGAATTGATGATGCAGGACGAGGCAGAGCGGGAAGTGGCGTTGGCTGCCCTGGCTGATGAAATCCGCGATCGCATGCGGACGCCGCGTGACGAGTTCGTTGATGAGGACCAGGTGGTGGGCGCGGCCCGGGCGCGGATCGCCGCAAGCAACCCGTGATCTATCGCATCCGCTATCATCCTTCGGTCGGGCGCGATCTGGATGGGATTGCGCAACGGATCCTGGAATTTGCAGGGCCGAAGATCGCCGAGGCCAAGCTGGATGAGATCCTGCAAACGATCAGGCGTCTGTCCGTACAGCCCCACATCGGGTCGCTCCGTCAAGATATCGCCCCCGGGCTGAGGGCCATCCCGGCCGGCCGCAAGGGTGTCGTCGCCTTCGTGGTCGACGATGAGGCAGCGCAAGTCCTGATCTACGCGGTGACCTATGGCGGTGCCGATTGGGCCATGCGCACCAAGCTGCGCCGCTGATCGTGCGCGTGAATCCCTGGGGCGACGAATCCTTGGTATAGGTTGACGCATAGCACCCCCACCCTCACCATCGCGGCAAATCCAGGGCGTGGGGACCGATCGAATGACCAAGGCGAAACTTCTCGTGGGCCTGGCCTTCAGCGCCCTGTTGGCGCTCGCCGGTTGCGACAACGGCAGCGGCCAGCCGCAGGCCCGGCCCCCCGCGCCCGTGACCGTGGCCCCGCCCCTGGTGCGGGACATGGCCGACTACGACGAATTCACCGGCCGCTTCGCCGCGGTCGATTCCGTCGAAATCCGCGCCCGCGTCTCCGGCTACCTCGATTCGATCCATTTCAAGGACGGCCAGGAAGTCTCCAAGGGGCAATTGCTGTACGTCATCGACCCGCGCCCCTTCGAGGCCGAGGTGGCGCGGGCCAAGGCGGATGTCGATGCGGCCGATGCCCAGCTCGAACTGGCCGAACGGGAGGTTGCCCGCTATGGCGCCCTGCGCCAGGGCGGCAACGCCTCGCAGCAGACCCTGGACGAGAAACTGCAGGCCCGCCGGTCGGCCTCGGCCAGCGTGCAATCGGCCCAGGCCGCGCTGCGCCAGGCCGAGCTGAACCTCGAGTTCACCAGCATCACGGCGCCGGTCGCCGGCCGCATCAGCCGCACCAACGTGACGGTCGGCAACCTGGTCTCGGGCGCCGATGCCGGCGGCACGGCGCTGACCACCATCGTCTCGGTCGACCCGATCTATCTCTATTTCGACGGCGACGAGCAGGTCTATCTGCGCTCGCAGCGGCGCAACCTGCTGGGCGAATTGCCGGATCCGCGCATCACGGCGATTCCGATCGACCTTGCCCTGGCCGACGAGACCGGCTTTCCCCACGCCGGCTGGATGGATTTCGTCGACAATCAGCTCGACCAGGCGACCGGCACGATCCGGGTCCGCGGCATCTTCGCCAATCCCGGCCGGGTGTTCACCCCGGGCATGTTCGCCCGTGTCCGCGTCGCCGGATCGGAGCCCAAGCGCACCATCCTGATCCCCGACGCCGCCATCGGCACCGACCAGACCCGCCGCTTCGTCTGGGTCATCGGGGCGGAAAACAAGCCGCAGCTCACCATCGTCGAACTGGGCTCGGCCGTGGGCAGCCTGCGCGTTGTCCGCAGCGGCCTGACCCCAACCGACCAGGTCGTGGTCAACGGCATCATGCGGGTCCGGCCGGGCGTCCCGGTCAGCCCGATCCCGGCGCACCTCGACGACGACGGCAAGATCGTCAACGACCCCACCCCGGTGGCCGACGCCAAGCCGGAGGGCGCGAAGTGAAGATCCCGCACTTCTTCATCGACCGCCCGATCTTCGCGGCGGTCCTGTCGATCGTCATCATGATCGTCGGCGGCATCGCCTTCTTCGGCCTGCCCATCGCACAATACCCGGAAATCGCCCCGCCCACCGTGGTGGTGACCGCCAACTATCCCGGCGCCAACCCGGAAGCCATCGCCACCACCGTGGCCGCCCCGATCGAGGAGCAGGTCAACGGCATCGACAACATGATCTACATGCGCTCCTACTCGTCGGCCGACGGGCGCATGCAGTTAACCGTCACCTTCCAGCCGGGGACCGACCTCGACACCGCCCAGGTGCTGGTGCAGAACCGGGTCTCGATCGCCGAGCCGCTGCTGCCCGAGGAAGTGCGGCGCCAGGGCGTGACCACCGCCAAGTCGTCGCCCGACCTGATGATGGTGATCCACCTGCTGTCGCCCGACAGCACCTTCGACAATCTCTACATCTCCAATTACGTATCCCTGCAGATCAAGGACGTGCTCTCGCGCGTGGACGGCGTGGGCAGCATCACGGTGTTCGGCGCCCGCGACTATGCCATGCGCATCTGGCTCGATCCCGAGCGGATGGCCAACCTGAACCTGTCCGCCGAGGATGTCCTCTCGGCCGTGCAGTCGCAGAACAACGAGATCGCCGGCGGCAAGCTGGGCCAGCAGCCGCTGGAGCTGGCGACCCCGTTCGAGGTGCCGGTGCGCCTGCAAGGCCGCCTGCAAACGCCCGAACAATTCGGCGAGATCATCGTCAAGGCCGTCTCGGGCGGGCAGTTCGTGCGCCTGCGCGACGTCGCCCGGGTCGAGCTGGCGGCGCGCGACTACACCACCAATTCCTATCTCGACGGCAAGCCGGCGGCGGCCATGGGCGTGTTCCAGCGCCCGGGCTCCAACGCCGTCGCCACCGCCGCGGCGCTGAAGGCCAAGATGGCCGAACTGTCGCAGGCCTTTCCCAAGGGCCTCGAGTACCGGATCGTCTACAATCCCACCGACTTCGTCGAGGAATCGATCGCCGAGGTGGTGAAGACCCTGTTCGAGGCGATCGCCCTGGTCGTCATCGTGGTCTTCGTCTTCCTGCAAAGCTGGCGCGCCACGATCATCCCCATCGTCGCCATTCCGGTCGCCCTGATCGGCACCTTCGCGATCATGGCGGGCCTGGGCTTCTCGCTGAACACCCTGTCGATGTTCGGCCTGGTGCTGGCGATCGGCATCGTCGTCGACGACGCCATCGTGGTGGTCGAGGCGGTGGAACACCACATTGCCCAGGGCCTCAGTCCCCGCGATGCCGCGCGCAAGACCATGGACGAGGTTTCGGGCGCGCTGATCGCGATCGCCATCGTCCTGGGCGCGGTGTTCGTGCCGACCGCCTTCATCCCCGGCATCTCCGGCGCCTTCTACAAGCAGTTCGCGGTGACCGTCGCGGTTGCCACCGCCATCTCGGCCTTCAACTCCCTGACGCTGAGCCCGGCGCTGGCCGCCCTGCTGCTGCGGCCCCACCGCATCCACACGACCGACAGCCGCAATCCCCTGCGCTGGCTGTTCAGCGGCTTCAACCGGGGCTTCACCTGGCTGTCCGACCGCTATGGCCGGGTGGTGGGTGGCTTCACCCGCCGCGCCGCGCTGCTGCTGATCGTCTATGCCGGCCTGATCGGGGCGACCGTGTTCGGCTTCGCCCATGTCCCGACCGGCTTCATCCCGATGCAGGACCGCGGCTATCTCATCGCCGTCATCCAACTGCCGCCGGGCGCCTCGCTGGCGCGGACCGACGAGGTCCTGCACCGTGCCAGCGACATCGCCCGCGGCGTGCCGGGCGTTGCCCATACCGTGACCATTGCCGGCTTCTCGGGCGCCACCTTCACCAGCGCCTCCAACGCCGGCGCGATCTTCGTAACCCTGAAGGACGCCGCCGAGCGCGCGGCCGAGGGCCATTCGGTCGACGCCATCATGGCCGAACTGAATCAAAAGCTGTTCGTCATCGAGGAAGCTTTCGTGCTGATCGTGCCGCCGCCGCCCGTCTCGGGCATCGGCAATGCTGGCGGCTTCTCGCTGCAGATCCAGGATCGCCTGGGCCAGGGCATCGGCCCGCTGAAGACCGCGGTCGACGATTTCGTGACCAAGGCCAACCAGATTCCCGGCCTGTCCTCGGTCTACACCCCCTTCACCATCGGCACGCCGCAACTGTTCGTCGATGTCGACCGGGTGAAGGCGCAGATCCTGAACGTCTCGCCCCAGGCGATCTTCGACGCCGTGACCACTTTCCTGGGCTCGTCCTACGTCAACGACCTGACCCTGTTCGGCCGTTCGTATCGCGTCACCGCCCAGGCCGATTCCCAGTTCCGCATCGACCAGGCCGACATCGCCCACCTGCGGGCCCGTTCCAACGACGGCGCCATGGTGCCGCTGGGCTCGGTCGCCTCGTTCCGCAACATCTCGGGCCCCGACCTGGTGGTCCGCTACAACCAATACCTGGCCGCGCCGGTAACGGGATCGCTGCTGCCGGGCGTCAGCACCGGGCAGGCGCTGTCCAGCCTGGAAGCCCTGGCCACGGAGAGCCTGCCGGAAGGTATCGCCTTTGAATGGACCGAGTTGTCCTATCAGCAGAAGATTGCCGGCAATACGGCGCTGATCGTCTTCCCGCTGGCCGTGCTGTTCGTCTTCCTGGCCCTGTCGGCGCAATACGAGAGCTGGGCCCTGCCGCTGGCGATCATCCTGATCGTGCCCATGTGCCTGCTTTCGGCCCTGGGCGGCATCTATTTCCGCGGCATCGACAACAACATCCTGGTGCAGATCGGCTTTGTCGTGCTGGTGGGCCTTGCCTCGAAGAACGCGATCCTGATCATCGAATTCGCCAGGCAACAGGAAGACCTGGGCAAGGACCGCTTCGCCGCCGTGCTCGAAGCCTGCCGCCTGCGCCTGCGCCCGATCCTGATGACCTCCTTCGCCTTCACCTTAGGCGTCGTGCCGATGGCGATCGCGGCAGGCGCCGGCGCCGAAATGCGCCAGGCCCTGGGCACCGCGGTGGTCTTCGGCATGCTGGGCGTCACCATCTTCGGCCTGCTGTTCACGCCGGTTTTCTATACCGTGATCCGCGGCCTGGTCGGCCGGCGCGAAAAGCGCGGGAATATGGCGACAACAGCCCCGGCGGAATGACCGGCCGGGTGGCGCTATCGCCGGGTCGTCGCTATCCTGGGTGGCCAGGGATCTGCTGATTCGGGGACTGGGGTTCAAGATGCGGCTGGCCACGGGAATGGTGTTGTTAGCGCTCGCGGCGGGTGCGGCGGCGACGCTTGCACCGTTCGATCACCCGGCGCAGGCGCAAACGACGGCGGCGCGCTTCCCCTCGCTGCTCAGCGCTTCCGACCGGCAGATCTATACCCAGGCCTTTGCCGCGGCCGCCGATGGCGACTGGGACAACGCCGCGGCGATCGCCGCCCCGGCCCGCGACCGCACCCTGGCCAAGGTCATCGACTGGCAGCGCTTCCTGGCCAAGGAAAACTATGCCGGCTTCGACGAGATCGCCCAATTCGTCGACCGCAATCCCAATTGGCCGCGCCGCGCCACCCTCCTAGCCCGGGCCGAGGCGGCGATCGACCCGACCGCGACCACCCCGTCGCGCCTGATCACCTGGTTCGAACGCAACCCGCCGGCCACCGGGATCGGCAAGCTGCGCTTCGGCGCCGCCCTGCTGGCCGCCGGCGACAAGGCGCGCGGCCTGCTGCTGCTGCGCCAGGGCTGGATCGATGCCGACACCGACAGCCTGGCCGAGGGCCAGATCCTGGCCAGCTATGGCGGGCAATTGACCCAGGCCGACCATATCGCCCGGATGAACCGGCTGCTGATGGACGAGGATGTGGCCGAGGCGCGGCGCCTGCAGCCGCTGCTGCCGCCCGACTACCGCGCCATGTCGACGGCGGCGATCTCGTACATCCTGGCCGCCAAGACCGCGGCCAAGGATCTTGCCGCCGTTCCCGCCGCCCGCCGGGACGAGCCGGGCCTGCTGTTCGCGCGCGTGCGCTATCTGCGCTCGCTCGATTACGACGACCAGGCCGTCGACCTGATCGCCAGCCTGCCCGAGGGCACCACGGCACAGAATGCGCCTAAGTGGTGGCCGCACATCCGCTACGCTGCCCGCCGCCTGGTCACCGCCGGCCGCTACCAGGAAGCCTACCGGGTCGCCCGGATGCACAACCTGACCGACGGCACCGATTATTTCGAGGCGGAATGGACTGCCGGCTGGATCGCCCTGCGCTTCCTGCGCCAGCCCGATGTCGGCCTGCGCCATTTCACCGCCATGTCGACCAAGGTGAAGACGCCGATTTCGGTCTCGCGCGCCAGCTACTGGGCGGGGCGGGCCGCGGCCGCGGCGGGCAATGCCGCCGCCGCGCGCACCTGGTACGAAAAGGCGGCTGCCCAGTCGCAAACCTTCTACGGCCAGCTCGCCGCCTTCGAACTGGGCGAGACGGTGTCGCGCGCCCTGCCCGTCGATCCCCGGCCCGATGCCGGGGCACAGGCCACCCTCGACCGGGACGAGCTGGTCCGGGCCGCCCGCATGCTGATCGAAATCGGCGAGGTGAACCGGATCCGCCCCTTCCTCAAGCAGGTGATGGAGAACAATCCCTCGCCCGCGCTGCGCGCCCTGGTGGCCGACATGGCCGCGACCAACGGCGGCACCTATGCCGGCGTCATCGCCGCCAAGGAAGCCAGCCTGGCCGGCACCTTCCTGGGTGCCCGCGGCTATCCGATCATGAACATGCCCGAAGGCGCCCTGACCGAGCGCGCCCTGGCCCTGGCCCTGACCCGGCAGGAGAGCGAATTCCGCGCCGAGGCGGTCAGCCCGGCCGGCGCCCGCGGCCTGATGCAGTTGATGCCGGGGACCGCCAAGCTGGTGGCCAAGGACCTGGGCCTGACCTTCGATCAGGGACGGCTCACCTCCGACCCCTCCTACAACATGACCCTGGGCGTCGCGCACCTCGACGAGCTGCTGGAGGATTTCGGCGGCTCCTACGCCATGGTCGCCGGGGCCTACAATGCCGGCGGCGGGCGCATCGACCAATGGGTGGATCGTTTCGGCGATCCGCGCTCGTCCACCGTCGATGTCGTGGACTGGATCGAGATGGTCCCCTTCGAGGAGACCCGCAACTATATCCAGCGCGTGATCGAGAACACCCAGGTCTATCGCCAGCGCCTGGCCGGCAGCAAGCAGCCGGCCCTGGGCATCGCCCGGGACCTGTTGCGCGGCGCGGGCTCGCGCGCCTCGCCGATCGTCGACCGGCCCTACCGCGGCAGCACCGCCGGCTGAACTCGAGCCCATAAAAATTCCGGAGGAATGATGGCCGCCTATCGTGACCTGCGTTACACGTCCCATGACGGCCTCTCCCTCTATGCCCGCTACTACGGCAATTTCAGCGACAGCCGCCTGCCGGTCGTCTGCCTGCCCGGCCTGACCCGCAATTCCAAGGATTTCGAGAGCCTTGCCCTGCACCTGTCCCAAGGCGGACGGCGCGTGATCTCGCCCGATTTCCGCGGCCGGGGCCTGTCGGACTACGACCCGGTGATGATGAACTACGTGCCGCCGACCTATGCCCGGGACGTGATCGAACTGCTGGGCCTGACCGGGATCAATCGGGCGGTCTTCGTCGGCACCTCGCTGGGCGGCATCGTCACCCAGATCGTCTCGCTGCTGGCGCCGCACCTGCTGGCCGGCGCGGTGCTCAACGATATCGGCCCCGAACTGTCGCCCGAGGGCCTGGCCCGCATCGCCGCCTTTGCCGGTAACCAGTCGGATCCCGCCACCTGGGACGAGGCGGTGGCACAGATCAAGGGCCTGAACCTGTCGCAGTTCCCTGTCTTGCCCGACACGGCGTGGGAGCGTTTCGCCCATGCCGTCTTCGTCGAGAAGCCGGAAGGCGGCCTGCGGCCCAATTATGATGCCAAGATCGGCGAAGCGCTGCGCACAGGCGGGCCGGGCGGCGACCTGTGGGCGGTCTTCGGCGGCCTGGCGGCCGTCCCCACCGCCGTCCTGCGCGGCGCCCTGTCCGACCTGCTGTCGCCGGCGACGGTCGCCAAGATGGTGGCGGCCAAGCCCGACCTCGTCACCGTCGAAGTGCCCGAGCGCGGCCATGCCCCCCTGCTGGACGAGCCCGTCTCGGTTGCCGCCATCGAGGCCCTGATCGCCCGCGTCGAGGGGTGAGCGATGGGTTGGCGCAGCTTTGCCCTCGTCGCGATAATCGTGGCGATGAGCGGCCAGGCACTGGCCGACGTTGCCCTGCCGCCGCGGGAAATCATTGAACAGGTCCGCCTTGAGGATCCGACACTGATCAACCGCTTTCTCGATGCGGCGGTCGATCCCGACAGCGTTCCCAGGGTGGCCGGAATAAGCCTGGGCGTGGCACGGACGATCCACAGCCTGAAATCGCCCAGCGTCTGCTTCTCTGCGACCGACAATGCTTATCTTGCCGAATTGACGCCTATCGTCGCGGAAATCTCGACTCTGACCGACGAGCCGACAATATTGCGTCCCTGTGGCCAGGCGGACGATCCGCCCTACCTGCTGCTCATCATGGATTACGATCAGCGTCGCGAAAAAGTCGCCTCGTTGATGAACAGTTCCTCGTTCGTCCGCTTTGCTGTCAAGGATTTCATCAAGGTCACCGTTGGTGTCGACGGCATCGAGCGTCAGTGCGGCGAAGTACATTTCATGACCAACGGCATGCATCCTTCGCGCATCACCCTCGCCTTTGCGGTCATCGCCGCCGAGGCCCCGTCGTTGGCACGGAAACGCTGCTTCGCCCTCATGCTGCTGCGCTTCCAAGGCTTGTCGATGGGCGCGGCCTTCGACAACGGCAGCCCGCCCCCCGAGGCCGACTTGGCAACCGCCATGACGCCCGAGGAAAGGCTGTTTCTCTGGATGCTCTACCGGATGACACCGGGCCTTAGCCGGGCCGCCGCAAAGGCCCAGGCCACCGTCCTGATCGAGCAGATTCAACAGCAACCATGAGATATTCCCAGTATCTGGCGCCGTGTCTGGCCTTGTTGGCGTTCTCCGCCCATGCGGGGGCTTTGCCGCCGCCGGATGCGCCATCGCTTGCCCGCGATCCAGCCACCATCGACCGCTTCGTGGCGGCCGCGCTGGGTGGCGCGCCCTACTATAATTTCATGCAGCTGCCGATCGATGCCGAGCGCCTTGCCCGAGTGGCCGACGGTAAGCCGCTGCACTATTTCGACTGGTCGGACTTGACCGCGGCAGAACCGCCGGCGATCGAGCGCATCAGGGCACTGACCGGCCTCGCCCCTTCACCCGAGCCGGGGTCGCCGGACTATGACCAGGCGACGCTGATCGTCCGCGAGGAAAAGCCGGCGCTGGACACACCACGGCCCCAGGTCAGCCTTGATCCGCCCTTCTATGTCACGCCCGCTGCCGCCGCCCTGCCGGCGGCGGGCTGCGGCAGCTATGCGATGTCCATGCACCCGCTCAAGCCGCGAGAGGTGGGCTTCGTCACCATCCGTATCGTCGAGGGCACGCCTGCCCGGGCACAGCAGCGTTGCCTGGCGCTGATGCTGCTGCGCGCGCTGGGCCTGATGGGCATGGCGGAAGCGGCCTCGGGCGAGGCTGTCCCGGCCGATGCCGACCCGCAGACCATGTTGACCCCGCAGGAGGAATTGTTCCTGTGGCTGGCCTACCAGATCCCGGTCGGCAGCGACCGCGACACCGTCAGGAAGGTCGCCGCCGAGCGGCTGGAGTACCTCGCCGCCCAGCCCTGATCGTCATGCGCTGATGCGGTCAACCCGGCTACCCAATAGGACCCAACCTCGTAAATTCGTAGGTAAGATGCGAATTTGCAGCCATAGAGCGAGACTTGTCTGCCGACCACCTCACCCTTCCCATCGCTTCGCGACGGGCCCCTTCCCTCTCCCCCGCACGCGGCGGAGAGGGAGCTTGGGGTTACACCGAGAAATACTTGGCCTGGGGGTGGTGGACGACGATGGCGCTGGTCGACTGCTCGGGGTGGAGTTGGTCTTCGTCGGCCATGACGACGCCGATGCGCTCGGCCCCCAGCAGGGCGAGGAGCTTGTGCTGGTCGGCGAGGTTCGGGCAGGCGGGATAGCCGAAGGAATAGCGGCTGCCGCGGTAGCCCTGCTTCAGCATCTTGTCCATGTCGCGGTCGTCCTCGTGGCTGAAGCCCAACTCGCCGCGGATGCGCTTGTGGACATATTCCGCCATCGCCTCGGCCATCTCGACCGACAGGCCGTGCAGGTAGAGGTAATCCTGGTAGCGGTTCTCGGCGAACCAGGCGCGCGCGATCTCGGAGGCCTGCTGGCCCATGGTCACCACCTGCAGGCCGATCACGTCGCGCTCGCCACTCGTTACATCGCGGAAGAAATCGGCGATGCACAGGCCCCCGGCCCGCGCCTGGCGCGGGAAGGCGAAGCGGGAGACCTCTTTCTCGCCCGACTCGTCGAACAGCACGACATCATTGCCCTCGGCCGCGGCCTTCCAGTAGCCGTAGGCGGCCTGGGGCTTCAGGATGTGTTCGCGCTGGGCCTGCTCGACCAGGCGATTGAGGATCGGGCGCACTTCCTGGGCGGCCCAGGCGCGGTAGTCCTCCAGGCTGCGGCCCATCTTGTCGAAGCCCCACTGGAACTGGAACAGCATGGTCTCGTTCAGGAACGGGACGAGTGCCTTCAGCGGCATGTCCTCGATCACCTTCGCCCCCAGAACGGCGGCACCGGCACGCTGACGCCCTTCGCCAATTCCTCGCGGCGGACGCGGGTTTCCTCGAAATCGACCGGGCGGGCGATCGAGGCTTCCGTGGCCTGGCCGATGCGCTTGGCATTGGACGGCCGGCCGGCGCGCTTGGCCTGCGCCGCCTTCAGGTGGTCGTCGAAATTGTCGTTGACCACCTTGGCCATCAGGTCGAGGCCGTCGAAGGCATCGCGGGCATAGGCGACCCGGCCCGACGCATAGGCGCGAACGCAATCCTCCTCGACATACTTGCGGGTGAGCGCCGCACCGCCTAGGAACACCGGCACGTCCAGGCCCTGGCGGGTCATCTCCTCCAGGTTCTCGCGCATGATCACGGTCGACTTGACCAGCAGGCCGGACATGCCGACGGCATTGGCCTTGTGCGATACCGCCGCTTCCATGATCGCGCTCAACGGCTGCTTGATGCCGAGGTTGACGACCTTGTAGCCGTTGTTGGTCAGGATGATGTCGACCAGGTTCTTGCCGATGTCGTGGACGTCGCCCTTCACCGTCGCCAGCACGATGATGCCCTTCTCCTGGCCCTCCACCTTCTCCATGAAGGGTTCGAGATAGGCGACGGCGGCCTTCATGGTTTCGGCCGATTGCAGGACGAAGGGCAACTGCATTTTCCCAGAACCGAACAGCTCGCCCACCACCTTCATGCCGTCCAGCAGGAAGGTGTTGATGATGTCGAGCGGCGCATGCGCCCTCATCGCCTCCTCGAGGTCGTCCTCTAGCCCTAAGCGGTCGCCATCGACGATGCGCTGGGTCAGGCGTTCCTCCGCCGTCTCGGCCCGCGCCTTCTTCACCGTCTTGGCGGCGGTGCGGTCGGCGAACAGGGCGATGAAGGCGTGAAGCGGATCGTAGCCTTCCGTGCGCCGATCGAAGATCAGGTCCTCGGCGGCCTTGAGTTCATCGGGCGCGATCTTGTGCAGCGGCATGATCTTGGACAGGTGCACGATGGCCCCGGTCAGGCCGCGGCGCATGGCATGGTCGAGATAGACCGAGTTCAGGACATGGCGCGCCGCCGGGTTCAGGCCGAAGGAAATGTTGGAGAGGCCGAGGATGATCTGGCACTCGGGCATTTCCTTGGCGATGGTCTCGATCGCGTCCAGCGTCTCCAGGCCCAGCTTGCGGTCGTCCTCGTTGCCGGTGCAGATGGTGAAGGTCAGCGGGTCGAACAGAAGGTCGCTGGGCGGCAGGCCATGCTTGTTCACCGCGAAATCGTAGAGACGCTTGGCGATGCGCAGCTTCCCCGCCGCATCCTTGGCCATGCCGGCTTCCTCGATGGTCAGCGCCACCACGGCGGCGCCGAACTTCTTGGCGAGCAACAGGCGGCTTGAAGCCGGCTCCTCGCCGTCCTCGAAATTGATCGAGTTGATGATCGGCTTGCCGCCATAGAGCTTCAGCGCCGCCTCGATCACCGGCAGCTCGGTCGAGTCGATGACCAGCGGCGCATTCACCGAGCCGCGCATGCGGCTGATGACCTCGGTCATGTCGGAGACTTCGTTGCGGCCGACGAAGGCGGTGCAGACGTCGAGGGTGTGGCTGCCCTCCTTCACCTGCTCGCGGCCCATGGCCACGCACTTGTCCCAGTCATGCGCCGCCTGGGCCTCGCGGAAAGCCTTGGAGCCGTTGGCGTTGCAGCGCTCGCCGATCGAGAGGTAGGCATTCTCCTGGCGGAACGGCACCTGGGAATAGAGCGAGGCGACCGAGGGGATCCAGACGAAGCTGCGCTTGGACGGGCGCGGCCGGGGGGCAGCGCCGTCAATCGAACGCAGCATCTGGTCGAGCGCGCGGATATGGTCGGGGCCAGTGCCGCAGCACCCCCCCACCATGTTGATGCCGTCTTCCTGAACGAAGCGGCGCACCCACTTGGCCAGTTCGTCGGGCCGAGCGGATAATGGGTCTTGCCGTCCAGCAATTCGGGCAGGCCGGCATTGGGCTGCACGGCGATGCGGCCCGGCCAGTTTTCCGACAGGAACTTGACGTGTTCCGCCATTTCCTGGGGCCGGTGGCGCAGTTGAGGCCGATCAGGGGCACGTCCAGGGCATGGATCACGGTCGCCGCGGCGGCGATGTCGGGGCCGACCAGCAGGGTGCCGGTGGTCTCGACCGTCACCTGGACGGCGATCGGCGTGTTGGTGCCCAGCTTCGCCCGGGCGATCTTGGCGCCGTTGACGGCGGCCTTGATCTGCAGCGTGTCCTGGCAGGTTTCGATCAGGATGGCATCGACGCCGCCGGCGATCAGGCCCTCGGCCTGGGCGGTCAGGGCCAGTTCCAGCGGGTCATAGGCGATGTGACCCAGCGAGGGCAGGCGCGTGCCCGGCCCGATCGAGCCCAGCACGAAACGCTTGCGCCCGTCGTGGGCCAGTTGCTCGATCGCCTCGCGGGCGATTTCGCCGGCGCGCTTGTTCAGCTCGAAGGTTTCGTCCTGGAGGTCGAATTCGGCGAGCGTGATGGGCGAGCCGCCGAAGGAATTGGTCTGCACCATGTCCGAGCCGGCCAGCAGGTAGGACAGGTGGATATCGCGCACCACGTCGGGCCGGGTGCGGTTCAAGACCTCGGTGCAATTCTCGCGGCCGTCAAAATCCTTGTCGGTGTCGAGGTTCAGGGCCTGCACCCGGCTGCCCATGGCGCCGTCGCACAGCAGGATGCGGTCGTCGAGATGGTCGAGGAAATTGCTCATGACTCAGGTCCTCAGGCGGCGACGGCAGTCGGGGCGGCGCGCAGGCCCAACAGATGGCACAGGGCGAAGCAAAGGTCCGCCCGGTTCAAGGTGTAGAAGTGGAAATCCTTGATGCCCGCAGCGGCCAGGCCGCGTACCTGCTCGGCCGCGATGGTCGTGGCCACCAGCTTGCGGGTTTCGGGATCCTCGTCCAGGCCTTCAAAATGGCGCGCCATGGTGCCCGGAATCGCGGCGCCGCAGGCGGCGGCGAAACGCACGATCTGCTTGAAGTTCGAGACCGGGATGATGCCGGGAACCACCGGCACCGTGATCCCGGCCGCCAGCACGCGGTCGAGGAAGCGGAAGTAGACGTCGTTGTAGAAGAAGAACTGGGTGATCGCCCTGGTGGCGCCGGCGTCGATCTTGCGCTTGAGATTGTCGAGGTCGACGCCGGGCGACGGCGCCTCGGGATGGATTTCCGGGTAGGCCGCGACCGAGATCTCGAAATCGGCGACGCGCTTCAGCCCCGCCACCAGGTCGGCCGCGCGGGTATAGCCGCCGGGATGGGGTTCGTAGGGGCTGCCTGGCACCTGCGGGTCGCCGCGCAGGGCGACGATGTGGCGGACGCCGGCATCCCAATATTCCCGGGCGACCTCGTCGACCTCGCCCTTGGCGGCGGCGACGCAGGTCAGGTGCGCGGCCGGGTTCAGGCTGGTCTCGTCGACCAGGCGCTTGACCGTGGCATGGGTGCGCTCGCGCGTGGAGCCGCCGGCCCCATAGGTGACCGAGACGAAGGACGGCTGCAGCGGCTCCAGCCGGCGCACGGTGCGCCACAGGGCATCCTCCATTTCCGGGGTCTTGGGCGGAAAGAATTCGAACGAGACGTTCAGCGGGCCGAGGGGCGCGAGGATCATGGCAGGTTCCACTTCAGGAAACGGTATCGATGGCGGCGGCGCGCCCGAGCGCCGGCCGGCCGGGCTTGCGCCCCAGCCACAGGCCGACGGTCAGCGGATCCCCCGACAGGGTTTCGGCAAGGCCGATGTCGAGATGGGCATGCTGGCCCCATTGGGCGACCTCGCGCGGGGCAAAGCCGAGCCGCCGATGGGCATGATGCTCGCGCAATTCCTCATGGGCGTGGGGCAGGAAATCGACCAGGGCCACCCGCCCGCCGGGCGCCAGCACGCGCGCGGCCTCGTCGATCGCGGCCTGCGGATCGGCCGCGAAGTGCAGCACCTGGTGGAAAAGCACCAGATCGACCGTTTCGTCGCCGACCGGCAGCGCATTCATGTCGCCGTGGCGGACCTGGCAATGATAGAGCCCGGCGCCATCGAGTTTCGCCCGCGCGATGCCCAGCATTTCGTGGCTGAGATCGACGCCCAGCCCGCGTTCCGCCTTCGGGCCGAACAGTTCCAGCATGTGCCCGGTGCCGGTACCGATGTCGAGCAGCAAGCCGATCGGCGCCTCGCCCAGGATGCGGGTCAGGGCGGCGTCGACCTCGGCTTCCGAAACATGGAGGGCACGGATACGGTCCCATTGCGCGGCGTTGGCGGCGAAATAATCGGCCGCCACTTCGGTGCGGGCGCGCAGCACCCCGTCGAGCCGGGCCTGATCGCGCAGATAGGTCGAATCACCGCGGTTCAGCATCGCCCGCAGGTGGTTGGCCAGCGCGGCCCCCGTGCCGTCGGCCGCGGGGCGATGGAAGACCCAGGCCCCCTCGCGAAACCGGTCGACCAGCCCGGCTTCGGCCATCAACTTCAGATGACGCGAAAGGCGCGGCTGACTTTGCCCCAGAATCTGGGTCAATTCGGTCACGGTCAGCTCCGCCCGGTCGAGGAGGCCCAGGATGCGCAGCCGAGTAGGCTCGGCCGCGGCTTTGAGGGCAGCGAGCAGGTCGGTCATCGGGTCAGGCGTCAACGATTGCGCACATAACAAGACATAAACATATCTTTATATCTGTGCGCAACTCTCTTCGCTCAGCCCGGCGCATTCGCCTGCCAAGGGTGTTGCCCTGGTGGAATTGTTGCTGCAATGCGACGGTGCAGAGGTGCGATGCGTTCACCCCTGGGGATGGGCCAAATTCGCCTTTCTCGATAAGAGAGCCATATGTTAACCAATTGGTTCGTATAGGGACGCTCCCGCATTGGTGGGGAGTCTCACCAGGTGCGGAGGAGAGTTCGGTGGCACAGACGGGTGAGAAGGACCAGGCGATCGTGGTCTATCGCCGTGAGCGCACACGCTTTGGCCGCCTCATCGCCGCAGGGATGACGATTCTCCTGCTCGCCGGTGTCGTCGGCGGCTGTGCCAAGCGCCCGCCGGCCGATGATTCCGAGGCGATCGTCGAGTTCCAGAAGCGCAACGACCCCATCGAGCCCCTGAACCGCTACTTCTTCGAAGTGAACCGCTTCCTCGACTATATGTTCCTGAAGCCGGTCGCCACGATCTACCGCAGCCTGACGCCCGATCCGGTGCAGCGGGGCCTGCGCAACTTCCTCAACAACCTGCGCAGCCCGGTGATTCTCGCCAACGACCTGCTGCAGGGCGAGTGGGACCGGGCCGAGATCACCGCCGCGCGCTTCATCACCAATACCATCGCCGGTGTCGGCGGCTTCTACGATTATGCCAGCCACATCGGCTATCCCCGCCATGACGAGGATTTCGGCCAGACCCTGGCGGTCTGGGGGCTGGACGAAGGCCCCTATCTGGTGCTGCCGCTGCTGGGCCCCAAGCCGCCCCGCGATCTGGTCGGCCTGATCGTCGACCAGGGCTTCGACCCGCTAACCTATGTTCTGCCGGCCAATGACGCGGAATATGTCGGCTATGGCATCATGGGCGCCGACATCGTCGACAGCCGCGCCCGAAACATCGAAGCCTTCGACGATCTCGAGGCTTCCTCGATCGATCTCTATGCCACGCTGCGCAATCTCTATCGTCAGCAGCGCGCGGCAGCGATCGAGAACAAGGACAACAGCGAAGCCGATATGAGGTTCGCCGATCCCTTGTGAATTCGACGGGCCGGGCGCGAGGGAACCTCGACCGCGGCCAGCCCGTTTCTTCAGCGTCCGGCAGATATTCGGCCATGGTGGTCGGCGGCATGCCGGTTTGTGGCGTAACGACCTGAAAGGCACGAGATGACCCGCCGTTATCTTCTGCTCCGACTTGGTGCCATGGCTCTTGCCCTCGCCGGCTTCATGGCCGCCGGGCGCGGCGCCCATGCCGCCGACCCGGCCACGGACTTCATCCAGGATCTGGGCGGCAAGGCCATCGCGGTCCTGGCCGACAAGACCTTGGCGGCAGCCGACCGCGAGACCCGCTTCCGCGAGATCTTCCTCTCGGCCTTCGACGTGCCGGCGATCGGCCAGTTCGTGCTGGGCCGCTATCGCCGCAGCGCGACCCCCGACCAGCTCGCCGAATTCGACAGGCTCTATACCGACGACGTGGTGAAGACCTATTCCCGCCGCCTGTCGCAGTACAAGGGCGAGCAGCTCAAGACCCTGGGTTCCCAGGTTCAGGGCGACGAGACCGTGGTGCGCAGCCAGATCATCAGCCCCAACGGCGGCAAGCCCGTCAGCGTCGACTGGCGCCTGACGGGCTCGGCCGGCAGCTACAAGATCGTCGACGTGGTGATCGAAAACCTGTCGATGCGCAACGCCCAGCGCGAAGACTACGGCAGCGTGGTCAGCGCCGGGGGCATGGATGCCCTGCTCACCGGCCTGCGCAAGAAGGTCGGCACGTCGAGCTGACTCGCCCCGCCGGCAAGGCGTCGGTCCATGGCCGGCGCCTTTTTACCGTCAGGGCGATAGCCATCCCCCTTGACCTGCCGGCCATGCCCTTGCGAGTTTCCGGGTGACGGCTGCGTCATCAATAACAACCAGACAGCCGCGGCCAGGGAGAGGGACATTCGCCCATGACCACGACCGAGGTACCGGCGCCGGCACTTCCGGCCGCGGCCGGGGCTGACAAGGCTGCCGCCGCAGCCCGCATCCCGCGCGGGCAGCTTCTGGCCTATGCCGCCCCGGCCCTGGGCCTCTACGCCATCGGCCTGCCGGTCGCGGTGCAACTGCCCGCCTATTACGCCAAGGACCTGGGGCTGGGCCTGACCCTGGTCGGCCAGATCTTCATGCTGTGCCGCTTCTTCGACTTAGCCGCCGACCTGGCCCTGGGTGCAGTCAGTGACCGGGTGCGCAGCCGCTGGGGCCGACGCCGGCCCATGCTGGCCCTGGCCGTGCCGCTGATGTGCCTGGGCGCCTTCCAGATGTTTGCCCCGCCCGAGGCGGTCGGGCCGATCTACGTCCTGGGCTGGCTGATCGTGATGTACGCGGGCTATGCCCTGGGCGTGATCAGCCATATGTCCTGGGGGGCGAACTCTCGCCCGACTATCACCAACGCAGCCGTATCCAGGGCTGGCGCGAAATGGCCGGCATCACCGGCATGCTCTCGGTCCTGGCCGTTCCGGCCGTACTCGAGTCGATCGGCGGCGGGACCAGGGCCGACCAGATCGCCGCCATGGGCTGGTTCATCGTCGCGATCTTTCCCTTGGGCGTCCTGTTCGCCATCACCCGCGTGCCCGATCCCCCGTTTGTCGGCACCGGCGCCCCGCACCTGACCCTGCGCACGGCACTGGTCACGATCGCCCGCAACCGCCTGGTCCGCCGGGTGCTGCTGGTCGATCTGCTGGTCGGCGTGCCGCCGGCGATCACCGGCGCGCTCTATATTTTCATGGTCGAGTTCATCGTCGAGGCGCCGGAGCTGAGCTCGCGCCTGCTGCTGGGCTATTTCGTAGCCGGCATCGTCGGCATTCCCGCCTGGCTCGCCCTTTCCTACCGCATCGGCAAGCACCGCGCCTTTACCCTGGGCGCCTTGTGGCACTGCGTGACCGGCCTGCTTTTCCTGACCCTTGGACCCGGCGACAGCATGGGCCTGGCGGCCCTGACCATTCTCAACGGCTTCAGCTACGGCTCGGGGACGTTCCTGTTGCGCTCGGTCATGGCCGATGTCGCGGATACCGACGAGCTGGAGACCGGCCACAGCCGGACCGGCCTGTTCTATGGCCTGCTGGCCATGACCAACAAGGTCGGCTACGCGCTGGCGGTCGGCGTGGCCTATCCGGTGCTGGCCCTGTTCGGCTTCTCGCCCAGCCACGACATGGCGGCCGGCGACGGCCCGGTGCCGGGGGTCGATGCCTTGCTGGCGATCTATGTCTTCGTGCCGTTGGTCATGAACCTGTCGGCGGCGGCGGTCATGGTACGCTTTCCGCTGGACGCGAACCGTCTGGCCGCGGTGCATCGCGCCCTGGCCGAGCGGCGCGCCCGGGCTTGAGCGCACGGCGGATCAGGGCGGCGATCTCGACCGCGACGACGATCAGACCGGCGATCAGGGCCGGCCGGGGGCCGTAGCCGACATCGAGGTTGGACGCCAGGACCAGCAGCGGGTCGACCCCGCGCAGGGCCCAGAAGAAGCTTGCCTCGGCCAGCGCCGCCCCTAGCGCGGCGACGACCACCATCAGGGGCAGCCGTGTCAAGCCCAGCGAGGTCAGCCGGCGCCGCGCCATGGCCCACAGATAGAGGCCGGCCACGACCGTGGCCTGCCCGGGGTCGACCTTGGACTGCATGAAATAATGCACGATGCCCAGGATCGCGATGCCATAGACCAGGCGATGCAGGGCGCGCCAGCGCGCCGGGCCCAGGCGCCTGACCATGCCGTCGGTCGAGGTCGCGGCCAGGGCGCTGAGGCCCAGCAGGGCGATGAAGCCCAGCAGCAGGTAAAAGCGCTTGACGATCTCGGCCACGACCAACCCTAAGTCGAAGGCCTGGTCGCCGACAAAGAGCATGAAGTGGGTGGCGATATAGGCGAAGGCGGCCACACCCACCATGCGCCGCACCAGGATCAGCGACGGCCAGGCAAGGCCCTGGCGCAACGGGGTCAACACCAGCGAGATCATGAGGAAGCGGATGCCCCACAGGCCGGTGCCGTGAATGACCGCGTTCAGCGGCCGGGGCATCAGGTCGCCATTGGCCCATTGCACCGCCAGGACGCCGCCCGGCAGGAACAGGCCGATGAAAACCGCCAGCTTCAGGGCCGACAGGCGGCCGCGGCGGTCGTTCCAGGGCCAGGAAATGTTGGACACGATGGACATCACTGGTGAGGTTCGCCCCCTTGAGTGTCCAGGTTACAGCACAACAAAAAGGGCGGCCGAAGCCGCCCTTGAATGTTTCGACGAAAAGCGTCGATCAGCGCGAGTAGAACTCGACCACCAGGTTCGGCTCCATCTGCACCGGGTAGGGCACATCCGAGAGGCCGGGGACGCGGACGTAGGTCGCCTGGAACTTCTGCGCGTCGAGCGACAGATAGTCGGGCACTTCACGCTCGGACGACTGGGTCGCTTCCATCACCAGGGCCATTTCCTTGGCGCGGTTGGTCAGCTCGATCACGTCGCCGACTTTGACCTGGTAGGACGAGATGTTGACGCGGCGGCCGTTCACCTTGACGTGGCCATGGTTCACCAGCTGGCGGGCGGCGAACACGGTCGGCACGAACTTCAGGCGGTAGACCACGGCGTCCAGGCGCTGCTCCAGCAGGCCGATCAGGTTCTCGCCGGTGTCGCCCTTGCGACGCACCGCCTCGGCATAGAGGTTGCGGAACTGACGCTCATTGATGTTGCCGTAGTAGCCCTTGAGCTTCTGCTTGGCGACCATCTGGATGCCGAAGTCGGAGACCTTGCCCTTGCGGCGCTGGCCATGCTGGCCCGGGCCGTATTCGCGGCGATTCACCGGGCTCTTGGGGCGACCCCAGAGGTTTTCGCCGAGGCGGCGATTGATCTTGTACTTGGACTCAGCGCGCTTGGTCATGTTTCCAGTGCCGCCAGCTTTTCCGCATTACGCGTCCCGCACCGAGCGGGAAAGACTGTAAAAATGGTTGCGCCGGAACGAGTCCGCCCCGGCGTAGGTCGCGGACTATAGTCACCGCGATATAAATGTCAAACCCGTTTCGCCCGGTACGCGGCATAGGTCGCATTGCCTTTTTCGCAGGCGCGGTCTATCGAGGCGGCCATGAGCGACGACATTATGACCCCTCTCCGCGTGGCTGTCATCGGCTGTGGCCAGATGGGGCGCAATCACCTGCGCTGCTATGCCCGCCTGCCCGGCGTGCAGATCGTCGGCGCCGTCGACCCCCTGCCTGAGAATCGCACCGCTGCGGCCGATGCCTTCGGCGTGCCCGTGGCCGCAGAAATCAGCGATTTGCCGCCGGTCGACGCGGTCTCGATCGTCACCCCGTCGGTGACCCATGTCGAAATCGCCGAACACTTCATTGCCAGGGGCGTCCACTGCCTGATCGAGAAACCCCTGGCCCTGTCGGCCGCGGAAGGCCGGCGAATCGCCGAGCTGGGCCGTGCCGCCGGGGTCACCCTGGCGGTCGGGCACCTGGAACGCTTCAACCCGGCCGTCGTCGCCCTCAAGGATCACCTGGGCGCGCTGGGGCCGATCCACGGAGTCACCGCCCGCCGCCTCGCCTACGCCGCCCGCATCACCGATGTCGATGTGATCGACGATTTGATGGTGCACGATATCGACGTGGTGCTGGACCTGCTGGGCCGCCCCGCGGCCGCCCATGCCCAGGTCGACGGCCTGCGCGGCGCCGATGTTCCCGGCTTCAATTTCGCCACCGCCCTGGTGGGCTTTCCCGGCGGCATCCTGGCCGCCTTCGACGCCAGCCGCATGACCCCCATCCGCATCCGCACCCTCGAGGTGCTGGGGCGCGACGCGGTGGCGGTGGCCGACTATATCGCCCAAACCCTGGTCATCCGCCGGCCGGCCGACGGCGGCAAGGTGGCGGAGACTGCCATCGACATCGAACGGCGCGAGCCCCTGCTGGACGAACTGGCCGACTTCCTGGCCGCGATCCGCGGCGGCCAGGCGCCCCGGGTGACCCCGGACCAGGCGGTCGACACGCTGGCCATGGTGGAAACGATCAAGGCGGCGCGCCGCTTCTGACCCGGGCTGTGACCCGGGTCACCGCGCAAGACACTGAAATTCCATAGCATCGCCACCAACCCGCCACCCTGGTGCGGGAGCCTGGTGTCATGCGCCTCTCTCTTCTGTTGCTGCCTGTCCTGCTCGCCGCCCAGCCGGCCTTCGCCGCCGTCGACCTGATCCGGGTCGACAAATCCGAGCGCAAGCTGTGGTTGCTCGACGGGGCGACCGTGGTGCGCGAATACGACATCCAGCTCGGCACCAACCCGGAAGGCCCCAAGGAACGCGAAGGCGATGGGCGCACGCCCGAAGGCCGCTACCTGATCTCGGGCAAGAACCCGAATTCGCGCTTCACCCTGTCCCTGCGGGTATCGTACCCCGACGCCGACGACCGGGCAGCCGCGGCCCAATCGGGGGTGAGCCCCGGCGGCGACATCATGGTCCACGGCCAGCCCAACGCGGTGCCCGATTTCTTCGTCATTCCGACCGACTGGACGCTGGGCTGTATCGCCGTGTCCAACGCTGCGATCCGGGAGATCTACGACCTGGTCGACGTCGGCACGCCGATCGAGATTTTACCGTAAGCCCTTCCAAAATCGTCATCCCGGCCGCAGGGCGTAGCCCGGAGAGCCGGGATCTCGTGTCCAGCGGACGCTGTGAACACTGGTCATGAGATCCCGGATCTGCGCTTCGCTACGTCCGGGATGACGAATTGGTATGCAATGGGAATGTCGGCGGCCGCCCCCCGGCGGCCGCCGACACCGCGTCAGACGACCAGGAACTCACTGGCTGCCAGATCGTCCATGCCGCTTTCCAGGAAGGCGAACTGGACCGCGTCCAGGCCGCCTGCCTTGTTGCCGTCGGCGTCGTAGTACAGGGCACCGGTGATGGTGTCGTAGAGGATGCGGTCGTCCGCCTCCGTCGCCGCTGTCCCCATGGCGAAGGCACCGTCGGCAAGGGCGCCCAACGGGCCGGCCTTGGTGAAGATCGCATTGTCGAGCGCGATCTTGTCGATCGTCGTGGCGAAGTCGAGCAGGCTGTCGATGTTCGTCGCCCCCAGCGCGGTCGAGAACACGAACGTATCGTTGCCCAGGCCGCCCTTCAGGACGTTGTCGGCGCCGTTGCCCGTGATCGTGTTGGCGATCGCGTTGCCGTCGGCGTTCACCGCGTCCGTGCCGGTCAGGGTGATGTATTCGATCTCCTGCGCCGCGGCCGAGAAGCCGACCGACGAGAACACCTTGTCGATGCCGCCGCCCGCCTCCTCGATGACGAAGTCGGCCATGTCGTCGAGGTGGTAGGTGTCGTTGCCCAGGCCGCCCCACAGCTCGTCGGCCCCGGCACCGCCATCGAGGATGTTGTTCTTGTCGTTGCCGGTCAGCACGTTCATCGAGGCGTTGCCCGTGCCGTTGATGTTGCTGGCCCCGGTCAAGGTCAGGTTCTCGACATTGTCGGCCAGGGTGTAGGAGATCGAGGAGAAGACGGAATCCAGGCCGTCATCCGACTGGTCGCCCTCGACGATCGTGTCGCCTAGATTGTCGACATAATAGGTGTCGTCCTGGATGCCGCCGATCATGGTGTCGGCGCCGCCCTGGCCGTCCAGCACGTCATCACCTTCAAGGCCGGTCAGCACGTTGGCCTTGGCATTGCCGGTGATGGCGTTGAACTGCTCGTTGCCGGTGCCGTTGATGATGGCGTTGCCGGTCAGGATCAGGTTGTCGACGTCGGGCGAGATCGTATAGGTCACCGAGGATTGCGCCGTATCGGTGCCCGCGTTGGCCGCCTCGATCAACACGTCGCCGACATTGTCGACGACATAGGTATCGTCGCCCTTGCCGCCGATCATGGTGTCGACGCCGCCCAGGCCGTTCAGCACATTGGCCCAATCGTTGCCGGTCAAGGTGTTGCCCAGGGTATTGCCGGTGCCGTTGATCGCGGCCGTGCCGGTCAGGATCAGGTTCTCGACATTTGCGCTGAGCGTAAAGGTCACCGAGGACTCGACGGTGTCCACGCCCTGGTTGCCCAGCTCGGTCACCACGTCGCCCACATTGTCGACGACATAGGTATCGTCGCCCGTGCCGCCCACCATGATGTCGGCACCGCCCTGGCCGTCCAGCGTGTCGGCACCGCCAAGACCGGTCAGCGTATTCTTCTTGGCATTGCCGAAGAGCACGTTGTCGAGACCGTTGCCGGTGCCGTCGATGATGGCGTTGCCGGTCAGGGCCAGATTCTCGACCTCCGCCCCCAGCGCATAGGTTACGGAGGATTGAACCTGGTCGACGCCGCCGCTGGCCGCTTCCGCGACCACGTCGCCGGCATTGTCGACGATGTAGATGTCGTGGCCGTCACCGCCGGCCAGGGTGTCGGCGCCACCCTTGCCATCCAGGATGTTGTCTTGGCCATTGCCCGTGATGATGTTACCCAGCGTGTTGCCGGTACCGTTGATATCGAAGGCGCCGGTAAGGGTCAGGTTTTCGACGTTCGAGCCCAGCGTATAGGTGACCGAACTCTCGACCTTGTCGGTGCCCTTGCCGGCGCCCTCGGTAACGCTGTCGCCGCCATTGTCGACGATGTAGGTATCGTCGCCGGCGCCGCCGGCCATGGTGTCGGCGCCACCCAGCCCGTCGATCAGGTTGTTGCCCGCATTGCCGGTGATCGCGTTGTCCTGGCCGTTGCCGCCGCCGAAAATATCGGCGGTCCCCGTCAGGACCAGGTTCTCGAGAAGCCCGCCCAGGCCCCAGTTGGCCGACGACACCACCGTATCGATGCCGCCGCCCGCCACGTCAGTGACCTGATCGAGGGTTGTGTCGACAATGTAAGTATCGTCGCCCAGACCGCCGGAGAGAAAATCAAAGCCCAGGCCGCCGTCCAGCGTGTCGTTGCCTTCGTTACCGAACAGCGAGTTGTTCTGAGCATCGCCCGTGACCGTGTCGTTGCCCGCGCCGCCGCCCAGACCTTCGATGCTGTCGTAGGTATCGCCGGCCGCGGCCCCCGTGTTCTGCCCCGGGGCAGCCAGCGACAGGACCAGATCGCCGTAGTTGCCGTCGTTGTAGAGCGCGACGTCAAAGCCCGTCCCGCCGATCAGGGTATCGGCGCCCAAGCCGCCCCACAGCGTGTCGCCGCCATCACCGCCGTTCAGGACATTGGCGTCCGCGGTGCCGGTCAGATGGTCGTTGAAGCCCGACCCGGTCAGGTTTTCGATCGAGGCGAGCGTGTCGCCCGTCGCCTCGCCGGTTGCCCCCACGCCGGTGGCAAGGTTGACCACAACCCCGACCGCCGCCGCGGCGTAGGAGGCGGTGTCGATGCCGTCGCCGCCATCGAGGACATCGGCCCCCAGGCCGCCGTTCAGCAGGTCGTTGCCGCCGCCGCCATAGATGCGGTCGTTGCCCAGGCCACCCGACAGGTCGGCATCGTCGTTCACCGTGCCGGCGATCACATCGTCGCTTGCCGTGCCGACATTGGCCGTGTCGCGCGGATCGAAGATGGCGCTGACGACATCATGGTCGCCGGTGAAGGTGTTGGTGGTCCAGCTGATGCTGAAGCGGCCGTCGGCCAAGCCGGTCACCACCGGCGTATTGGGGCCGAAGAGCGCTCCGTCGGCGACGAGCAATTCCACGCCCACCTTGTTGCCGCCGGCATCGAAACGCTGGGCACGGATATCCTGCCCCTGGGCATCGACCCAGGCGATGACAAAGCCACCGTCGGCCAGCGCGCCGACCGAGGGTTCGTTCTGGTTGCCCGCCCCGGTCGTCGGCACCGTGATGTCGCTGCTGACGGACACGCCGGCCGCGTCATAGACCTTGGCCAGCACTGTGCTGTCGCTGCCGCCCGAGGCGTCCTGCGTCCAGGTGACGACGAAACCGCCGCCCGAGAGCGCGGTCACGTCCACATCGTCGTTGCGGATACTGCCAGAGACCACCGAGACATTCTTGATGAAGCCGCCGTTGCCGTTGTAGAGGCGCAGGTCGATGTCGCTGTCGGTCGCCGAATCCGCGTCGCTGAAGGCAATGACGAAATTACCGCCCTGAAGGGCCGCCACGGACAGGCTGTCGATCGCTGCCCCTGCGCCAGCCACGCCGTTGAAGGCAACGGTCGGCCCGAGGACGGTGCCACCCACCTGATTGCGCACCTGGAACAGGACATCCTGGTCGCCGCCGCCGAAATCGCGCATATAGGCGACCATCACCGTGCCCGTCGAGGAATAGGCGACATCGGGCATGCTGTAATGGGTGGTGCCGTTGTCGGCCGCGATCGAGGTCTGGATGATGCTGGTCCCGGCCGCGTTGTAAATCTCCAGCGTGACCGAGCTGTCGCCGCCGCCCTTGGTGGCGTCGTGTCGTTCGTAAACCGCGGCAAAGCCGCCGCTGCCGAGTGCGGCCAGCGCCGGCACGCCTTCGTTCCACTGCGCTGAGCTGTTGATCCGGAATTCCCCGCCGACCTTGTTGCCGGCAGGATCCAGGATCTGGCCGATCACGTCGGTGCCGATTGCCGCGCCGGCGCCGGCGTCGGTGTTCGACTGCCAGGTGACGAGCACATTGCCGTTCGCCAATTGAATGGCGGCGGGCAGTATCTGGTCGTCGCCATTGAGGCCGGAGTCGATGGTGTTTACTTGGCCAATATTACGCCAAAGCACGGGTGTCGTAGGCATGATCCCCTCCAAAAGGATCCGCCGGGCATAAGTGGACACGTTCCCGCCTCCCCTCGAGGCGGGTCACGGTTCCCGGCGGTCAATTCGACCATGGATGTTCTTGTGCCAACTCCCGGCGCTTGGCCGGCAAACCTGGGCGCCCACGAAAATCCTTGCTTCGCGGTGCCGACCAGATAATTATGTCAACCCTGCGGGGCCTGAACAAATTTCGGTCTGCGCGGCGTTATGCCGTATTTTATCCGGACACGCAACCGAAATTTCGGATGAGGATAACCTTTGGCTGAACTCGATCCAATGGACCGCCATTTGGTCGACCTGCTCCAGCGCAACGGCCAGACCTCCTATGCCGAGTTGTCGAAGGCGGTGGGCCTGGCGGTTTCCTCGGTCAACGACCGGGTGCGCAAGCTGGTCGAGCGCGGCGTCATCACCGGCTATCACGCCCATGTCTCGCCCGAGGCGGCCGGCCTGGACCTGCTCGCCTTTGTCTTCATCGGCTGGAGCGACCCGGAAGTGGCGGCCCCCTTCCTGGAGCGCATCGGCAGCGAGCCGGCGGTGCAGGAAGCCCACCACGTCACCGGCCAATGGAATTACCTGCTGAAGGTCAGGGTGCGGACCACCCGCATGCTGGAAGCCTTCCTGGCCAACGTCATCAAGGCCATTCCGGGCATCCAGCGCACCGAGACCCTGATCGTGCTGTCGTCGGCCAAGGAAACCATGGCGCTGCCGACCGCCCTGCCCGACTGGTTCAAGTAGGGGCCGATTACCGGCAGGGTAATTGCCGCCGTCGCGCCCGGCCTTAAGCTGAGCCTCATTGTCCATCGGGACCGGGGAGGCCAGCATGCCCATCGCCAACATCGTCGTCGCCGCGTTGATGATCCTCATGGGGCTCGCCGCCTTCGCGCGGCCACGCCAGTTCCTGGTCCCCCTGGGCCTGCCCGCGGAAACCCCTGACGCCCGCAACGAGGTGCAGGCGGTCTACGGCGGCTTTGGCGTTGCCATCGGCGCGGTGCTGCTGGCGCCGATCTGGCTGCCCGCGCTTGGCGACGGCCCGGCCCTGGTGGTGGCGGTCGCCCTGGGCGGCATGGCCTTCGGGCGCATGATCGGCGCCTTGCGCGAGCGTATCGGCAAGGTCCCGGCCCTGTTCCTGGTGCTGGAAGCCACCGGCGCCGCGATCCTGATCGCCAGCGCGGAGACCCTGCCATGACGCAGCTTTCCGGCGCCGGAAATTCGCCTAACATGCGGGGCATGGAACGCGTCGACAGCACGGCGGCCAAACGCAAGCCGCCGTTCGCCCTGCTGCTGAAAGAACTGCGCACGCAGCGCCGGCTCAGCCAACTGGGCCTGGCGCTGGAGAGCGAGGTCGCCCAGCGGCATATCAGCTTCCTCGAATCCGGCCGGGCCCGGCCGGGCCGGGACGTGATCCTGAAGCTCGCCACCGGCCTCGACCTGTCGCTGCGCGCGACCAACAGCCTGCTGACCGCGGCCGGCTTTGCCGGCGAGGTCGAGGAGACGCCCTTGGACGCGCCCGCCCTGACGATCGCCAAGGGTGCCATCGAATTCCTGTTGGAGCGGATCGAGCCGTGCCCGGCCATCCTGGTCGATGCCGACTGGAACGTGCACGGCAGCAACACGGGCGCCGCCCGCCTGCTGACCGCGATCGCCACGCCCGAAGGTGCCGCCCGGGCCACCGGGGCCCGGGGCCTGAACCTGGTCACCCTGCTGAAGGACGAGAAGGGCCTGGTGGTGCCGCTGAAGGAGCGCGAGCAGTTGGTCGCCCACATGCAGGGCGCCCGCACCGTGTTCACGCCGAGCGACCTGCCGGTCGCCCTGCCCTTCCTGCCCACCACGTTCCTGACCAGGGACCGCACCCTGTCGTTCCTGACCATCCTGGCCAGCCTGCAGGGCTCGCGCGACGTAACCCTCGAAGAGCTGCGCGTGGAAATCTTCTTCCCCGCCGACGAGGTGACCAAGGCCTGGCTCGACGAAGGCAAGGCGAATTGAGACGTATCACCCCTCTCCGCCGCTTGCGGGGGAGAGGGAGGGGCCCATTGCGGTAGCAATGGGAGGGTGAGGTGGTGGCGGGACCAGGGCTCGCTCTACGCCGACCACCCTCCTCACCCAACCCTCTCCTCCCAGGAGGAGAGGGCTTTCAGGCGCCGGGCTTTGGCGCATTGCGCTGGAAGCGCCGGGTCAGGGCGCGGATCACGCCGCGGAAGGTGCGGACGTCCTGGGTGGTGGGTTCGGCGCGCTGGATGAAACTGGTGATGTTGCGCACCATCGAGGGCTTCTTTTCCGGCGGGCGCAGGAAGCCGGCATCGTCCAGTTCCGCGACCAGGTGATCGACCAGGGCCTGGACCTCGCCCTGCGGGGCGGGCTCGGTCTGGCCGATGCGCAGGAAGCGATCGGGCGATTCGACACCCAGCATGTGCCATTCATAGGCCACCAGCAGCACCGCCTGGGCCAGGTTCAGCGACCAGAAGCGCGGCGAGGTCGGCACGTTCAGGATGGTGTGGGACAGGGCCACGTCGTCGTTTTCCAGGCCCGTGCGCTCGGGCCCGAACAGGATGCCCGGCTTGCGGCCGTCGTCGATGAAGGCCTTGAATTCCAGGGCGGCGCGCCTGGGCGTCACCACCGGCTTGACCATGTCGCGGTCGCGCGCCGTGGTGGCATAGACGCGGGTAAGATCGGCCACCGCCGCCGCCGTGGTCTCGAACACCCGGGCTTCCTGCAGGATCCAGTCGGCCCCCGAGGCGGCCGAGAAGGCACGCTCGTTGGGCCAGCCGTCGCGCGGGGCAACCAGGCGCAGTTCGCTCAGGCCGAAATTGGCCATGGCGCGCGCTGTCGTGCCGATGTTCTCGCCCATCTGCGGCGTGACCAGGATGACCACCGGGCCGGGCCCGTCCTTGGGCCCCTGGCCGACGCCCTTGGGCTTGGGCCGCGCCCCGATGCCGACCCCGAAGGGCATGGCGCCGGGGGCGCGTATGGTCTCTTCGTCGCTGGTCATTCGGCCGGGCCGGTGCCTGCCGGCGCACCGTCGCGATAGAGCTTGTAGACGATGGCGTCGGTCAGCGCCTGGAACGAGGCCTCGACGATATTGGGCGAGACACCGACGGTGAACCAGCGATTGCCCTGGCCATCGGCATTCTCGATCAGCACCCGGGTAACAGCGCCGGTACCAGCCTGCCAACGGTCGACCGAGGCCGGGCCGGACACCGCGGCGGCATTGCCCAGTTGCAGGATGCGGACCTTGAAATCGACCAGTTCCAGATCCTCGATATAGCGCTGGTACTTGCCCAGGTCCTGGCGCAACGCGGCGTCGAGGGCGTTGACCGGGCCGTTGCCTTCGCCCACCGACAGCAGCTTGTTGCCGTCGACCTGGGTGCGTACGATCGCCTCGGACACGGTGACCAGTTCGCGGCGTGCGTTGTAACGCCGCTCGACCAGGACCTTGAAACTCTCGACGAAGAAATAGTCGGGGATCTGGCCCAGCACGCGGCGCGCCATCAACTCGAACGAGGCATCGGCGCCATCATAGGAATAGCCCAGATATTCCCGCTCCTTCACCGTCTCGAGCAGACGGTCGACACGGGGGTCCTTGGGGTCGAGATCGATACCGACATCGTGCAGCCGGGCCAGGATGTTGGACTTGCCGGCCTGGTCGGAGATCAGCACATGGCGCTCGTTGCCGACGCTTTCCGGCGGCACGTGCTCGTAGGTGCGCGGGTCCTTCAGCACGGCCGAGACGTGAAGCCCGCCCTTGTGGGCAAAGGCCGCCTGGCCGACATAGGCGGCGTGGCGGTTGGGGCTGCGATTGAGGATCTCGTCCAGCAGGCGCGAGGTTTGCGTCAGATGGCGCAGGCCGTCCTGCGTGATGCCGGTCTCGAAACGCTCGGCGAAATCGGGCTTCAGGCACAGGGTGCCGATCAGGCTGACCAGGTTGGCATTGCCGCAACGCTCGCCCAGGCCGTTCAGGGTGCCCTGGACTTGGCGCGCGCCCGAACGGATCGCCGCCAGCGAATTGGCCACCGCATTCTCGGTGTCGTTATGGGCATGAATGCCAAGCCGGATGCCGGGCACCGCATCGGCCACATCGGCCACGATCCGCTCGACCTCGTGGGGCAGCGTGCCGCCATTGGTATCGCACAGCACCACCCACTTGGCGCCTGCGGCCCAGGCGGCGCGGATGCATTCCATCGCATAGGCCGGGTTGGCCTTGTAACCATCGAAGAAATGCTCGGCATCGAGCATCGCCTCGCGCCCCTTGGCGGCGAGGTGGGCGATCGAGTCCCCGATGATTTCGACATTCTCGTGCAGCGGGATGTCGAGGGCGACCTTGACCTGGAAATCCCACGACTTGCCGACGATGCAGATGGCCGGCGCCGCCGTGCCGGTCAGGCCGGCGAGGCCCGGATCGTTGTCGGCGCTGCGCCCGGGCCGCCTGGTCATGCCGAAGGCGGTGAAGGTGGCACGTTTCAGGGCCGGCGGATCGGCGAAGAAGGCGGTATCGGTCGGGTTGGCGCCGGGCCAGCCGCCCTCGACGTAGTCGACGCCGATCTTGTCCAGGGCAATGGCAATGGCACGCTTGTCCTCGACCGAGAAATCGACGCCGCGCGTCTGCGCGCCGTCCCTCAGGGTGGTGTCGAAGAGATAAAGGCGTTCCCGGCTCATGATACCCGTTTCCACTTGGTGCCCGCGGGGCCGTCCTCGAGAACGATCCCCCGGGCGACGAGGTCGTCGCGGATGCGATCGGCCTGCGCAAAATCCTTGGCCTTGCGCGCGGCCTTGCGCGCTTCGATCGCCGCCTCGATCGCGGCCTCGTCCAGGCCGTCCGCCCCCCGGGGCTGCCAGCGGAACCAGTGATGTGCCTCATCCTGCAGGATGCCCAGCACCAGGCCCGCGGCCTTCAGGGCGGCGGCGGCGGGCACCAGGGCATCCTCGGTGCCGCACTGGAAGGCGGCGTTGGCGATCTGGTGCATCTCCGCGATCGCCTGGGGCGTGTTCAGGTCGTCGTCCAGCGCCGCCTCGACCCCGGCCGGCAGGTGCGTATCGGGCGTGATCGACCGGCCCCAATGCACCTCGGCCTTCTCGATCAGGCCGTACCAGCGGTCGAGCGCCAGGCGGGCGCGGGCGATGCCGTCGTCGTTCCAGTCCATCGGCGCACGGTAATGGGTCGAGAGCATGTTGAGGCGCAGGGCCTCGCCCGGCGCCTGCTTCAGGGCGTCGCGGACGATGATGAAATTGCCCAGGCTCTTGGACATTTTCTCGCCGTTCACGGTCAGGAAGCCGTTATGCACCCAATAGCGCACGAAGGGCGCGCCATTGGCCGCTTCCGACTGGGCGACCTCGTTCTCGTGATGGGGAAAGACCAGGTCGCGGCCGCCGCCGTGAATGTCGAAGGTCTTGCCCAACTGCGCCAGGCTCATGGCGCTGCACTCGATGTGCCAGCCGGGCCGGCCGCGGCCCCAGGGGCTGTCCCAGCCCGGGGTCTCGGCGTCCGACGGCTTCCACAGGGTGAAGTCCGCCGCATCGCGCTTGTAGGGCGCCACGTCGATGCGGGCGCCGGCGATCAACTCGTCCCGGCTGCGGTTCGACAGCTTGCCGTAGTCCGCCTTGGCCGGCACGTTGAACAGGACGTGGCCCGCGGCGACATAGGCGAAGCCGCGCTCGATCAGCCGCTCGATCATGGCGATCATCTGCGGAATATGGCTGGTGGCCCGCGGCTCGGCATCGGGCGGCAGCGCCCCCAGGGCGGCCATGTCCTCGTGGAAGGCGGCAGTGGTGCGCGCGGTAATCGCCAAAATCGGCTCGCCCGAGGCCTTGGCCCGGGCGTTGATCTTGTCGTCGATGTCCGTGATGTTGCGGACATAGTGGACGGTCGCGTAGCGGCGCTTCAGCAGGCGGTAGAGCACGTCGAAGACGATGACGGGCCGCGCATTGCCGATATGGGCGAAGTCGTAGACGGTCGGCCCGCAGACATACATGCCGACCGAATCGTGCCGTAGGGGGACAAATTCTTCCCGCTTGCCCGTCGCGCCGTTATGCAGAACCAGTGCCACCCGTCGTCCTCCGATTGAGGGCACAGGGATTAGCAGATCGGATCAAGCCGGTCCATCCAGCCGACGGCCGGCCAGCAATGCGCCCGCGGGCACTCAATAGTCGAAATTGTCCTCGTCTTCCCAGACGACCCGGTTCCGGCCTGTCCGCTTGGCCTGGTAGAGCCGCCGATCGGCCCGCTCGGCCAGGGTTTGCAGGGTGTCCGCCTGCATCATGGACGAGACGCCGATGCTGACCGTGGCAAAGAAGGTTTCGTCGCCGAAGGCGAAGCCATGGGACTTGATGCGCTTGCGCAGGCGGTCCGCCACCTCGGCACCGATGAATTTGGGCAGATCGGGCAGCAGCACCATGAACTCCTCGCCGCCGATCCGGCCTACCAGGTCGCCGCCGCGCACCGTGGCGCTGATCAGGTTGCCGCAGATGCGGATCACCTCGTCGCCGGCGGCATGGCCGAACCGGTCGTTGACCGACTTGAAATGGTCGATGTCGAGTGCCAGCAGGCTGACGGCATGGCTGTTCAACCGTGCATCCCGGACCAGTTCCTCGGCGCCGGCGAAAAACTCCTCGCGCCGCAGCACGCCGGAAAGCCCGTCGGTCGCCGCGTTCTGCCGGGCGGCGAGATAAAGCCGATAGGGCTGCCGGCGCATGAAATAGGCGAAGATCCCGGCCAGCAGGGCGACGACGGCGGCGACCACCGGCAGGCGCGGATTCTGCACGACCAGATCCACCGCGCTCAAATCACTGCGCCGGACGGTGACCGCATCGACCATGATCTGGCCGGTGGGGCCGGCCCGGCGGATCAGCACATCCACCACCCCGAAGCGGCGGCCGTAGCCGACATTGGCCACCCTGCCCTGGCAGATCGGCCGGACGAAGGCGGCAATCCCGGTCTGGTCGCCATCGGGAAACTGGGCACTGTACCAGGCCGCCAGCCGTTCGGTGCAGGCCGTGGGCTCGCCGTCGGGCAAGGGCGCGGAGACCGAACTCAGGGCCAGAATTTTTCCGGTGGCGGGCTGGTCGTCGAGGTCCCTGGCGCCATCGGCGAGATGGGCGGCCAGGAATTGCCCGACGATGTCGGTTTCACGCTCGATCTGGTGGCGCAGAAACACCACCAGCAGCAGAAAAACCGCGTTGGTGATCAAGAACGCGAAGCCGGCCGCGGCAATGGCCGTTCGCATGGGCCTGACGGCACGCTCCTCAACCGACTTGCCCTGATCACGCAGGCTCATACAGGCACCATCCCCCACAGCCGCGACCATCTCGCCCCCCGAGAAAGCCACGGTTTCCTTGATTTTTCCTTATACCATCTGGGGCAGATCTTCCCTATCGATCAGCTATTCCTATTTACCCAGGGCCGTGTTCAACCGGCGACGAAGCTCGTTTTCGCCGATCAGGGGCAGCAGTACTCGCATTTCAGGGCCATGGTCCTGGCCGGTCAGCGCCAGGCGCAGGGGCAGGAACAGGGCCTTGCCCTTGACCCCGGTCGCGGCGCCGATGCTCTTGGTCCAGGTCGACCAGACCGTCTCGTCATGCGGGCCGGGAGGCAGCATCTGTGCGGCAGCGGCCAGCACCGCCGCGGCGTCGTCGATAGCCGGCACGGCGAGCGGCCCGGTCACCACCTGCCACCACACGGCAGCCTCGGCCAGCGTCGCCAGGTTGCCGCGCACGGCGTGCCAGAAGGCCTCGCTCGCCCCTTCGGGCAGGCGGTCCCGCACCGCCTCGAAGGACAGCAGGTGCAGGGTGCGGGCCGAGAGGGCCGCCAGTTCGGCCGGATCGAAGCGCGCCGGCGCCTTGCCGAAGCGGCCGATATCGAAGCCGTCGATCAGCGATTCCAGCGTGGCCACCGGCTCCACGGGGTCAGCCGTGCCCAGCCGGGCCAGCAGGCCGTTCACGGCCAAGGGCTCGATCCCCTGTTCGCGCAATGAGCCCAGCGAGAGCGAACCGGTGCGCTTGGACAGGCCGGCGCCACTGGCATCGACCAGCAGCGACAGGTGGCCGAAGCCCGGCACCGCCCCGCCCAGGGCCTCGAACAATTCGATCTGCACGCCGGTATTGGTGACGTGGTCCTCGCCCCGGATGACGTGGCTGATGGCGAAATCGATGTCATCGACCACCGAGGTCAGGGTATAGAGCGGCCGGCCGTCGGCGCGGATCAGCACCGGATCGGACAGCGACGCCGTATCCACCACGGTCTCGCCCTTTACCAGGTCGCTCCAGGTCACCCGGCGGCCGTCCAGCTTGAAGCGCCAATGCGGCGGGCCGCGCTCGGCGGTCAGCCGTTCATGGTCGGCTGCGCCGAGGTTCAACGCCGCCCGGTCATAGACCGGCGGGCGGTGCTGGGCGATCTGCAGCTTGCGCTTGAGGTCCAGTTCCTCCGCGGTTTCCCAGGCCGGGTAGAGCCGGCCGGCCGCCTTCAGATCCTCGACCGCCCGGGCATAGCGCGCCATGCGGTCGCTCTCGCGGGCAAAGCTGTCCCAGGCCAGGCCCAGCCAGCGCAGATCTTCCTCGATCCCCGCCGCGAACTCGGCGGTAGAGCGTTCGGTATCGGTATCATCGAGGCGGAACATGAACTGCCCGCCCTGCGCCCGGGCAAACAACCAGTTCACCAGGGCGATGCGGGCATTGCCGACATGCAGCCGGCCCGTCGGGCTGGGCGCGAAACGAACGTGAATGGTCAAGGAGGTGTTACTCGGCCTTGTTGGGCGAGGGCATCGCTTCAGCGACCTCCCCGGTGCTTTTCGTTATCCTATCCCATTCTTCAGGCGTCAGGATCACCCCGGCACCGCGGTTAAGTTCCGCAATAGCCTGATCCAGCCGGCGCCGGTTCGCCGGGTTGGACAAGAGATATTCTGTTTCATCCATTTCGAATCACACTGCCCGTAGAAAGCGTCCCGTCCCGCTCGTCATTCCGGCGAAAGCCGGAATCCATCGCAGAAACGCACGGAAGCCATTTAAAAAGCTGCGATAGTCAGCCTCGCACCACCATGGACCCCGGATCAAGTCCGGGGTGACGACAGTGTTTTAGGAGCAAGGCGCCGGGAAGCAAGCCTTCAATGGGCGTCGCGGAAGCCGTTGGTGATGGGGTAGCGGCGGTCGCGGCCGAACAGCTTGCGGCCGATCTTCACCCCCGGCGCGGCTTGCCGGCGCTTGTATTCGGCAACGTATAGCAGGTGCTCGATCCGGCGCACGGTGGCCGGGTCGTGGCCGCGGGCGACCACCTCCTCGAACGCCATCTCGTCCTCGACCAGGGCCTGGAGGATGTCGTCCAGCACCTCGTAGGGCGGCAGGCTGTCCTGGTCCTTCTGGTTTTCGCGCAATTCCGCCGTGGGCGGCTTGGTGATCACCCGCTGGGGCATCACCGGGCCATCAGGGCCGAGCGCGCCGTCGGGCTTGTGCTTGTTGCGCCACTCGGACAGGGCAAAGACCGTGGTCTTGTACAGGTCCTTCAAGACCGAATAGCCGCCGCACATGTCGCCATAGAGCGTGGCATAGCCGACCGACACTTCGGACTTGTTGCCCGTGGTCATGACCATGTGGCCGAACTTGTTGGACAGCGCCATCAAGGTGAGGCCGCGGGCGCGCGACTGGATGTTTTCTTCCGTAATGTCGGGTTTGCGCCCGTTGAACATGGGTCCCAGCATCTGGGTGAAGGCGCCTACCGCCGGCTCGATCCCGATCTCGTCCAGGCGGATGCCCAGCAGGCGCGCGCATTCGGCGGCGTCCTCCAGGCTCTCGCTGCCGGTATAGCGCGACGGCAGCATGACGCACCAGACCCGGTCGGCGCCCAGGGCATCGACCGCCACCGCCGCCGAAATCGCCGAATCGATACCGCCCGAGAGGCCCAGCACCACGCCGGGGAAGCGGTTCTTGGTCACGTAGTCGCGCAGGCCCAGGACCATGGCGCCATAGATCTGGCCGAGCCCCTCCGGCAGTTCGACATGGGGGCCGCCGGCGCAGGCCCAGCCGTTCTTCAGCCGATGCAGTTCGATGGTCGCCATCGCCTCGGCGAAGATCGGCATCTGGAACAGCTTTCCGCCATCGGCACCGACGCCAAAGCTCGCCCCGTCGAACACCAGTTCGTCCTGGCCACCGACCTGGTTCACATAGATCATGGGCACGCCGGTCTCGGCCACGCGGTCGCGCACCAGATCGATGCGGACGTCATCCTTGTCGGCCTCGAAGGGGCTGCCGTTGGGCACGATGAAGATCTCTGCCCCCTGTTCGGCCAAGGGTGCGCAGACCGCCGGGGTCCAGACATCCTCGCAAATCGGCAGGCCCAGGCGCACCCCGCGGAAGATGACCGGGGCCGGCATCCGGGCCGGCACGAAGACGCGCTTCTCGTCGAACACGCCGTAATTGGGCAGGTCGACCTTGAAGCGCAGGGCGGCGATCAGGCCGCCGTCGAGCAGCGCCACCGCATTGTGCAGATTGCCGTCCTCGACCCAGGGGGTGCCGACCAGCATCGCCGGGCCGCCGTCGGCGGTCTCCAGCGCCAGGGCCTCGACCGCGGCGCGGGCATCGGCCACGAAGGCCGGCTTCAGCACCAGATCCTCGGGCGGGTAGCCGGTGACCGACAATTCGGTGGTGACCAGCAGGTCGGCGCCTTGTGCCGCGGCATGGACGCGGGCGGCGCGGATCTTGGCGACATTGCCGGCGATGTCGCCGACGGTGAAGTCGATCTGGGCAAGGGTGAGGCACAGGCGGTCGGTCATGACATGAGCATTAGCGATCGAATGGCACCCTCGCAACGCACACATTTGTCGTCCCTGCTATTCGGTCTATCGTCTGCGCCAACGACAAGGAGGAGAGTGCCCATGAATCGCCAGTTCCGTTTGAAGCGCCGCCCGGTGGGCCGCGTGACCCGCGACGATTTCGACCTGGTGGAGGCCCCCGTCCCCACCCCCGGCCCGGGCCAGGCGGTGGCGCGCAACCTTTATCTGTCGCTGGATCCGACCAACCGCATCTGGATGTCCGACATGGACCAGTACCTGCCTCCCGTCGCCCTGGGCGAGGTCATGCGGGGCGGCGGGGTGGGTACCATCGTCGCCTCCAACAACCCCGACTACCAGGTGGGCGATACGGTCAACGGCCTGCTGGGCTGGCAGGATTACTGCCTGATCGGGGCGCCGGGCGAGTTGTTCCCGCCCACGGTCATCCCCCAGGGCCTGCCGATCCCGATGACCGCGCTGATGGGCGCTTGCGGCATGACCGGCCTCACCGCCTATTTCGGCCTGATCGAGCTGGGCCAGCCCAAGGCGGGCGATACCGTCGTCGTCTCGGCCGCGGCCGGCGCCGTGGGCACGGTTGTCGGCCAGATCGCCAAGATCAAGGGTTGCCGTGTGGTGGGCATCGCCGGCGGCAAGAAGAAATGCGATTTCCTGACCCGGGAACTGGGCTTCGACGCCGCCGTCGATTACAAGGCGGCCGACTGGCGCGAGCAGCTGAAGGCCGCCACGCCCGACGGCGTCGATGTCAATTTCGAGAATGTGGGCGGCGAGATCATGGAGGCGGTGGTCGAGCGCATGAACCTGTTCAGCCGCATGCCCCTGTGCGGCATGATCTCGACCTATAACGACGCCAACCCGCCGCGCTACGACCTGACCCCGTTCCTGATGAAACGCATCAAGTTGCAGGGCTTCATCGTCCTCGATTTCAAGGACCGCTATATCGAAGGCAGCATGCAACTGGCGCAGTGGCTGCTGGAGGGCAAGTTGAAAGCGCAGGAGACGGTGGTCGACGGCCTGGAGACGGCGCCCGAGACCCTGAACATGCTGTTCGACGGCGGCAATATCGGCAAGCTGATCGTCAAGATCGCCGACGCGGCCTGAGGGAGGGAACCATGAGCGAGAAGAGCCATCAGATCGTCCTGGCCAGCCGGCCCAAGGGCGCACCTGTCCCTGAGAATTTCCGCCTGGAAGCCGTCGCGATGCCGGCGCCCGGTGCCGGCGAGGTGCTGATCCGCAACCGCTTCCTGTCGGTCGACCCCTATATGCGGGGCCGCATGAACGATGCCAAGTCCTACGTCCCGCCCTTCCAGATCGGCCAGCCGCTGGAAGGCGGCGCCGTGGGCGAGGTAGTAACCGCCAACGACCCTTCGCTGAAGCCCGGCGACTGGGTGCTGCACAATGCCGGCTGGCGTGAATGGGCACTGCTGCCGGCGGCGGGCGCCCAGAAGATCGACGCCGCCATCGTCCCGCCGTCGGCCTATCTGGGCGTGCTGGGCATGCCCGGCCTCACCGCCTGGGCGGGGTTGAACAAGGTGGGCCTGGCCCAGCCGGGCGAGACCGTCTTCGTCTCGGGCGCCGCCGGCGCCGTGGGCTCGCTGGTCGGGCAGCTGGCCAAGGTCAAGGGCTGCACGGCCATCGGCTCGGCCGGCGGGCCGGACAAGGTGGCCTGGCTGACCGACGAACTGGGCTTCGACGGCGCCTTCGACTACCGCACGGAAGACCCGGTGCAGGCCCTGGGCCGCCTGGCGCCCAAGGGCATCGACGTCTATTTCGAGAATGTCGGCGGGCCGCAGTTCGATGCCGCCCTGATCAACATGAAGCTGCACGGCCGCGTGGCGGTGTGCGGGATGATCGCCCAGTACAATGCGACCGAACCGCCCGAAGGCTCGCGCGCGATCATGCTGGTGGTGCCCAAGCGCATCAACATCCGCGGCTTCATCGTCGTCGACTACTGGCAGCACCTGCCCGAGTTCTTGGCCGAAGTGGCGCCCCTGGTCGCCACGGGGAAGATCAAGTTCCGCGAGACCGTCTACGAGGGCATCGAAAACACCCCCGACGCCTTCCTGGCGCTCTTCAAGGGGGCGAACACGGGCAAGATGGTGGTGAAGCTGTAAGGAACCGTCATCGTCATTCCGGCGAAGGCCGGAATCCATCGACATGCAGGGGGAGACGGCAACCCAGCCTGGCGCCCCTGCTCTCGCCTGCCCCTGCCATGGATTCCGGCCTTCGCCGGAATGACGGCGGGGGGCGGTTCACTCCGCCGCGGCGGGTTCGGCTTTTACGCTGCTGCGCAAGGGGAGTTCTTCCATCCGGGCGAGAAAGCCCAGGCCGATCGCCATGCCCGCGGTGGCGGCGCCGAAGACCCAGCCGAAGATTTGGCCGAGGTCGCCGCCGCGGGTGGCGATTTCGGCGCCCAAGGTGTCGAGTTGCAGGCTGGCGCCGTGGCCGCCGATGCTGGTGAAGAAGATCGCGCCGAAGCCGGCCACGATCAGGGCACTGCCCAGCGAGCGGAAGAAGTTGGCCGCCCCCGTGGCCGTGCCCAACTGGTGCAGCGGCACGGCATTCTGGATCGCGACGGTGGTCACCGGCAGGGCCGTGCCCATGCCCATGCCGCCGATCGCCAGCAAGGCGATCAGGGTCCAGAGCGGCAGGGAGCCGGGAAACAGCGCGATCAGGCCGAACATCACCACGGTCATGCTGAGCCCCGCCAGCGGCAGGCGCTTGTAGTGGGTGATCCGGCCCATGATCTGGCCGGTGGACGACGCACCGACCACCACGCCGCCCATCAGGGCGATCAGGATCAGGCCGGAGGCCGAGGCGCTGAGGCGGTGCACCGATTCAAGATAGATCGGCACAAAGATCGACAGGCCGATCAGGGTGCCCATGACGAAGAAGGCGGCGATCACCGCGTCACGCACCACCGGGTTGAGCAGGATGGAGAGCGGCAGGAACGGTTCGCTGGCCGTCGCCACCCGCCAGACGAAACCCGCCCACAGCAGGGCAGAGGCCGCGAACAGGCCCAGGATGCGCGGCGAATCCCAGGGGAAATCGACCCCGCCCCAGGTCAGCGCCAGGAGCAAGGTGACCGTCGCCACAACCATCAGCACGCCGCCCAGGACGTCGAGCCTGTGGCGGCGGTCGTGGCGCGGCAGTTGCCGCAGCACCCGGTCGGTCATGAAGAAGGCGACGGCGCCCAGCGGCAGGTTCAGCCAGAAGATCACCGACCAATGCAGGTGTTCGGCGATGATGCCGCCCAGGACCGGCCCGCCGATCGAGGAGAAGGCGAAGACGCCGGCGATATAGCCCTGGTAACGGCCGCGCTCCTTGGGCGACACCACATCGGCGACGATGGTCTGTGCCAGCGAGATCAAGCCGCCGCCGCCCAGGCCCTGGAGGCCGCGCATGAGGATCAGGACCAGCATGTTGGGGGCGAGCGCGCAGGCGATCGAGCCCAGCACGAACAGGCTGATGGCGATCAGCATCATCGATCGCCGGCCGTGGATGTCGCTGAGCTTGCCGTAGAGCGGCACGGCGGCCGTCGAGGTCAGCAGATAGGCGGTGACCACCCAGGGCAGGTCGCCCACATCGGCCAGGTCGCGGCCGATGGTCGGCAGCGCCGTTGCCACGATGGTCTGATCGAGCGCACCCAGCAGCATCGCCAGCAGGATGCCGAGGATGATCATCCGGATGGTTTTGTGATCGAGCGGTGCGGGTGAAACCCGGTCGGCGCCCGCCGAGGGCGGCGTAAGATCGACAGCCATGATCGGCACCATCGCCGAGCGGCGCACACCTGAAAACCGCCCATGCGGCATGGCTGCCTTGCCGTCATGGCTGTGCAATGGCGGCCTGTCACTATATTCTGCACTGCACAACACGGCCGTTCGAGGGCGCGCGCCGCTGTTCAAGGAGCGTAGTGATGGATATTGCTGACGTCCGCCGGCAGGCTTTTGCGATGCCGCTGACCAACCCGTCGTTTCCGCCCGGCCCCTACCGTTTCATCAACCGGGAATATATGATCATCACCTACGAAACCGACATCGACGCGCTGCGTGCCGTGGTGCCGGAACCGTTGGAGGTGACCGAGCCCATCGTCAAATACGAGTTCATCCGCATGCCGGATTCGACGGGCTTCGGCGACTACACCGAGACCGGGCAGGTGATTCCGGTGACCTTCGAGGGCCGCAAGGGCGGCTATGTCCATTCCATGTACCTGGACGACGAGGCGCCGATCGCCGGCGGCCGCGAACTGTGGGGCTTCCCCAAGAAATACGCCAAGCCCAGCATGCGGGTGGAGAAGGATGTCTTCGTCGGCACCCTCAACTACGGCTCGATCCAATGCGCGGTGGCGACCATGGGCTACAAGCACCGGGCGCTGAACAACGACACGGTCATGGACAGCCTGCGCGAACCCAGCTTCCTCCTGAAGATCATCCCCCATGTCGACGGCTCGCACCGGATCTGCGAGCTGGTCGAGTATTACCTGGAGGATATCACCCTGAAGGGCGCCTGGACCGGGCCCGCCGCCCTGAGCCTGACCCCGCACGCCATCGCCAACGTCGCTGCCTTGCCGGTGAAGCGGGTGATCGGGGCCAGCCACATCCTGGCCGACCTGACCCTGGGCCTGGGCAAGATCGCCCATGACTACATGGCCGACAAGGTGCCGGTACTGGCCATCGCGGCCGGGGAGTGACGGTCATGCGCAGCAGAAAAGAGATTCCGCACGTCAAGGCGGCGCTTACGGAAATCGGCGGCTCCTATGATCGGGTCGCGCTGGTGTTCCAGGGCGGCGGTGCGCTTGGGGCCTATCAGGCGGGCGTCTATGAAGCCCTGGCCGAGGCCGACCTGCATCCCAACTGGCTGTCGGGGGTCTCGATCGGCGCCATCAATTCGGCGATCATCGCCGGCAACCCGCCCGAGAAGCGGGTGAAGCGCCTGCGCGAATTCTGGGAGCTGATCTCGGGCCGCAAGATCTGGCTCTATACCCCCGACGGCGACATGTTCCGGGCCTGGCGCAACCAGTGGAGTTCCATGATTACCATGGGCCAGGGCCAGCCCGGCTTCTTCGAGCCCCGGCCGGTCAATCCCTGGCTGCTGCCGCGCGGCGCCGAAGGCGCGACCAGTTTCTATGACACCAGCCCCCTGCGCGAGACCCTGTTGCGGGTGATCGATTTCGACCTGCTGAACAATGACGGCGTGTTCTTTTCCGTCGGGGCGGTCAATGTGAGGACCGGCAATTTCCTGTTCTTCGACAACCGCAAGGAAACCATCGGGCCCGAGCATATCATGGCTTCGGGCGCGCTGCCGCCGGCCTTCCCGCCGATCCTGATCGACGGCGACTACTACTGGGACGGCGGCATCGTCTCGAACACCCCCCTGCTCTACCTGCTGAGCCAGGAGAAGCGGTTGTCCACCCTGGCGTTCCAGGTCGACCTGTTCAACGCCAACGGCACGCTGCCGCGCGACATGCGCGATGTCATGGGCCGGCACAAGGATATCACCTATTCCAGCCGCACCCGGTTCACCACCGACAGCTACCGCCGTATTCACGACTTTCGCGTGCGCGTCGCCAAGTCGCTGGCCAAGATCCCGCCCGAGCTGCGCGACCCCGAAGACGAAGCGCTGATCGCCGAGGTCACCAACATGCCGCCGGTGAACATCGCCCACCTGATCTATCAGCAGAAGAGCTACGAGGGCAGCGCCAAGGATTACGAGTTCTCGCATACCTCGATGCTGGAGCATTGGAAATCCGGCTATGACGATACCAAGCGCACCCTGATGCGGCCCGACTGGCTGCAGAAGCCGGCCGACGGCTGCAGCGTGGTGGTCCACGACCTGCACCGCGATTTCGACCGCTAGGCCGGGGGAGATATCCTGCGTCCTTCGAGACGCGACCTTGCAGGTCGCTCCTCAGGATGAGGAAATCTGTTTTGCCAACAAGATTCTCCTCATCCTGAGGAGCCGCCAACGGCGGCGTCTCGAAGGACGCACTCCGCTGTTGCCAGCCCCTCAATCGCGCCTTCGCAGCAGGAACTCGCGGCCGATCTTCACCGAGTCACGATCGCCGTAGCGGATGATGTCCGAGGTGGCATAGGTCTCGCGCCAATCCTCGGGCAGGTAGGAGCCGGTGCCGACCAGGTCGATCGGGGCATGGACGCTGGCCATGACCTTGCACTTGGCCGGGCCGAAGCCCGACGAGGCGACGATCTTCACCTTGGGGAAGCCTGCCGCATCCAGGGCCTCGCGCGTGCGAAAGATCGCGGCGGCGGAGACGCCGGTGCCGACCAGCCATTTCAGCTCCTGCTCGGTCCGGTACTGGCGGAAGGAATTGGGCACGTGGCGGTCGAGCACGTCGTAGCTCGCCTGGGGGTCGAGGCCTTCGAGGAAGCGGCCGCCGTGGGTATCCAGGCGCACGGAGAGGTTGCCCGCTGCCGCCATTTCGGAGAAGCGCCGGCAGACCTCGATCGTGTCGGTGGTCTCGCGGCCGAAATAGTCGGACAGGATGGTCAGCGGCACGCCGGGATTGGCCTCGACGAACATCTCGGCCGCGCGCAGGGTCGAGCCGGCATAGCCGATCAGGGCATGGGGCATGGTGCCCAGACCATCCTTCTGGCCGAAGAAATGCGCGGTGGCGCCATTGGCGGAGCCGATGAAGCCGGTCGCGCCCACCGCCTTGCGCGCCGCGGCCGAGCCGACGGAAGCCGCATAGGCCATCAGCGCCATCATCTCCGGCCCCGTGGTGTGGCGGGCATCCATGGCCAGGAAGCCGACCTTGGGCAATTCGCAGCACATGGAATAGGCATTGTAGGCGGCGACACAGGCCGCCCCCAGCTTCTGGAGGTAGAGGGTTTCCAGTTCCACCAGGGCAACGAACGAGCCGGACAGATAGATCAGCGGCTCGCCCGCCCCGACCCAGTCACCCTCGGCATATTGCGGCTCGATCTGAAAACTTGTACCCCGCGTCGCGGCCACCGCCTCCAGCCAGTCGATCATCGGCTTGGCCGTGAAGATCACCGGCCGGCGCATGAACACGGCATAGGTGACCTGCGTGTCGCCGAATTTCTCCACCACCCGCCGGGTGCGACGGAAATAGGCGTCGGTCAGGGCGGCGATGTCTTCATCGGCAACGACAGGTTCAGGCGGGCTATAGGTCAAGGTCGACTCCGGTCCGGGCCGAGGGGGAGGGATCAACCATAGCCTTGGGGTAGCGAGGGCGCCAAGGGTGCTACAGCCACGCCCCATTTGTGATAGCTTGTGTACATATGCACAGGAGTTCGTCATGTCGGAGAGCACCACCCTGACGATTCGATTGCCGCAGTCGGTCAAAGACAAGCTCGATCAACTCGCCATCGACACGGATCGCTCCAAATCCTATTTGGCGGCGGAAGCCGTCGAACACTACGTCGATCGGGAATTGGCGATCGTCGCCAGCATCAAGCGCGGCCTCGAAGACATGGAGGCCGGACGCACGGTGCCGCACGAACAAGTCATGGCTGAAGTCAGGGAGATCATTGAAGCAGCCAAGAGGAAGCATGCTTGAGGCGGGCCATCTGGACCAAGGAGGCCCGCGCGGATTGGTATACGCAAATCGAGTATGTCGGCACCAAAGATCCATTCGCGGCTGAACTGATCGCCAATCGTGTCCTCGACGCTGTTCATCGCCTTGCCGAGATGCCGACAGGGCGCCGGGGACGTGTCGAAGGTACCTACGAAAAATCTGTCCGCGGCACCCGTCTCATCGTCGCCTACGCCCTGGTGGATGACCCGACGGAGGAGGACGGGGGCCTCGTCATCCTGCACATCATCCACACCGCCCGTGATTGGCCGGCCGGGCAATGGCCCAAATGACTAAGGCGTCACCCCGGACCGCCGGGGTGGCGCCTTGCTCATTCAAAGCGTCGCGTAACGCTTGAGGTGGTGATCGACATTGCCGAACAGGGTGTCGATCATGGTCAGGCGCTTGAAGTAGTGGCCGACGTTGAGCTCGTCGGTCATGCCCATGCCGCCGTGGATCTGCACCGCCTGCTGGCCGACCAGGCGGCCCGACTTGCCGATCTGGACCTTGGCGGCCGAGATCGCCTTGCGGCGCTCGTCGCGCGGGGCGGTCAGCTTCAGGTTGGCCATCAGGGCCATCGACTTGGCCTGCTCATAGGCCATGTACATGTCGACCAGGCGATGCTGGATGACCTGGAAGCGGCCGATCGGCTGGCCGAACTGCACGCGGGTGCGGGCGTACTCGATCGTGGTCTTGTAGAGCTTTTCCATGGCGCCCACCGCCTCGGCGCAGATCGCCGCGATGGCTTCGTCGACCACCTGCTCCAGCAGTTCGAAGCCGCCGTCGACGGGACCGACCACATCACTTTCCCCTACCTCGACGCCTTCGAGCGTCACTTCCGACGCGCGCAGGCCGTCGACGGTCGGATAGTCGCGGCGGGTGACGCCCTTGGCCCCGGCATCGACGATGAAGAGGGTGATGCCCTTCTCGTCGCGCTGGGTACCTGAGGTGCGGGCCGAGACGATGATCTTGTCGGCCATGGGGCCGTGCAGGACCACCGATTTATGACCTGACAGCTTCCACCCCTCGCCCGCCTTCTCGGCCTTGGTCGAGACGTCGCTCAAGTTGAAGCGCGAGGTGGGTTCGGCATAGCCGACCGCAGCCAGCAGGCTGCCGGCCATCAGTTCGGGCAGGATCGCCGCCTTCTGGTCGGGCGTGCCGCCAACCTTCAGCAGGCCGCCGGCCAGCACCACGGTGGACAGGTAGGGTTCCACCACCAGGCCCTTGCCGAAGGCTTCCATGATGATCATGGTCTCGACCGCCGAACCGCCCAGGCCGCCGTCCTCCTCCGCGAAGGGCACGGCCAGCCAGCCCAGGTCGCCGAACTGCTGCCACAGGTCGCGGCGGAAACCGTCCTCGGACTTCAAGATGGCCTTGCGGGTGTCGAAGTCGTAATCGTCCAGCACGAAGCGCTCGACACTGTCGATCAGCAGCTTCTGCTCGTCGCTGTAAGAAAAATCCATGGTGATTTCCGCCCTTAAAGCCCCAATACCATCTTGGCGATGATGTTTTTCTGGATTTCGTTCGACCCGCCATAGATCGACGTCTTGCGCATGTTGAAGTAGCTGGGCGCCACGAAGGCGGCATAGCTGGGGCCGACCGTCGGCTCGTTGGCACCGTCCATGGCCCGGCGATTGAACGGCATGGCGTAGTAGCCCGCCGCCTCGACCGCCAGTTCGGTGATCGCCTGCTGGATCTCGGTGCCCTTGATCTTGAGGATCGAGGATTCAGGGCCCGGGCCCTTGCCCTGGCTCTCGCGGGCCAGGGTGCGCAGCTCGGTGTATTCGAGCGCGGTGAGGTCGATCTCGAGCTCGTTCACCTTGCGCAGGAAGCTGTCGTCCTCGATCAGCGGCTGGCCATCGATGGTCTCGGCCTTGGCGATGGCGCGCAGGCGGGCGATGCCCTTCTTGGAGCGGCTGACCGCGGCGATGCCGGAGCGTTCATGACCAAGCAGGAACTTGGCATAGGTCCAGCCCTGGCCTTCCTGGCCGATCAGATTCTCGACCGGCACCTCGACGTTATCGAGGAAGACCTCGTTGACCTCGTGACCGCCGTCCATGGTGATGATCGGGCGCACGGTGATGCCGGGCGCCTTCATGTCGATCAGCAGGAACGAGATGCCTTCCTGCTGCTTCACCGTGCTGTCGGTGCGCACCAGGCAGAAGATCCAGTCGGCGAACTGGGCCATGGTGGTCCAGGTCTTGGAGCCGTTGACGATGTATTTGTCGCCCTGGCGCACGGCCTTGGTCTTGAGCGAGGCAAGGTCGGACCCCGAGCCGGGTTCGGAATAGCCCTGGCACCACCAGTCGTCGGACGAGAGGATGCGCGGCAGGAAGCGCTGCTTCTGGGCCTCGGTCGCGAAGGTGTAGATCACCGGCCCGACCATGGCGAGGCCGAAGGGAATGATGCCCGGCGTGTTCGCGGCGCCCAGTTCTTCCTGGAAGATGTAGCGCTGGGTCGAGGTCCAGCCGGTGCCGCCGTATTCCTTGGGCCAGGCGGGAGCGACCCAGCCCTTGGCGTGCAGGATCTTCTGCCAGCGGACGAAATCCTCCTTCAGCGGCTCCACCCCGGCGTCGAAACGCGCCTTGATGTCGGCCGGGTAATTCTCGGCGATGAACGCCCGTACCTCGTCGCGGAATGCGAGGTCGGCCGCACTGAATGACAGGTCCATGGATTACTCCTCACCTCTTGTGCCGGTTATCGCCGGCATCTGCTGACAGGGATGATAGCGGCGGAAAGCCTTGATTCAAGGCGGGTGACGTTTACGTCGCGTCCGCCCATGAAAAGAAGCCGTGATCGGGTGATCGGCCGTTCGGAATCGGCAGGCAAGACAAAAAATGATAGGTCTTGCCAATCATGGCCCGTACCGCGTTTTCCGATCCCGACGATCCCCCCTCCCCCTGCATCAAGGTGTGCAAGCTCGACCCGGTGACACGGCTGTGCACCGGCTGCCTGCGCTCGACCGACGAAATCGGGGCCTGGCTGTTCATGAGCCCGGACGAGAAACGCGACGTGATCGCGCAATTGGCAGGCCGGCGCGCCGGGCGGCGCGGCCGGCGGGGGTAATCCCTCCCATCAATCGTCATGGCCGGGCGAAGTCCCGGCCATCCACGTCGCCAAGCTGCCTCTTGCGTCAACAGATGTGGCTCGTCCCGACGCGGATGACCGGGACAAGCCCGGTCATGACGGGTTCTGGTTGTGCCTATATTTAGAAAATCGCCGTTGAGGCGATGCCCCGTCAGCCGACGATCTGGCGCTCAGCGGCGGCGGGCAGGACGAAGCGGCCCAGCCAGTCGAGTTCGGCGCGCAGGCGCACCACTTCGCCCACCACGATCATCGCCGGGGCGTGCAGGCCGGCGGCGGCGACCGCGGCGGCGGCGGCGCTCAGCGTGGTCTCGATGACCTGCTGGCTGGGCAGGGTCGCGTCCGAGATGACGGCGACCGGTTCGCTGCCGGGGCGGCCGCCGGCCATCAGCCGCGTGGCAATCGCGTCCAGGTGCTTGACCCCCATGTAGATCACCAGGACCGGCGCGCCCCGGGCGATCGCGCCCCAATCCAGCTTGTCGGGCACCGCACCGCCGGCATCATGGCCGGTCAGGAAGGTGATGGCGGAATTGACGTCGCGGTGGGTCGCCGGCACGCCGCCATAGGCAAGGCCCCCGATCCCCGCGGTCACGCCGGGCAGGACGCGGAAGGGAATGCCGGCACGGGCCAGTTCCTGCGCCTCCTCGCCGCCGCGGCCGAACATGAAGGGGTCGCCGCCTTTCAGGCGCAGCACCCGCTTGCCCGACCGGGCCAGGGCGATCATCCGTTCGGTGATGTCCGCCTGGCGGCAGGAGGGCCGCCCGCCCCGCTTGCCGACATATTCGAGCAGCACGCCGGCCCGCGCAAAACGCAGGATCTGGCCGCCCACCAGGGCATCGTGCACGATCACGTCCGCCTGGCCCAGCGCGTCATGGACGCCCAGGGTCAGCAGGGACGGATCCCCCGGCCCGGCCCCGGCGAGCCAGACCCAGCCGGGCAGGAACTCGGGCAGGAAGTCGAAACGCGGGGTGCTCTGGGACAACGGCAATCTCCACCGCCGGCGGCAAGCCGGGGTTTATGCCTCACACATAGCGTCCGCGCCTGTGGCTTTTCAATACCGAGGTTCAGATTCCTTCAGGCGGCGGTGAAGCCGTTGTCGACGAACAGGTGCGTGCCGTTGACGAAGCTCGACTCGTCGCTGGCCAGGAACAGGGCGGCCCTGGCCACTTCCTCGGGCTCGCCGATGCGGCCCTGAAGGAGCGCGATGCCAGCTTCGGAGACATCGACGCCCAGGCGCTGCAATTCCTCGATTTCGCGCAGGCCGTGCGGCGTGCGAACAAACCCGGGGCAGACGGCGTTGCAGCGGATGTTGCGGTCGCGGAATTCGACCGCGATCGCCCGGGCGAACATGTGGCAGGCCCCCTTGGTGGTGTCGTAGAGCACCTCCATCGGGGTCGCCGCCACCGCCGAGGTGGAGGAGGTACAGACGATCGAGCCGCCGCCGGCCGCGATCATCTGCGGCAGGACGGCGCGGGTCATCAGGAACATCGAGCGGACATTGATGGCATGCAGCCGATCCCATTCCTCGAGCGTGGTCTCCAGGAACGGCTTGATGACGATGCTGCCGGCGTGATTGAAGAGCACGGTGACGGCGCCGAAGTGAGCCCTTGCCCCCTCGACCGCGGCGATCACCTGCGTCTCGTCGGAAACATCGGCGGTCCAGGCCCGGGCGATGCCGCCCGCGGCCGCGATCGCCGCCACGGCTTCCTCGGCCGCCAGGGTGTTGCGATCGATGATCGCGATCTTGGCCCCTTCCGCGGCGAACAGCCGGGATGCGGCCCCGCCCATGCCGGTCGCCCCACCGGAGATGATCGCCACCTTGCCTTCAAGCCTGCCGGCCATTCGCCTGTCCTTCGTAAACGTAAGCCACAACGTTACCTGTGAAGGATCAGCGTGCGCCCTGCAATCAACGATGCCAAGCCTGCGCGCTCATGCGAAAGCCCAGTCCGACGATTGCAGGCTGGTGATGCCGGCGAGAACGAGCACGTCGCCATTGCCGAAGTCGAGGTGGAGGCCGTCGGCCGCGGCAAAGCCGATCTTGGTCGGATCGATCGCCGTCGAGAAGCCCGAGAACAGCAGCTTGTCGAGTTCCGCCCGGTTGAAATCCTGGATCGTGTCAAGACCATTGCCCAGGGCGAAGGTGAAGACATCGGCGCCGGTGCCGCCCAGGATCGTGTCGCTGCCCGCCCCGCCATCGACCTGGTCGCGACCGGCACCGCCGATCAGGCGATCGTTGCCGCCGTTGCCGGTCAAGACGTCGTTGCCGGCGCCGCCATCGAGGGTGTTGGCCGCCGTGTTGCCGCGCAGGCGATCGACCAGATCGGTACCGGTGAGATCGATCGCCGCGGTGCCCGAGGCCTGGACGATTTCGATCTCCGCCCCGGCGGTCGCGCGCCACGAGGCTGTGGCATAGACCCAATCGCTGCCGCCGCCGACGGCTTCCTGGACCAGATCGCCGGCATTGTCGACATAGAACACGTCGTTGCCGGCACCGCCCGACATGGTGTCGGCGCCCGTGCCGCCGTCGAGGCGGTCGCGGCCGTCACCACCGTAAAGCGTGTCGTTGCCGGCGAGGCCGAACACCAGGTCGTCGCCAAGCCCCCATCCAGCCGATTGCCGGCATCGTTGCCGTTGAGCTGGTTGGCCAGCTCATTGCCGGTCAGGGCAACGGCCGCGGTGCCGGCGGCCACGACGGCTTCCACCGCCTGGCCTGCGCCCAGGGTCCAGTCGGCATAGGCATAGGCGAGGTCGCGGCCTGCCGACAGCAACTCCGTCACCTTGTCGCCGGCATTGTCGATGTAATAGGTGTCGTCGCCGGCAGCGCCGGCCATGGTATCGGCCCCCGCCCCGCCATCGAGCCGATCGAGACCGTCACCGCCCAGCAGCGTATCCGCCCCGTCCAGGCCGAACAGGATGTCGTCGCCCGCGGCACCGCTCAACACGTTACCGGCCGCGTTACCCGCAAGCTGATTGGCCAGTTCGTTGCCGGTGAGCCGGACCGCCGATGCGCCCGTCGCCTGCATGGCTTCGATCGACAGGCCGGCCGCCAGGGCCCAGTCGGCGGCAGCATAGACGACGTCCGTGCCCTCGCCACCGGCCTCGGTCACCGTATCCTGAAGCACGTTGACATAGTAGATGTCGTTACCCAGCCCGCCCGCCATGGTGTCGATACCGGCACCGCCATCGAGGCGGTCGTTGCCGCTGCCCCCGGTCAGGCGATCGTCGCCGCCGGCGCCCTGGAGCACATCGTCGCCGCCGCCGCCATTCAAGGTGTTGGCGGCATCGTTGCCGACCAACTGATTGGCCATGGCATTGCCGGTCAGGGTAATCCCAGTTGTGCCTAATGCCACGACCTTCTCGACATACTGGCTGGCAGCAAGCACCCAGTCCACGCTGGTATTGATCGTATCGCTGCCCTCGCCCGAGGCTTCGGTGACCACGTCGTCGGCCCGGTCGACATAATACACGTCATTGCCGACACCCCCGGCCAGGGTGTCGATCCCGGCGCCACCGTCGAGCGTGTCATTGCCGGCACCGCCGCGCAGGCTGTCGCTGCCGCGCGCGCCGGCCAGCTTGTTGCCCAGCGCATTGCCGACGATCACGTCGTTGCCGTCGCCGCCCATGACATCGTCGATCAGGCTGGGATTGACGATGGTGAGGGCGCGGTCGCCGATGACCGCCGCCGCCGTGGCAAGGTCGATGGTCACGGCGGCGGTGACGGCCGCGGCATTGATGACATCGCGCGCCGTATCACGGCCTTCGATCCTGCCGTCGCCGCGATCGAGTGCCGCATATTCGTCGTTGAACACGTAGGTGGTCGCCGACGCCGTATCGTTGCCGTAGAGGCGCAGGTCCCAGGCGACCAGCGTGCCCGTGCCGCCGGTGCCCAGGTCTTCGACCTTCAGCGTCCAGGTGCCGTCGGGCGCCTCGCCCCAGGCGTGATTGGTGGTCAGTGTGAAGTTGAGGTCGTCGGTGGCCAGGGTGCCGGCGGCCGGCCGGTCCATCAGGATGCTGGCGGTGCCGTCGGGCGAGATCAGGGTGATGCGCAAATCGCCCAGGTGCGTGTGCGCGAGGTTGATGTCGACCTCGGCCCACTCGACCGTGACGCCCGGCACCGGGGCGATGTTGACGGACCGGCTGAGGCTGCCCTGGTCGGGGATCGCACCCGCCGGCGAGGCGCTGGTGTCGGCGTCGATCAGCACCTGCTGGCCGCCCGCCCCGAAACCCTGCCAGCTTTCGGCGAGGCGGACGGCGGCATGCGCATCGACCAGGCCGAAACCGAAATCATGGCTGACATGGAAGCCTGCGCCATTCAGGGTGATGGCACCGTTCTGGTCCCAGCCAGTGACGCTGTCCGCCAGGACCCGGGCGCTGGAGGCCAGGATCTGCTGGACGTCGCGATAGGTCAGCAGTGGGTTGGCCTCCAGCATCAAGGCGACGACGCCGGCGACGATCGGGGTGGCGAACGAAGTCCCCTCGACGGTCACATACAGAACCGGCAGCGAGAGATAGCCCCCAGGGTGCCGGTGTTGGTGGTCTGGATCTGGGTTCCCGGCGCGGTGATGAAGACGCTGGCGCCCGGCGTCGAAAACGGTGCGATGGCGCCGCTGGCGTCGCTCGCGGCGACGGTGATGATCCCGCGGTGGTTGGAGAGGTTGTGCGCATTGGTGTTGTCGCCGTCCAGGGCCGCGCTGGCCGGCGCATACTGGCGGTCGTTGCCCGCCGCGGCGACGAAGACGGTACCCAAGCCACCCCGGCTCGTGGCCAGGGCATCGTCGATGGCTTCGCCCATCTCGCTGAACCAGGGCAAATCGAAATTGTCCCCGAAGCTCTCGGCATAGCCCCAGGACATGTTGACCACGTCGAGCGCCTTGGCATGGCGCAGCAGGTCGGCGACTTCCAACTGCGTGGCACCGTCGGCGCCAAAGCGCATGTACAGGCCGGCCAGATCGGCCCCGGGCGCCACTCCGACCATGCCGCCGCCGTCAGCCCGATGGGCACCCAGGACACCCGCCACCCACGTGCCGTGCCGGCTGGTCTCGTTGTCGGGCAGGATGGAGATGAGGGTCGAGAGGTCTCGGGGATCGTAGCTGAGCGGGAGGTTGAAGCGGTCGATCAGATCGGGATGGGTAAGGTCGAAGCCCTCGTCGATGATGCCGACCGAAACGCCCCGTCCCTGATAATCCGTCCACACGGTCTCAAGACTGACGGCCCATTGATTGACCTGGCCGAAGGCATTGGGGGCGCCCAGATACCATTGAGAAGTGAAGCGCGCACCCAGTTCCGTCGAAATGCTCGCTGCGATCAAGTTGCCGCTCGACGCGATCGTTTTTGAGGCCACCGCCCGTTCTCCCCAATATGGAGAGAAAATACAACCAGAGTAGCGTTAAAATTTGCTGAACCCGTGCTGCAGTACCCGGGCCTGGTGACGCCGGCCCTTCAGGTCACGAGCTTGCGCAGGCGGGCCGAGAGAATGTCGAGCAGGCTGACGCCGAGGATGATGATCAGCATGATCGCGCCGGCCGTGGGATAGTTGAAGGAACGCAGTTCCTCGTACAGCGACATGCCGATGCCGCCGGCGCCGACGATGCCCAGCACGGCGGCCGAGCGGACATTGGATTCGAAGCGGTAGAGCGCGTAGGAGACCCACAGCGGCATGACCTGGGGAATCACGCCGTAGACGATCTCGTCGAGGGTGGAGGCGCCGGTGGCGCGAATACCTTCGACCGGCCGATGGTCGATCGCCTCGACCGCTTCCGAAAACAGCTTGGCCAGGATGCCGGTGGTGTGGACGAACAGGGCCAGCGCACCGGCGAACGGCCCAAGCCCACGGCGACCACGAACAGCAGGGCGAAGACGATCTCGTTGATCGCGCGCAAGGCATCCATCACACGGCGCGTGGGCTGCACGATCCACCAGGGCGCCACATTGTGCGAACACATCAGGCCCAGGGGCACGGCGGACACCACGGCAAGGAAGGTACCCCAGACCGCGATCTGGATGGTTTCCCACATGCCCTGGATATAGAACAGCCACTCGGTGCGCTGGACGAAACGCAGGAAATTCTCGGGCCAGAAGTCCCGGCCATCACCGCGATATTGTCACGGTTGGTCCACAGCTTGCCCAGATCGATGCCGGCGCCTTCATAGGACAGGACCAGCAGGACGAGGAAGGCAAGCCAACTGCCGATGGTGAAGAGACGGCGGCGGCCTTCCAGGCGGCGGCGCAGGTCGGCGTCGGGTGCGCCGGATGCGGTGGTCGTCAGGGTCATGGCCGCGCCTTCCAGATACAGAGAGGGCGGCGCCGGCCTTGCGCCGACGCCGCCCCCCGTTCAATCAGTTGGTCTTGGACTTGGTTTCGAGCGCCTTGAGCTGGGCGTCGATCTCGGCGATTGCCTTGGCCTTCTCTTCGGGCGCCAGCGAGGTGTCGGCCTCGAGCTTGCGCTTCTTCTTGAACATCTCGAGCTGACGGATCGGGATGAGCTGGTCATCGTTCGAGGGCTTGAAGTTCGACCACTGCAGGCCGGCCAGGACCTTCTTCTCGGCCGCGACCTGATCGGCGGTCACGCCCGCGCGCTCGGTGCCATAGCCCAGGAAGAAGCTCTTCAGCTTTTCCTTGTTGGCGTCGGACAGATCCTTGCGCCAGACGATCGGGTCGGAGGGGATCAGCGGCGAGGTCCAGATGATCTTGATCTTGTCCAGGGCTTCCGGCTTGGTCACCTTGAGACGCGACAGGTTCTCGCTGTTGTTGGTGGCGATGTCGACCTGGTGGTTGGCGACGGCCAGGGCGTTGGCCTCGTGACCGGCATTGAGGACCTGCTTGAAGTAGGTCTTCGGGTCGATATTGTTCAGCGCGAAGACGTAATAGCCGGGGACCAGGAAGCCCGAGGTGGAGTTCGGGTCGCCGTTACCGAAAATCAGGTCCTTGCCGCCGTGCTTGAGCAGGTCGTCCAGGCTGGTCAGCGGGCTGTCGCTGGGGACGATCAGGTGGCCGAAATAGCCGGCCGTGCCGTCGATCGCAACGGTCTGCACGAAGATCTCGCCGTTGGCGCGGTCGACGGCTTCCATGGCCGACTTGTTGCCGTACCAGGCAACGTCGACCTGCTTGAAGCGCATCGCCTCGATCACGCCGGCATAGTCGGAGGCGAAGAACGCCTTCACGTCAAAGCCGGTCTGCTTGGTCATGTCGGCCAGGAACGGGTCCCAGATGGTCTTGAGGTTGGCCGAGGATTCGGTCGAGATGATGCCGAAGTTCAGGGCTTCGGCGGCATCGGCCTTGGCGGCAAAGCCGAAGGCTGCCCCCATCATGGCCAACGCGGCGACGGTCTTCTTGAACATGAGCCTTGATCCTTGTTTCAGGCTGGGTGATGACGAAAACTTGTGCGTTACACCAGGCCGGCGGCCAGCTTCATCTCGAGGCTGTCGGCACCATCCTGCATGGCCGTGCCCCACAGGGCGGCGGCGGCTTCCTGATCGCCGGCATAGAGCTCGCCCAGCAACTGGGGCGTCAGCTCGGCCGAGGGGCCGTCGTAGACGATGCGGCCGCGGCGCAGGGCGACCGTGCGCGGGCAGTAGCGCACCGCGTAGTCGACCTGGTGCAGGGTGACGACGACGGTGATGCCGTCCTCGCGGTTGATCCGCTGCAGGATTTCCATGACGTTGCGCGAGGCGGTGGGATCGAGCGAGGCGATCGGCTCGTCGGCCATCACCACCGGCGCCTTCTGCACCAGGGTGCGGGCGATCGCCACGCGCTGCTGCTGGCCGCCGGAAAGCGTGCCCGCCCGTTCGTAGGCCCAGTCGGCGACGCCGACCCGGGCCAGGGCCGCCATGGCCAGATCGCGATCGGCACGGGGAAACAGCTTGAACAAGGTGCGCCACTGGGGCAGGCGGCCCAGGGCACCGGCCAGGGTGTTGGTCAGCACGCTCATGCGGTTGACCAGGCCGAACTGCTGGAAGACGAAGCCGATTTCGGACCGGATGTCGCGCACCTCGCGGCCGATCCGGCCCTTGTCCTGCACCGGCCGGCCGTTGACCAGGATCGAACCGTCATGGGTGCCCTTGCGGTCGGCGGCGACGAGGCCCGCGACGTGGCGCATCAAGGTCGACTTGCCCGAGCCCGAGGCGCCGATCAGGGCGACCATCTCGCCCTTTTCGATGGTCAGATCGACGGCGTCCAGGGCCTTGCGGCCGGCGCCGAAGGTCTTGGTCAGTTGACGCACCTCGATCGCGGCGACCATGCCGTTCCCCACACATTGCTACGGGGATCGGATAACAACCGCGCGTGACCAGTCGTTTGCGTTTTGATGAAGCTTTCGTGTCAGGCCGTGGCACGGGCCTTGCGGGCCAGGCTGGTCTCGCGCTGCAGGATGTAGAGGCCGCTGCCCACCACCAGGACAGCGCCGGCCCAGGTCCAGGTCGAGGGCAGATCGCCCCACACCCAATAGCCGATCAGGGTGGCCCAGATGACGGCACTATAGTCGAACGGCGCGATCGCCGAGACCGGCGCCAGGCGGAAAGCCTGGGTCATCGCCAGTTGCGCCACGCCGCCGATCAGCCCGATGAAGATCTGGCCGAGCCAGTCGCTGAGGTCGGCCGGGGTGACCCAGACGAAGGGCAGCGCCACCCCCGAGATGAGCGCGGCAAAGACGCTGAAGAAGAACACGATGGTCACCGATTCCTCGGTGCGCGAGAGGATCTTGATGGTTACGCCCACCAGGGCATAGGTGAAGGCGCCGAAGATCGGCAGCAGGGCCAGCAAGGTGAACAGGTCGCCGCCCGGCTGGACCATGACGATGACCCCGGCGAAGCCGACGCCGATCGCGGTCCAGCGCCGCCAGCCCACCGCCTCGCCCAGGATCGGCACCGACAGGGCGGTCATGAACAGCGGGCTGGCGAAGGACAGGACGATGGCGTCGGCCAGTTCGAGATAGCGATAGGCCAGGAAGAAGGTGATCAGCGACACGGTGCCGATCGCCCCGCGCAACAGGTGCAGGCCCAGGCGCCTGGTGTGGAGCAGCCGCCGGACACCGCCCCGCAAGAGCAGCGGCAACATCGGCACGATGCCAAAGGCGGAACGGAAGAAGACGATCTGCAGCACGTCGTAACGTTCGGCCTGCCATTTGGCCAAAGCGTCCATGCCGGTGAACATGGCAACGCCCAGGCACATCAGCAGCATGCCGTTCAGCACGCTACCGTCATGGGGCCTGGTCAGGAGGGGAGCGGCGGCGACAGGCTCGATCGACATTTTCTTTTGCGATTATGAAAGGCCGGGGCGAGCCTTGACCAGCCCGGGCCATTTCACAATCCACGCCAGCGCAATACCGCCATGCACCGGCGCCTGTCAGATCATGCGGCCGGGATGGTTTTCCGGATGAAGGCGCCGATCTTGGCAATGGCGAAGCGGCCTTCCGGCACATAGCGCGAGAAGGCGTGCCAGGCATGCGGCATCAGGTGCCAGACCTCCAACTCGGTCGCCACGCCGGCCGCCCTGAGGTTCTGGGCCATGCGCTCGCTGTCCGACCGCAGCACCTCGTCCGAGCCGCACTGGATCAGGGTGGGCGGCAGGCCGGCGGCATCGCCGTAGATGGGCGAGGCTTCCGGGTGCTTGGGATCGGCGCCCTGGAGATAGGTCCGGCCGCCGAAGACGACGCCGGCCAGCGGGATCATCGGGTCTTGCAGGGCATTCAGGTAGTGGCTCTCGCCGGTAAACGTCAGGTCCAGATAGGGCGACATGCCGACGGCCGCCCCGGCAAGGGCAGGCCCAGGGCCTTCAGGCGCATGAGCAGGCCGAAGGTGAGGCCGCCACCGGCGGAATCCCCCATCACCGTGATTCGCTCGGGCGCGATGCCCTGGTCCAGCATGAACTTGTAGGCGGTGAGGGAATCATCGATCTGGGCCGGGAAGGCGTGTTCCGGCGCCAGGCGGTAATCGATCAGCAGCAGGCGGGCGCGGGCTTCCTTGGCGATGCGCCAGGTAAAGCCCATGTGGGTGCGCGGCGAGCAAACGATATAGCCGCCGCCATGGAGATAGAGGATGTGCCGGCCTTCGGTGGCATTGTCGGGGGTCAGCCAGAAGCTGGGAATGCCGCCCGCATCGACCGCTTCCACCGCGACATCGGCCGGCGGCAGGGGCTGGCGCAGGGCCAGCCGCTCGATCTTGTCGCGGGTGACGTGGACCGGCAGGTCATAGCGCAGGCGGTTCTTCACGAACCGGCGCATGAAGCTGCGGATCAGGCGGGCCCCCATGCTGATCCGTTGGCGGCCGTCCGCCAGGACCACGGGGACCGACGCGCCCTGCTCTATCGACACCATGCCCGTACTCTCCCGGCAAATTGCATTTCTTGTGCAGCATACTGGCGAGAGCGGCCACGGCCCGCAAGGCCGATGACGCCACCGTCAGGCCGCGTCCAGCCCGGCCAGGGCCGCGCTGCCGGCCCACAGCAGGGCCGACTTCTCGCGGTCATAGGACAGATCCGAGGATGGAATATCCTTCTCGCCCTCGAAATAGCGGCCGGTGACGCCTGCGTAACGCTGGGCCGTGGCCAGATTGGCCAGGGCCTTGCCCGAAATCTGGGTGGTGTTGACGTTGCGGATGAACAGGCGGGCAGCAGGCAGGATGAATTTCCAGGCCAGGCGCATGACGAACCCGTAATCCCGCGCCAAGCCCGAGCCGGGCATGAGGCCCGGATCGAAGGCGTTGACCGTCACCTTGGCCGGGTCCAGCCGGCGGGCCAACTCATAGGCCGTCATGATGTTGCACAGTTTCGAGGTCGAATAGGCCCGCCGCCCCGCCTTGCCGGGATCGTCGCGGTCGAAGGCGGGGTCGGCCGGCGGGTTCGCCAGATACTCGACCGCGGTGAAGCGCGGTTCGGGCAGGCCGGTCTTCTGCCTGGGGTCGTGGGTGCCGCTGGCCACCAGCAGGATGCGGGCGGGGGCCGCCAGGTCGGGCAGGAGCAGGCGGGCGAGCAGGTAATGGCCCAGGTGGTTGGTCTGGAAGGTGCCTTCCACCCCGGCCTCGTTGAAGCGCATCTGCGCCACGAACTGGATGCCGGCATTGCAGATCAGCAGCCTAAGCGGCGGCAGACCGGCGCCGCGCAGGCCATCGGCGAAGGCGCGCACCGAGGCGTTGGCGAGCAGGTCCAGCGCGCGCGCCTCGATATTGGGATTGCCCGTGCTTTGCTTCAGGTCGGCAACGGCGGCAGCGGCCCTTCCCGGATCGCGGCAGGCGAGCACCAGGTGCCAACTGGGGTCGCGCCCGATGGCCCGCGCTGTTTCCAGCCCCAGCCCGTTGTTGCCGCCGGTGATGACTGCCGTCCGGCTCGGTGAGGATGAGGCTGTCACGGGGCGCTTCCGATCTTTGTCTTGGCTTGGCAAACGCACTTTGTTCATTTTTCGATGCATATTCAATAAATATTTTCGATGGCCATTCAAAAAATGATCTAGAATCCTTCCCATGAAGGAATCACGCGGCAAGGGCCGGCCGGCCCGCATCGACAAGGCCCAGGTGGTCGAGGCGGCCCTGGCCGTGGGGCTCGGCAACCTCACCATGAAGGCGGTGGCCGGGCGCCTGGGGGTGGGCACCGCCGCGCTCTACTACCACGTGAAGGACCGCGACGAGTTGATGTCGCTGGTCGCGGTGACGCTGATCGCCAAGGCCGACCTGCCCGACGCCATCGAGCCCGAGGCCTGGCGCGCTGCCCTGCACCGGACGGCCCATGGCCTGCGGGCCAAGTTTCGCGCCGCCGACGGCCTGGCCGAATACGCCTTTTGCGACCCGTCGATGCCGGGCGAAATCCTGAAACTGCACGAGGTCGGCACCGCCGGCCTGGTCGCGGCGGGTTTCACCCCGCGAACCGCGTGGCTGGCCCTGCGCAGCGTGGTCGATTTCGTCGAAGCCTCGGTCTTTCGCGAACAAAAGCACCCTGTCGCCACCGAGACGGCGCTGGCCGCCCGGATCGAGACGATGGGACCGCCCCTGTTCCCCACGCTGCGCCAAGCCTTCGCCCAGGCCGGCCCCGCCCCGATCGACGAGATGTTCGACTATGGCCTGGAGCGGCTGCTCGACGGATCGAGCGGGATCACCGATAGCCCTCTCCTCCTCGGAGGAGAGGGCATTTCGCCTATCCCAGCGGATATCTAGCCGTGATCAGGAATGGGGCGCCGGGCTGGGACTGCTCGAAAACGCAGACCTCCATTACCGGCACCGGCTGGCGTTCCAGGCCGGAGAAATGGGTGAGCGCGGCGGCTTCGATGCGCTCGGCCTCGGGCGATTTCAGCGCGGCGCTGAGGGTCATGTGGAAGCGCCAGTCGCCGAACACATAGGGATAGCCCCAGCGCAGCAGATTGGCATCTTGTGCCGGTGTCAGGCCATTGCCCCGGCGTTTGGCCAGTTCCAATTCGTCCGGCGGCGTGCGGAAGCCGTCGAGGGCCGTGACAAAATGGTTGCTGAGACGACGCCAGGGCGCCTGATCGCCATCCGGCACCAGCGCCAGGAAACCGCTGAGGCGTCCGACCTTCAGCGGCGGCGCCGTGAACCCTGGCGTATCTCGGGCGGCGGCCTCGACCGCTGCATGAAAGGCTTCCGCCGTCGCCTCGGGCACGAGCCGCAGCGGCGGCTTCAAGGTGGCGTGGAAGGCATAGCCGCGCGCATCCTGCGTCAGCGCCGCAAAGCGATCGGCACTGAGCGGCGAGAGCAAGGGCTGCGGCAGCAAGGTGCCGGCCTCGGCGTCGCGGCCCAGCCATTGGGACCCCAAGCGATGCAGGGGCGATGCCACCGGCGGCGCCCAGTAGACGGCGTAGCGGCTGCTCATGACAAGATCACATCACCCGCACGCCGTCGCGCCAGACCAGTTCCACCACCGGCAAATGGCCATGGCGGGCAACATGCAGCAGATCGGCCCGGTGCCCCACCGCGATGGCGCCCAGGTCGTCGAGGCCGATCGCCGCCGCGGGCGTGGCGCTGACCGTCGCCACCGCCGCCGCCAGGTCCAGGCCCAACTCGTCATGCAAGGCGAAGGCGGCCATCAGCATCGAGGCCGGCACATAGTCCGACGCCATGACATCGAGCACGCCGGCCCGCGCCAGGTCGGCGACCGAGACATTGCCGCTGTGCGAGCCGCCGCGCACGACGTTGGGCGCGCCGCCGATCACCCCCATGCCGTGGCCGTGTGCCGCCGTGGCCGCTTCGATGGTGGTCGGGAATTCGCTCAAGGTGATGCCTTCCGCCAGGGCCTCCTCGACTTCCTGCGGGGTGCGGTCGTCGTGGCTGGCGACCGGCACGTTGCGGGCCTTGGACAGGGCGATGATCTCGGCCCGGTGCGCGGGGCCCAGGCGATCGCGGATGGCCCGGCGCTTCTCGACATAGGCGTCGAATTCGGCGTCGGAAAGCTGCGGGTATTGCTGGCGGTATTTGCTGGCATCGACGAACTGGCGCTGGCCCGGCGTGTGGTCCATCACCGAGACCAGGCGCAGGTCCTCGTCGTCGACCAGGGTCGAGAACAGCCGCACCACGCCTTCATGGCCGATCTCGCAGCGCAGGTGCAGGGCATGGCGGGCCTTGAACACGGCGCCGCGGCGAGCATTGTCCCAGGCCTCGACGGCTTGGGAGAAGGTCTTCACCCGGTCGCCATCGGGCCAGACATCGCCCACCGCGAGGCTGTCGAGCACGGTGGTGATGCCGGCGGCCAGCACCTGGCGGTCGTGGGCGACGATGGCGGCGGTGGCCGGCCACGGCACCTTCACCCGCGGCATCATGTGTTTTTCCAGATTGTCGGTGTGCAGGTCGACCAGGCCCGGCAGCAGATAGTCGCCGTCGAGGTCGACCGCGCTGCTCAAGCCCGAAATGCCGGTCTCGACCGCGGTGATGCGGCCGTCGCGCACCACCACGGTGCCGGCCTCGATGACGCAAACCGGGGTGACCACCCTGGCATTGGTCAGGATCAGTTCGCCGCTCATGCTGCCTGCTCCAACGGTTTCATACGCAACAACCGGGTGGCGACGCGCGCCCGCATCGGCGCGTCATGGCAGATCGCCACCATGCCCGCGCCGCGCCCCCGCGCCTCCTCGATCAGGTCGGCAACCACGGCCGCATTGGCCGCGTCGAGCGAGGCGGTCGGCTCGTCGAGCAGCATCAGGGGCCAGTCTACGACAAAGCCCCGGGCGATGTTGACCCGCTGCTGCTCGCCGCCCGAAAAGGTCGCCGGTGGCAGGGACCATAATTTTTCGGGCAAATTGAGGCGGGCGAGCAATTCCCCTGCCCGCGCCCGCGCCGCCTCGGCGCTCAGCCCCCGGGCCCGTGCCGGTTCGGCGACCACGTCGAGGGCCGCGACACGGGGCACCACGCGCAGGAACTGGCTGACCTGGGCCACCGTGTGGCGGCGCAGGCCCATGATCTGGCGCGGCTCCGCCGTCGCCACGTCGATGCCGCCCAGCACGATCGAACCGCTGTCGACCCGGTAGGTGCCGTAGATCGCCTTGATCAGGGTCGACTTGCCCACCCCTGACGGGCCGTCCAGCACCACGCATTCGCCGGCGCAGACGTCGAGGTCGACACCGTCCAGCACATCCAGGCGCAGGCCGCCGCGCAGGTGCTGGATGAAGTGCTTGGTCACGCCGCGCAGCGACAGGATGGCTTGGGCTGTCATGGGTCAGGCCGCCAGGACGGAGGAGACGAGTAGCTGGGTATAGGGTTCGCGCGGATCGTCCAGCACCTGGTCGGTCAGGCCGCTTTCGATCACCCGGCCGCCCTGCATCACCATCAGCCGGTCGGCCAGCAGGCGGGCTACCCCTAAGTCATGGGTGACGATCACCACGGTCAGGCCCAGGTCGGCGACCAGGCCGCGCAGCAGGTCGAGCAGGCGCGCCTGGACCGAGACATCCAGGCCGCCGGTCGGCTCGTCCATCAGCACCAGGCGCGGCCCGGAGACGAGGTTGCGCGCGATCTGCAGGCGCTGCTGCATGCCGCCCGAGAAGGTGGTCGGCTTGTCGTCGATGCGGCCGTCCTCGATCTCGACCCGGCGCAGCCAGTCGGCCGCGGCACCGCGGATGCGGCCGTAGTGGCGCGCACCGGACGCCATCAGCCGCTCGCCGACATTGCCGCCGGCTGAGACGGCGAGACGCAGGCCATCGCGCGGGTTCTGATGCACGAAACCCAGTTCGGTGCGGGCCAGCAGGCGGCGCCGGCCCTCCGGCAGCGCGTTGAGATCGACCACCTCGCCGGACGCCAGGCGATAGGTGAGTTCACCCGAGGTGGGGCGGATTTGCCCGCCCAATAGTTTCAGCAGGGTGGTCTTGCCCGAGCCGGATTCGCCGACAATCCCTAAGACCTCGCCCGGCCACAGGGCGAAGGAGATGTCTTCGATACCGCGGCCGTTACCGTAATCGTAGGTCAGCGACGAGACGTCGAGGATGGGTTCGGTGGTCATGACGACGCTCCTCGCTCATCTCTGGCGTCATCCCGGCGAAGGCCGGGATCCATTGCGACATCGCGCGCTGCCCCAGAATGGATCCCGGCCTTCGCCGGAATGACGGCTGGGGGCTCTTTTTCCTGCCTCGAGGCACAATGGTCAGTGTCCGAGCAGACGAACAGGCGGCCGCCCTTGTCGTCCGTCACGATCTCGTCGAGGAAGCTCGCCTTGTCGCCGCACAGGGCGCAGGGCATGCCCGGATGATCGATGGAGAACGGATGATCGTCGAAATCCAGGCTGCGTACCGGGGTATAGGGCGGGATCGCGTAGATGCGCTTTTCCCGGCCGGCGCCGAACAATTGCAGGGCCGGGCAATCGCCCAGTTTCGGGTTGTCGAACTTGGGGATCGGGCTGGGACTGGTGAGATACCGGCCTGCGACCTCGGCCGGGTAATCGTAGGAGCGCTTGATCTTGCCGTGGGTGGCGATGTCCTCGTACAGCTCCACCTGCATCACGCCGTAGTCGCCCAGGGCGTGCAGGGTGCGGGTCTCGGCCTCGCGCGGCTCCAGCCAGCGCAGGGGTTCGGGGATCGGCACCTGGTAGACCAGGATCTGGTCTTCGGCCAGGGGCACCTCGGGAATGCGGTGGCGGGTCTGGATCACGCTCGCCTCGGCCGTCTTCGTCGTGGTGGCGACGCCGGCGGTGCGGGCGAAGAAGCGGCGGATCGAGACCGCGTTGGTGGTGTCGTCGGCGCCCTGGTCGATCACCTTCAGCGTGTCGTCGGCGCCCAGGATCGCGGCCGTCACCTGGATGCCGCCGGTGCCCCAGCCATAGGGCAGCGGCATTTCCCGGCTGGCGAAGGGCACCTGATAGCCGGGCACCGCCACCGCTTTCAGGATCGCCCGGCGGATCATGCGCTTGGTCTGTTCGTCCAGATAGGCGAAGTTGTAACCGGTCGCGTCGGTCATTCCGCCGCCTCCTGCAGGGGGTGGCGACACGGGCCTGGCGCAGGGCGCGGACCAGTTGCAGCTCGGCCTGGAAATCGACGTAGTGCGGCAGCTTCAGGTGCTGCACGAAGCCCGACGCCTCGACATTGTCGGCGTGGGACAGGACGAATTCCTCGTCCTGGGCCGGGCCCTGGACGGCCTCGCCGAATTCCTGCGCCCGCAACGCCCGGTCGACCAGCGCCATGGCCATGGCCTTGCGCTCGCCCCGGCCGAAGATCAGGCCATAGCCGCGGGTGAACTGGGCCGGGCGGGTGGCGTCGCCCTTGAACTGGTTGACCAGTTGGCATTCGGTCAGGCGGATGTCGCCGATATCGACGGCAAAGCCCAGTTCCGGAATTTCGACCTCCACGCCCACGAAGCCCTGGCGGATCTCGCCGGCGAAGGGATGGTTGCGGCCATAGCCGCGCTGGGTGGAATAGCCCAGCGAGAGCACGAAGCCCTCGTCGCCCCGCGCCAGCGATTGCAGCCGCAGGGGCCGGCCAGCAGGGAAAGTCAGCGGTTCTCGGGTCAGGTCAGGCACCGGACCGCTCTCGTCGTCAGGGGCGACTTCCCGCTCCATCAGGCCCTCGTCGGCCAGGAGGTCGAGAACGCGAGGCATCTCGCTGTCGAGCGGGCTATCGGCCTGGACGGCCGGCGGCACCTCGCCGTTCGCCGCCAGGACAAAATCGAGCAGGCGGTGGGTGTAATCATAGGTGGGGCCCAGCACCTGGCCGCCGGGCAGATCCTTGAAGGTGGCCGAGATGCGCCGGTCGATGCGCATCTGCGCCGTGTCCACGGGAAGGCTGGCGCCCAGGCGCGACAGGGTGGTGCGATAGGCACGCAGCAGGAACACCGCCTCGATCACGTCGCCCTGCGCCTGTTTCAGGGCCAGGGCCGCCAGGTCGGGATCGTAGAGCGAGGCTTCCGCCATCACCCGGTCGACGCCGTGACCCAATTGTTCCCGGATCTGATCGGGGCTCAGCGCCGCCACGGCCGGGTCGCCGCGCCGTTCCTCGCCCAGCCAGGCATGGGCGGCATCGATCGCCGCCTCGCCGCCCTTGACCGCGACATACATGGCAAGCCTCCGTTCAGCGAATGTCGACCGACCGCGGCAGCGCCGCCAGCCGGTCCCCGGTGCAAAGGACAAGATCGACGCCCAGCGGAAAGGCCGCGCGTTGCTGGCGCCAGGCCTCGACGAAGCCGGCGGGCAGGCCGCCGACGCCCAGGCCGTGGCTGCCCTTGATGCCGGGCCCGGACAGGGTCAATGCCGGCCCCTCGCCCAGCGCCGCGCCCTCGACGATCACGGTGGTGGAACGATCGGGATAGGCCTCGTCACCTGCTCCGAAACGATCGAGCGGCAGCAGGTCGGCGGCCTGCACCAGGGCGAACGCCGCCGCGGCGGGCCGCGCCGCCAGCGGTGCGTCGCATTGGCCGGTGACGAAGGCGGCAATGCCCTGGCCGTCCAGCCCCGCCCCCAGCCACACCGCGGTATCGAGATCCGCCAGCGTGGCCATGACGCTGGCCGCCGCCTGCGACAGGCCGGCAGGGGCTGTTGCCGGCACGCCAAGCTCGACGATCCGGCCCGGCCGGCTCATGGCATCCAGCACGGCACGGAAGCAGCCCTGCGCTGCCCCCACGGGATCGGTGAAGCCGGCCAGCAGGCCGGCGAGTTGGTCGCTCGCCACCTCAGTCATCGCCGCGCACCATGGTGAAGAAGTCGACCTTGGTCGCCGCCGCCTTGGCCGCGCGGGCAGCGTTCGCCGCCGCGATCTCCAGCGCCAGCGGCTCGATCAACGTGGTCTTCAGGCGCTGGTAACGTACCGGGTCTTGCAGCAGCGCGTCGGCGCGGGCGATCAGCTCGGCCTTGCGCCGGTCGCGCCCGGCAACCCAGCCCACGCCGATGCGGCCCGCGGCATCGGCCACGGTACAGCGGCTGACCGTCATTTCGCCCAGGTTGAAGCGCTCGCCCGTGCCGCCGGCCCTCCCCCGCACCATCACCAGGCCCGTCTGCGCCGGTTTCACGGTGCGGAAGGCGGGAAGCCCATCCTCGCCGTCCAGTGCCGCCGCCAGCCGCTCGACCGGCGCCCGGGCCAGGACCGCCAGCCAGTGCCGGCGGGTACCGGCAGGATCGTGGGAAACGCTGTTCATCGCGGCTCTTCCTGACGACTGGACCAATTCTGCATCTTGTCTATTCGTCTATACCTCTGTAGGGTGCCTGCAACGGCCTGGGACGGCAAGGGGGATCAATCGTGACATTGGTGGAGTCGACGCGGGCCCGGGGCCAGGCGATCTGGGCCCAGATCGCCCAGACCCTGCAGGACGAAATCACCAGCGGCGTGGTCAAGCCGGGCGAGCAATTGCCGCCGGAGGCCGATCTGGCCGCCCGTTTCCGCGTCAACCGCCACACCTTGCGCCGGGCCGTCGCCGCCCTGGCCGAGGCCGGCGCCGTGCGGGTCGAACAGGGCCGCGGCACCTTCGTGGCCGAGGATGTCATCGACTACGCCCTGGGCCAGCGCACGCGGATGAGCGAGAATTTGAGGAAGCTGGACCGCACCCCGGGCTCCACCTTCCTGCGGGCGGCGGAAATGCCGGCCCCCGTGCGCATCGCCCGCAGCCTGAACATCCGGGCGGGCCGGCCGGTGATCCAGCTCGAGACCCTGAGCCACGCCGACGGCCGGCCCCTGTGCCTGGGCAGCAATTATTTCCCCAAGGCCCGCTTCGACGGGATCATCGAAGACTATCGCCGCCTGGGCTCGATCACCAAGGCGCTGGCCAGCCGCGGCATCGACGATTATTTCAGAAAAGTGACACGGATCATGGCCCAGATGCCCGATGCCGGCGACGCCCGCCTGCTGCAGCAGCCGCGCAACCAGCCGGTGCTGGTGACCGAGTCGATCGATGTCGACCCGGCCGGCACGCCGATCGGCTTCGGCATCGCCCGCTTTGCCGCCGCGCGCATCCAGCTTGTGGTCGAAAACTGATCGGTACACAGACCCGTTCCCTTGTTGACCGCGTTGTCCATAACATCTAGACGACTAGAGTGATCATTTGATGACAAAGGCGAGAGCCCTCTCATTTGTCATGGGCATGAAATCGAACGGGGTTACGCTCGGCGGATAGATTGCTCAAGGAGTGACACGCCGATGCGCGTCGAGATCAGAGGGGGGCGTATCCTGTGGCCTGACGGGACGATCGAAGAGGGATCCCTCGCGATCGAAGGCGGGCGCATTGCCGGCCCCACCCGCGCCACCGGTTTCAGCGCCTTCCACGTGATCGACGCCCGCGGCCTGCTGGTCCTGCCGGGTATCATCGACCTGCACGGCGACGCTTTCGAGCGCCAGATCATGCCGCGCCCCGGCGTCGAGGTATCGCTGGCCGTGGCATTGCAGGAAACCGACCTGCAAATGGTGGGCAACGGCATCACCACCGCCTTCCATGCCATCACCTATTCCTGGGAGCCGGGCCTGCGCGGTGGCCTGATGACCAGGCGCCTGAAGGAGGCGATTGCCAGCCAGCGCGGGCGCCTCGCTGCTGACACTCATGTCCATTTGCGTCACGAAACCTTCAATCTCGACGCGGTGGACGAGGTCGCCGGCTGGCTCGACGACGGCAGCATCCGCCTGCTGGCCTTCAACGATCACACGCCCGATATCCACCGCCTGATCGACCAGCCGACCAAGCTGCAGAAATATGCCGAGCGGGCCCACCTGTCGGTCGGCGATTTCCGCGCCCTGGTCTCGCGCGTGTGGGCCCGGCGCGACGAAGTGCCGGCGACGATCTCGCGCCTGGCCAAGGCCGCGGCCACCGCCCGGGTGGCAAGCGCCAGCCACGACGACGACAGCCCGGAGATGCGGCGCCAGTTCCATGCCCTGGGCTGCACCATCTGCGAGTTCCCCAAGACCGAAACCGCCGCCCTGGCCGCGCGCGATCTGGGCGATCCCATCGTGCTGGGGGCGCCCAACGTCATGCGCGGCGGCAGCCACACGAACGCGATCGGCGCCAGCACCATGCTGGCCCGGGGGATCGGCGATGTGCTGGCCTCGGATTACTATTATCCCTCGCTGCTGCATGCCGCCTTCCGCCTGGCACGGGAAGGCGTGCTGCCGTTCGCCAAGGCCTGGGACCTGGTCTCGGCCAACCCCGCGGCCGCGGCCGGCATGACCGATCGCGGCAGCATCCGCGCCGGCGCGCGGGCCGATTTCGTGCTGGTCGATGACGAGCAACCCGCCCTGCCCCGCGTCGCCGCCACCCTGGTCGCCGGGCGCCCGGTGTTCCAGGCCGACCGGCAACTGGCCGCGGGATTCTGATAGTTCAGGACGCCTCACTCCCTCGCCCCGCTTGCGGGGAGAGGGCCGGGGTGAGGGGTCGACAGGCGATTTCAAACCTGACAATGCCTTGATCGGCCCCAACACCCCTCACCCTACCCCTCTCCCCGCAAGCGGGGAGAGGGAACTATTGCATTACAGCACGCCCAGCATGCTGGCGACCAGCGGGTGACGGACGATGTCACGGTCGTTCAGGCGCACCACCGCGATGCCCGGCACGGCTTCGAGGCGCTGGGCGATGTTGGAGAGGCCGGACAGGCCTTCGAGCAGGTCGCTCTGGTCCGGGTCGCCGGTCAGCACCATGGTGGAGTGCCAGCCCAGGCGGGTGAGCAGCATCTTGATCTGGGCATAGGTACAGTTTTGCGCCTCGTCGATCACGACGAAGGCGCCGTTCAGGGTGCGGCCGCGCATGAAGGCGACGGGCGCGATTTCGATCGAGCCGTTGGCCAGATAGGCCTTCAGCCGCTTGGCGCCCAGGCGTTCGTTCAAGGCGTCGTACAGCGGCTGGAGATAGGGCGCCAGCTTCTCGTGCATGTCACCGGGCAGGTAACCCAGGCTTTCGCCCGCCTCCACCGCGGGACGCGACAGCACGATGCGGTTCACGGCGCCGTGCTCGAGCGCTTCCACCGCCTGGGCGATGGCGAGATAGGTCTTGCCGGTGCCCGCCGGGCCCAGCGCCAAGGTCAGGTTGTGGGCGCCGATCGCCTCGATCAAGGCACGCTGATTGTCACTCTGCGGCCGCACCTTGCGGACGTAACGCTGCTCGCGATCATCCTCGTCCGCTGGATCCCAGGTGGCGACTTCCTGAAACAGGGTACGTACCTTGCTCTCATGGGGTTCGTTCTGGGACTTGGCGCGGGCGGCTCGTTTGGTCATGCGACGCTCCTCAGAAAATTAGAGAGGTAGTCCGACAGGCGACGATCGCATCGCGAACCCCGCCATCGCCGGCAGACGCGCAACAAAAAAGCCGCCAACAAAGGGCGGCTGCTTGCGGCACGTCGACGGCGGTGCGACGCGGGGGCGGGGTGCGATATGTGGGCGCGACGGGATCAGGGGCTGATTACCTTTTCACCACGAACACAACGACACTATGTTAAGCGCAAGGTTGAAGCTTTGTCGTCAAGATTTTGACCCGTCACGGAAAAATAACACAAGGACTTGCGCGTGCGCCGCACCATGACCCGGATCTTGAAATGGGGTGGCATCGCCCTGGCGGCACTTGCCGCGACCGTCATTATCACAGGCGTCGGCGTTGGCCTGTGGCTGGCGAGATCGGTGCCCGAGGCGAGCGGTACGGCAGTGTTGCCGGGTTTGAACGCCCCTGTGGAGATTGTGCGTGATTCGCACGCCATCCCGCACATTCTTTCTGCCAACCGCCACGATGCCTTCTTCGCCCTGGGCTATGCCCACGCCCAGGACCGGCTGTTTCAGATGGAGTTATTCCGCCGCTTCGGCCGCGGGCGCTTGAGCGAAATCGCCGGCAGCCAGGCCGTCGATGCCGACATCTATGCCCGCACCATCGGCGCGGCGCGGGCCGCCGAGGCCGATTACGCCGCCGCCTCGCCCGAATTGAAGGCCGTGCTGGCGGCCTATGCCGACGGGGTCAATGCCTGGCTCGCCACCCGCGACCGGCCGCTGGCACCGGAATTCACCCTGCTGCTGTTCGAGCCGGAGCCCTGGCAGCCGAGCGACAGCCTGGTCCTGGGCAAGCTGCTGGGCCTGATGCTGACCGGCAACTGGTTCGGCGAGGCGCAACGGACCCGGATGGCCGAACACCTGGACGGCGAGACCCTGGAATTCTTCACCCCGCCGGTGGGCGGCGGGCCGGCCGCCGACGGCAGCGGCACCCTGCCCGATTTCGCCCAGGCCGACGGCCCCGGCCAGGCGGGGGCTCGCGCGGCCATCGCACGGGTGCTGGCCTTCGCCGCGCCGGGGCAGGACCTGGTGGGGCCTGGCGCCTCCAACGCCTGGGCCGTGGCCGGCAACCGAACGGCCACGGGCAAGCCGATCCTGGCCAACGATCCGCACCTGGGGCTGATGGCGCCGGGCCTGTGGCATCTGGCCCATCTCTCGGCGCCCGGCCTCGAGGTGGTGGGTGCCACCCTGCCCGGCATTCCTATGCCCATCCTGGGCCACAACAGCCACGTCGCCTGGGGCCTGACCACCACCGGCGGCGATGCCGCGGATCTGTTCGTCGAGACGGTGGACCCGGCCGATGCCACGCGCTACCTGACCCCGACGGCCCGCGACCCTTCGTCACCCGGCAAGAGACCATCGAGGTCCGCTTCGGGATACCGGTCACGGTCACCCTGCGCGAGACCCGCCATGGCCCGGTGGTATCCGATGTCCTGGCCGGTGACCTGCCGCGAGCCGCCGGGACGGTGATCGCCCTGTCCCACGAAGCCCTGACGCCCGGCGACCGCACCGCCGAGGCGATGCTGGGCTTCGTCGACGCCCAGGACGCCGACCAGTTCCTGGCCGCAGCCCGCAATTTCCACAACCCGCAGCAGAACCTGACCTATGCCGACCGGGCGGGGAACATTGGCATGATCGCGGCCGGGCGCATCCCGGTGCGCAAATCGGGCGACGGCCGCATGCCCGCCGACGGTGCCAGCGGTGCCGGCGACTGGGTCGGCGAAGTCCCCTTCGACGGCCTGCCGCAATTCCGCAACCCGCCCAGCGGCTTCGTCTTCAACGCCAACAACGCGGTAACCTCACCCGCCTCGCCCTGGTTCATCGGCAAGGAATACGACGTGCCCTACCGGGCCCAGCGCCTCCACGACCTGCTGGCCGCCAGGACCGGCTACACCTTGGACGACGCCGCAAGCGCCCAAGGCGACACGCTGTCGCCCTTCTCGGTCGAATTCATGGCCACGCTGATCGAGCAGCACGGCGAGATGAAAGGCGGGCGTATCGGCCAGGCCCTGGATCTGCTGGCCAAATGGGATCGCCATATGGCGGGCGACCGGCCCGAACCCTTGATCGCCATGGCCTGGGCCCGCGCCTTGAACCGCCGGCTGTTCGCCGACGACCTGGGCGACGACTATCGCGGCTGGGCCGGCCTGCGCCCCATCCAGTTGCGCGCCGTCCTCGGCGGCCAGGCGCAATGGTGCGACGATCGCTCGACCACGCCGGCGGTCGAGACCTGTCGCGACCAGATCCGTGCCGCCCTGAGCGAGGCGCTGGACGAACTCGCCGCCCAGCAAGGCGACGACATGACAGGCTGGCGCTGGAACCGCGCGCATATCGCCCTGATGCGCCATCCGATCCTGCGCTATGTGCCCGGCATGGCCGCGCTCACCTCGATCGAGCCGCCGACCGCGGGCGGCGAGGATACCCTGCTGCGCGGGGCGATGCGCCTGGGCGCCGGCGAGGCCCCCTTCGCCAATGTCCATGCCGCCGGCTTTCGCGCGATCTACGATCTCGACGACCTCGACCGCTCGCGCTTCAGCATTTCGACGGGACAATCGGGCAATCCCTACTCGCCGCACTGGGACGACCTGTCAGGCCCCTGGGCGAGGGGCGAATACCTGACGATCCCGACCGATCGCGCGGCGATTGCGGGGCGCGCCGCCGGCCGTCTGTCGTTGCAGCCCGCCAGCCATCAGTGACAGCGATCACAGCATTCCAACGGCGCGACAATTAAGGTAAATGATGTCGACGCTTGGACAGGATCGCTGCTTTGATGGATCTTGAACACGCCATGGCGTGGGTCGGCTTTCGCCGGCGATCAATCTCGTTTGCCGCCGTTGCTGCGTCATGTGCCGCCGCTACGCTGGCAAGCGGTGTCGCCGCCGCCGAAAACCTCGACGCGATTGCCGTGGAAAACGGCAACCTGGTCGGGCAGGTGAACGGCCGGACGCTCAACGCCCGCGACCTGGCCGGCACCAGCTTCAGCGACGGCGCGCTGATCTATTCGATCGTGGATGTGGCCAGCGACCCCTTCCTGCCGGGGTCTGGCGCTATCGCATCACCTGGAAGGCCCAGGATGCCCGCGACTGGAATGCCATGTGTCGCAATTCCCGCGGCACCACGGGCTGGGCCTATGTCGCGCCGTCGGCGGACGATGGCCCGCGCTTCGTGTGCGAAGATACCGACCTTGCCCTGTGTTTCGCCGGGGCCAACGGCTTGACCGCGCAGAAGGCGATCAGCCGCTGCCTGGGCGACTGAGCGACCATGAAAGCCCATTTCGACATGTTCGCCCGCTACAACGCCTGGGCCAACGGCCGGCTCTACGAGGCGGCGGCGAGCCTGACCGATGCCCAGTACCGGGCCGATCGCGGCGCCGCGTTCAAGTCCCTGCACGGCACGCTCAACCACCTGCTGGTCGCCGACCGGATCTGGCTCAAGCGCTTCACCGGCGAGGGCGAGGCACCGGACCAGTTGGATGCGATCCTGTTCGACCATCTGGCCGACCTGGCCGTGGCCCGCGCGGCCGAGGATCGCCGCCTCATCGCCTTTGTCGACAGCCTGGACGAGACGCGCCTGGCCGGCACCATCCGCTATCGCCGGGTCTCGGGCCCTGAGGAATTCGTGCAGCTCCTGCCCCTCGCCCTGGCCCATCTGTTCAACCACCAGACCCATCATCGCGGCCAGGCCCACGCCATCTTGACCGGCTTGACCGGCGAGGCCCCGCCGCTGGACCTGCTCTATTTCCAGCGCCTGCACTGACCTCCCTGCACTGACCACCGCGCATGGCCGCCCCACGGGGCTGCGACGGTCGCGCGCTTGCGGGCGGGCTGGCGGCGCATTACCTTTCTGTGATCGGTTTCTGGGCGATCTGCCCCGGCCTCCCCCATGCCGGCGGATCACGGAGTGATGATATGAGCGATGAAGTCTTCGAGCGGATCCGCCGCGACGTCGAGGAAAACCCGGTTGTCCTGTTCATGAAGGGCACGCCGATCTTCCCGCAGTGCGGCTTCTCGGCCGCCGTGGTGCAGGTGTTGAGCCGGCTGGGCGTGAAGTTCAAGGGCTTCGACGTCCTGTCGGACCCCTCGCTGCGCGACGGCATCAAGCGCTTTTCCGACTGGCCGACGATCCCCCAGCTTTACGTGAAGGGCGAATTCATCGGCGGCTGCGATATCGTCCGCGAGATGTACCAGACCGGCGAGTTGCAGACCCTGCTGGCTGAAAAAGGCATCGCCTACAACGAAGCGGCCTGAACTGGTCCTGCCGACGGGCGCTCCCCTCCTCACCCCGGCCCTCTCCTCTCGAGAGGAGAGGGAGAACAGAGCCCTCTCCTCCTGGGAGGAGAGGGTTGGGTGAGGAGGGAAACACCGGCGGCCGGTGGTTTGCGGCAGCTCAGTTCTTGCCGGGCAACAGGCCTTGAACTTGGCGATGATGCCGATCATCACCTCGTCGGCGCCGCCGCCGATCGAGCTCAGGCGGCTGTCGCGATAGCGGCGCGAGACCTGCGTCTCATCCATGAAGCCCATGCCGCCCCAATACTGCAGGCAGGCATCGTTCACCTCGCGGACCAGGCGGGCACCCTTCAGCTTGGCCATTGAGGCAAGCACCGTGCAATCGCCGCCCGCGACATGGGTGGCGACCGCGTTCCAGGTCAGGGCGCGCAGGGCCTCGACCTCGGTCATCAACTCGATCAGGCGATAGTGGACCACCTGATTGTCCAGGATCGACTTGCCGAAGGCCTTGCGGTTGCGGGTGTATTCGATCGTCTCCTCGAGCGTGCGTTCGCAGCCGCCGATGGCGCCCAGCGCGGCGTATAGCCGTTCCTCCTGGAACTGCATCATCTGGTAGACGAAGCCCATGCCCGGCTCGCCGATGACGTTACGCTTGGGCACCCGTACCTCGTCGAAGAACAACTCGGCGGTGTCGGAGGCGTGCATGCCCATCTTCTTGAGCTTACGCGCGACGGTCACGCCCTTGGCCCGCTTGCCGTTTTCTTTCAGGGGCACGCAGATCAGCGACTTGTTGCGGTGGCGGTCGCCCTCGCCCGTGTTGGCCAGCATGCACATCCAGTCGGCCTGGGTGCCGCTGGTGATCCACATCTTGGAGCCGGTGATGATCAGGTCGTCGCCGTCGGGCACCGCCTTGGTGCGGATCGCCGCCACGTCGGACCCGGCATGAGGCTCGGAGACGCCGATGCAGGCGACGTAATCGCCGGCGATCGACGGCGCCAGGAATTCCTGGCGCAACTCGTCCGAACCGAAGCGGGCCAGCGCCGGCGTCGCCATGTCGGTCTGCACGCCGATGGCCATGGCGACACCGCCGGAGTTGATCCGGCTCAGTTCCTGCGACATCACCGCGCTGTAGGAATAGTCGAGGCCCAAGCCGCCATAGGCCTCCGGCTTGGCGATGCCCAGTAGCCCGAGGTCGCCCATCTTCTTGAAGACTTCATGCGCCGGAAAAATCGTCTCCGCTTCCCAGGCGTCGACATGCGGGTTTATCTCCGCCTCGATGAAGCGACGCACGGTGCGGCGCAGTTCCTCGTGCTGGGGCGTCAGTTCCATCAGGCGCTTCCTCGGGCTTTTAGTTCGTGGCACGAACTATTGGCGAGACTCCCGGGGTGTCAAGCCTGCAGCAAGGCCAATGCCGGATGGGTGCCGGCCGACCGGCCCAGATCTCCCTCGACCGGGACGTAGCCGCCGAAGGGGATGCCGGTGTTTTCCAGGCTGAATACCTTGGCCGACCCCTGCCGCATGGTCGCAACGAAGACCGCATAGAGAATGTTCTGGTCGATCCACCAGTTCGAACCGCGATTGTCGGCAAAGCGTGCCATGGCTTCCGAGGTATGGTTGGCCAGCACATCGAGAAACGATTTGGCCTGCGTGTTCGCCTTCAGGTAAACGCAGCCGGCGTTGAGCATGCGCCAAGGCTCGAACTTGGGATACCGGTACAGGAGGCGCTTGCGGGAGACCGACCAGCGCGCCCGCACCGCGTCGAAGAATCGGACGCCCACATCACCGGCCTCGATCCAGCGCGGCACGTATCGCGCCGGATCGTCGCGAAAGACGATGTCGATATCGGTCAGTATCAAGGGCCGCTTGAACAGCCGCATGAATTCCGCGGCGCGCAGGAAGCGGGCAGTGGCATAGTAATACGGCTTGGAGACTGCGGGGGTCTCGGTCGAGATGGAGAAGGCGCCGCCGGCCTCCCCCAGGGCAACCAGGGTGTTCTCGACATTGCCAAGATCGCCCAGCACGTGAAAGTGAATGGGCATCCGGGGCGCCAATGCCCACAGGCTGGTGGCATAGGGCACGGCATAGCGGCGGAAATAGATCGGATCGGCACTGGTTACAGCCACCGGCCCGTCGCCGTCCGCCTCGTCGGCGAATTTGAGCTCGAACTTGCAGGCGTCGGCCGAAAACGGGCTGTTGTCGATGCCGAAATCCCGCAGTTTCACCCGGTCGGGCGAAATGAAGGTCGAATGGCCCGACCCGGTCAGGCCCTGCCTGGTGTCGCGCTCCTCGGCCGTCATGAAGAGTTGTTCGGCACGGTCGTGCTCGTTGCGAACGACGGCGATCTGGCCGCGCACGACGAAGGCGCGTGGGGTATCGATGCCCGACCAAGCCTCCTCCAGCCGGCCGAGCAGATCCTCCCGCAAATCGGCTTGCTGCCAGAAGCCCTGCAGGCAGGTGGCGCAGCGCGCGATCTTCAGGCGCAGGTCTTCGGTCACCTCGGCGTCCTGCGCGCGCCCTTTGGTGAAGGCCGCGTTGAAGAGCGCGTCGGTGATCAGCCGCTTCGTTTCCTCGGCGCCGTCGTAGACATCGCTCCAGATCGTCTCCTCGCCGATCAGCGGCACCAGTCGGCTCAGCCTGGGGCGGCCGAAGATCGAGGCCTTGGCGATATAGGTCTGCGTCACCTGGGCCATGGTCCCGGTGCGCAGATCGGCGGGCCGCAGGCCCTTTGCCGTCTCCCGCGTGAAATAGGCGTGCAGGATCGCATTGCCGAGCAGCCAGGTCTCGCTCAGCGGCTTGGCCCGCAAGGACCACCACTTGGCTTGGCGCTTGCGGTTCAGGCGCCCCGCGATGCTTTCGTAGAGGCTGCCGTGGGGGTCGGAGATGAATTGCTCGATGGCGAGCTTGAGGGCCTCCATCGCCGCTTCGTCGCCAAAGGGGCCCTTGGCCTGCGCATCGAGAAAATTGATCGTATGGTCGCGCCCCATGCCGAGCTTCATGAAGCCGACGCGCAGGCGCATTTCCTCGAGCGACTTGGAGACCACCGGCAGGTTCGCCTGCACGACGCCCAGCAATTGCTGCTTGACCGCGGCGCGCTGGCTGCGTTCGCCGGCGCGCAGGATCGTTTCGAAGATGTTCAGCAGGCGGGCGAGATAGACCAGTTTCTTCTTTGCCGCCTTGACGCGCTTGCGCCGGGGCTTGCGCGGCAGCTTGGCCAGCAGGTCGTTGAACACGGCGATGGCATCGTCATTCTGCCCCAGGGCGACCAGAAGCGATGCCTCGCATTCCTTCACCTTGGCAATCTTGGGATGCTCGTCGCCCAATTTGGCGGCCTCGGCCCTGATGCTGTCCAAGCATTCGAGAAGCCTTGCTGCCTTGTTGTTCCGGCGGGAATGCTGGGAGAGAGCGAATTGGGCGTCGGCAATTGCCTTCTGATAAGTCGTCATGCCAGTCCCCGTTCGCCCAACGCCGACAGTCGTGCCTTCCGCGTCCCGCCCAACCAAAGCCCAGAAGGCGATAGCGGCGGCGGCGCGTCAAGAGACCGCCGATCAATCACGCTCGTCGCCGATCAGATTGCCCACTGATTCGACTGACGCGCGGTCGCGCATGGCATCGATCAGATAGGCCAGTTCGGTGGTAGCCTCCAGGATGCGGTCGGCGTCGCCCCCTGACAGCACGCCTTGCAGGTGCCGCGCCAGGGCCGTCTCGAAGGCGGCATGGCGGTCGAGGCCCAGGTCGGTCAGGCGCAGGCGGATGCTGCGCGCATCGTCGGGATCGGCCTCGCGGGTGATCAGGCCGCGCTTTTCCATCTCGACGATCAGGGCCGACGCGGTCGGCTTGCCGATCGCCGCCTCGAAGGCCAGTTCCCCCGCCCGCTTGGGCCCCCGCTTGAGGAACAGCAGGAAGCGGTACTGCGGCACGGTGATTTCCGCCTCGCGGGCGACCAGCTCGAAATCCCGAAACAGCACGACCACCGCCCGGGCGAGCAGAATGGCGCGGCGGTCGATCTCACCCGTCATGAAAACCTCTCAGCCGCCGATCAGGCTCAGCCACTCGTCCTCGGTCATGACCTGCACGCCGAATTCGGTCGCCTTGGCCAGCTTGGACCCGGCGCCCGGGCCGGCAACCACGATATCGGTCTTCTTGGAGACCGAGCCCGAAACCTTGGCGCCCAGGGATTCGGCGCGGGCCTTGGCCTCGTCGCGCGTCATGCGTTCCAGGGTGCCGGTGAAGACGACGGTCTTGCCGGCGACCGGGCTGTCGGCGGCGCGCGCCTCGGGCGGCTGGACATCGAGCAGCCCGACCAGGTCGCGCAAGGTATCGGCATTGTGCGGCTCGGCCAGGAACTGGTCGAAGGCCTCGACCACGATCGGCCCCAGGCCGTCGACGGTGAGCAACTCCGCCATCGCCTCGGCCCGGCGTTCGTCGGTGGTCAGGCAGGCCTCGGCCAGGGTTTCGACCGAGCCGAAATGGCGGGCGATCAGGCTGGCGTTGCGCTCGCCGACATGGCGCATGCCCAGGGCGAAGAGCAGGCGGGCCAGCGGCACCTTGCGCCGCTGCTCGATCGCCTCGAACAGTTTCCTGGCCGATTGCGCGCCCCAGCCGTCGCGATTGCGCAAGGGCGTCAACGATTGCCGGTCGCGCTCCTCCAGGCGGAAGATATCGCCGGGGCCGTGGACCAGGCCCCAGTCCCACAGTGCCTTCACCTGCTTCTCGCCCAGGCCCTCGATGTCGAAGGCCTGGCGGCTGACGAAATGGCGCAACCGCTCGACCGCCTGGGCCTCGCAGGTCAGGCCGCCGGTGCAGCGCCGCACCACCTCGCCCTCCTCGCGCGTCGCGGTCGAGCCGCACACCGGGCAATGATCGGGGAAGACGAAGGGCATGGCGTCGGCCGGGCGCTTGTCCAGCACCACGGCGACGATCTGGGGGATGACGTCGCCCGCCCGCTGGACCACCACCGTGTCGCCGACGCGCACATCCTTGCGCGCGATCTCGTCCTCGTTGTGCAGGGTGGCGTTGGTCACCACCACGCCGCCCACGGTCACCGCCTGCAAGCGCGCGACCGGGGTCAGGGAACCGGTGCGGCCGACCTGGATGTCGATGCCCTGGAGCAGGGTCGTGGCCTGTTCGGCCGCGAACTTGTGGGCGACGGCCCAGCGCGGCGCCCGGCTGACCAGCCCTAAGCGGTCCTGCCAATCCAGCCGGTCGATCTTGTAGACGACACCGTCGATGTCGTAGGGGATCTGCGCCCGTTCGGCTTCGAGGCCGGCGAAGACCGCGAGCGTCTCGTCGAGGTCGCGGGCCAGGCAGGCACGGGGGTTGAGTGGCAGGCCGAAGGCGCCGAGCCAGGCCATCGCCTCGCCCTGCGTGGTCGGCATGCTTCCGGTTACCTCGCCCCAGCCGTGGAGGAAGAAGCGCAAGGGCCTTGCGGCGGTGATCGCCGCATCGAGCTGGCGCAGCGAGCCTGCGGCGCTGTTGCGCGGATTGGCAAAGATCTTCTCGCCCGCCGCGACCTGGCGCTCGTTCAGGGCCAGGAAATCCGTGCGCGTCATATAGACCTCGCCGCGCACTTCCAAGACGTCGGGCGCCTTGCCCGTCAGGCGCTCGGGGATCTGCGCGATGGTGCGGACATTGGCGGTTACATTCTCGCCCACCCGGCCGTCGCCGCGTGTCGCCCCCAGGACCAGGCGGCCCTTTTCATAGCGCAGGGCCAGCGAGAGGCCGTCGATCTTGGGTTCGGCGTAGAGTGCGACCTGCTCGCCCTCGGGCAGGTTCAAGAACCGCCGGACGGAAGTGACGAAGGCCCCCACGTCGTCGGGCGTGAAAACTTTCTCCAGGCTCAGCATCGGCCGGGAATGCACGACCTTCTCGAACTTGGCCGCGGCCTGGCCCGCCACGGTCGCCGTCGGGCTGCCCTCCTTCAGGGCGGGAAAGCGCGCCTCGATCGCCTGAATCCGCGCCAGCAGGGCATCGTAGTCGGCGTCCGAGACGGTGGGCGCGTCTTCTTCGTAATAGCGCCGGTCGTGCTCGACGATTTCGGCAGCGAGACGGGCATGCTCCTGCGTCGCTGCCGGCAGATCCAGCGCTTCGACCGGGATCGTCGTCATCGTGCAGCTCTCAGCAAGGCATCCGCCGCGGCCCTGGCCGCCGGGGTGATCTCGGCGCCGGCCAGCATGCGCGCGATCTCCTCGCGCCGGGCCTTGGGCTCGAGCGTGACCACATCGGTCCGGGTCGAGGCCGCATCCGATTCCTTGGCGATGCGGAAGTGATGACGGCCCCGCGCCGCGACCTGGGGGCTGTGAGTAACGACCAGTACCTGGGCATCGGTCGCCAGGCGGGACAGACGATCGCCCACCGCATCGGCGACGGCGCCGCCAATGCCGCGGTCGACCTCATCGAACACCAGGGTGGGGGCCGTCCCGGCGCCGGCCAGCACGACCTTCAGGGCCAGGATGAAGCGTGCCAGCTCGCCGCCGGAGGCGATCTTGATCAGGGGGCCGAACGGGGCACCGGGATTGGTCGCCACCTCGAAGGTGACGCGGTCGGCCCCCTCCGGCCCCCACTGGCCGTCATTCAAGGGATCGACCCTGGTGCGGAACTTGGCCTTGCCCAGCTTGAGCGCGTCGAGCTCCGCATTCACCCCGTCGTCGAGCCGCGCCGCCGCCAGCGTGCGCGAGGCCGACAGGGCGGCGCAGGCGGACCGCAATTGGCCCAGGGCCTGCGCATGGGCCGTCTTCAGGGCGGTGACACGGCCTTCGCCGGCATCGAGCGCGGCAATCCGCCCCTCCAGCTCCACCGCAAGGCCGGCCAGGGCATCGGGCTGGACCTGATGCTTGCGGGCGGCGGCGCGCAGGGCGAACAGCCGCTCCTCGGTCGCTTCCAGGCGCCGTTCGTCATAGGCAATGGTGGCGCGCGCCTGGGCCAGGGCGGAAACCGCTTCCTCGGCCTCCAGCGCGGCGCGGTCCAGCGCGTGCAGGACCGTGTCGAGCACCCCGCCCAACTTGGCGCCGGTGCGCTCCAGCCGGCGCTGGGCACCGCGCAGCCGTGCCTCCACGCCGCCGTCGGCCGCCAGCAGGCCGGCCACCTCGTCCAGTTCGCCCGCCGCGCGCTCGCCCTCGTGCATGGTGTGGCGTTCGGCCGCCAGGCGCTGTTCCTCACCCGCTTGCGGCGCCAGGACGCGCAGTTCGGCGACCACATGGCGCAGGTATTCCTCGTCGCGGCGGGCGTTCGTCAACACCGCCTCCGCCTGCGCCAGGGCGGCGGCGCTGGCACCGAAGGCCGTGTGGGCGGTCCTGGCGGCGTCCAGCAAAGCGTCATGGCCGGCAAAGGCATCGAGCAGGGAACGGTGGCCGGCGGGATTGAGCAGGCCGCGGTCGTCGTGCTGGCCATGGGCCTCGATCAGCAGGGCGCCGATCTGGGCCAGCAGGCCGACGCTGGCCGGCTGGTCGTCGACGAAGGCCCGGCTGCGCCCGTCCTTGGTCACGATCCGGCGCAGCACCAGCGTGTCGCCCGATTGCCAGCCCTGATCGTCGAGCAGGGCCGCGACGGCATGGGCCGGCGGCAGGGCGAATTCGGCGGTGACCACGGCCTGATCGGCCCCTGTCCGCACCAGACCGGAATCGGCCCGGGCCCCCAGGGCCAACCCCAGCGAGTCGAGCAGGATCGACTTGCCGGCACCGGTCTCGCCGGTCAGCACGGTGAGGCCGGCGGCGAAATCGAGATCGAGCCGCTCGATCAGCACCACGTCACGGATGGCGAGCCTGAGCAGCATGGGCTATCGGCGGGCCTGTCCTGCCCGCCGCCTAATCAAAACAGGGTGTCGAGGGTCGAGTCGAAGGCACGGGTGATCCAGGACCGGTCGTCGCGCAGCGGCCGAAGCTCGGCCTCCGTCAGCAGGGCATAGCTGTCCTGGTACCAGGTGCTGCCCGGATAATTGTAGCCGAGCACCGCGCCGGCCGCCTGGGCCTCGCGGGCGAGGCCCAGCGCCAGATAGGTTTCGACCAGGCGGTGCAGCGCCTCGGGCACATGGGTCGTGGTCTGATACTTCTCGATCACCGTGCGGTAGCGGTTGATGGCGGCCAGGTATTGCTTCTTCTTCTGGTAGTAGCGGCCGACTTCCATCTCCTTGCCCGCCAGGTGGTCGCGGGTGAGGTCCAGCTTCAGGCGGGCATCGCGGGCATAGTCGGTGTCGGGGAAGCGGCGCACCACCTCGCTCAGGGACTGCAGGGCCAGTTCGGTATTCTTCTGGTCGCGGCCGACATCGACGATCTGCTCGTAATAGCACAGCGCTACGAGGTAGTAGGCGTAGGCGGCATCCTTGTTGCCGGGGTGCAGCGAGATGAAGCGCTGCGCCGTATCGATGGCGTCAGGGTACTTCTCCGCCTCGTAATAGGCGAAGGCCGCCATCAACTGGGCCTTGGTCGCCCAGATCGAATAGGGGTGCTGGCGCTCGACCTCGAGGAAGAGGTCGGCGGCCGTATTGTATTTTTCGCGGGCAAGGGCGTCGGCCGCTTCGTTGTAGAGCGGTTCGACCGGCTTTTCCACATAGGGCTCGGGCTCACTATTGGAGGAGCAGGCGCCTAGGGCAATGACGGCGGCCAGGGCAGCAAAGCGTAGGCGCGCAAGAAAACCAATGGGCGACACGTCGGTCACTGCCTCCGGCGATCGAACTTTAAAGAATCGGGCAAACGGCCGATCGCGGCGCTTACCCTCGAAACGGCGCCACGCTACACCAGCCATCGCAAGACGCCAACCTTCTCGGAAACGATCGGCTGGGGGCCGCGCCGCATTCAATTCAACGGCAGGCGGACGGCCACGGTGAAGAGCTGGTCGTTGCCGTCGTCGCCGAAGCGGCCGTCATAGGCGATCCGGGCCGTGGTGCCGGGCTTCAACTGGTCGAAGGCGAAGGACAGGGCCAGCCCCACCAGCACGGCATCGGGCGTACCGAAATCGCTCTGGACGAATTGCTCGCTGCCGTTGGGGAAGACCCCCAGCACTTCACGCCCGCCATCCTCGAACTCATGTTCCCAGCCCAGCGACAGCCGCACGGTGCTGGCGCCAAACCCCGGCAGGTCGACCGGCCGTTCCGCCGCGACGCCGATCTGCGAGCGCAGCGAGTCGACCTCCTGCTCGGCCACCCGAAAATCGAACAGCACCGAGCCTTCCTCCTGAAAGGCATCGACCGTGGTGCGGGCATAGACCAGGGCCAGGCGTGGGATCAGCTTCAGATCGTCGAGGATAAGGTCGAGCGTCGCCGCGAGGGCGGCGAACAGGGTGTCGCCGTCCGGGCTGCCGGTCGCGACCGGCCGTTGGGGAAAGCCGGTGGCCCGCGCCACGTCGCGATACTGGTTGAAGGCATAGCCGGCCTGGGCAGCCAGGCCGAGGCGGCCCAGCCTCCAGCCGCCGTAAGCGGTGAGCCCGTAGGCGTAGAGGTCGCTCTCCCCGCCCACGCCGCCATATTCCGCCGACAGGCCCGAGAACGAGGCGGCAAGGCCCAGGGTCGCCCGATTGTCGAAGCTACGATCGATGCCGGCGACGAGATGGGCGCCGGTATAATTGAAATCCTGGGCCACGGGGTTGTCGCTGCGGCTGCCAAAGCCGAAGCCTACCTGCAGCCACAGGTCCAGGCCGTCGGCACCGGTCGAACCGGCCGCCGTCCCTGCCGCCGCCTGGCCGACGCTCGCGCCGGCCAGCGACCGCTCGAGACGCGCGGTGATCTCGCTTTGCGGCCCGAGTGCCGCCAGGCGTCCCATCTCGGGCAGTTGGGCGAACTGGCGCGGCCCCTGATAGCCCGAGGCGATGGTCGCATAGTAGAGGTTGGCGATCGCCTCGTGCCCGGTGCGGGTGGGATGCACGCTGTCGTAGTACAGGCGGTCGTCGGGGCAGGCATCGAGATAGAGACCATCGGCGAAACAGGGGGTGAAATTGTCGCTGAAGCCGTAACGTCCAGGATCGCGCCTGATTTCCGCCAGGCCGCCGTCGAAATCGACGACATAGACCTTCGAGCCCGGGTGTTCGCGCTGGAAACGGTTGGAACGTTCGACGATCTCGGCGGAGTATTCGTGGCCGAAATCGCTGTCGCCGCCATAGGCGAAAATGGCGAAATCGCGGGCGCCGGCATCGTAGAGCCGCGCCATCATCTGTTCCTGGTTCTGTGCCGGAACGGCGGGGTCGCGCTGGTGATAGGCGTAATAGTCGTTATAGGCCGGCCCGATCATGTAGAGCCGGTCTGACGGCGTGGTCGGATTTTCGGCCAGGTACTCGTCGACCTGGGTCGACATGCTGTGCTGGCCGGGCACGAGTTGGAAGACCAGGGCGACCGGTACCAGCGTGGGATCCTCGCCCAGTTCGGGAACCTCGGTCACGATGGTCTCGACCAGGGCGGCCAGCTTGTCGGCGCTCGGCGCGGCCAGGAAATCCTCGATCGCGGCCAGATTGTTGTCGTTGGCCACCGGCAGGGTCAGGGCATAGGGGCCGGTGGCGGCCCCGCCCCAGGCGAAATTGGTTTCCGGCTCGTAGGGGTAGCCGAGCTTGCCCGGCAGGATCTCGGCGTAGGTGATGCCGTTCGAGAAGCGGCCCTCGTAGTATTTCGACGAGTCGAAGGCCTCCATGCCGGTATAGCGGTTGAGGCCCAGGCTGAGGCTGTCGAGCGCGCCCTGGGTCTTGCCGACATCGGCGTCGGACGCTGAAAAGATGATCTGGCCGGCATATTGCTGCGCCTGGACCAGGGCGATGGTGGTTGCCGACAAGGTCCCGACCAAAACCCCCAAGCCGATCCATGTGCGGACGCGCTTTTCCCCCACCACAGGCCCCTCCCCCGGTCGCCTTTGCGGCGATCATTGGTTAAAGGGTGCGGCGCAGGGTTGTCAGGGGCAATGGTGGACGCTGCCGTTTTGGGGACAGCAGCGCCGCAGACAATCAGACGGCGGGGGACGCGACCACCGAGTCAGGCCAGGCGGCCGCGGCGCCGCCTTCGATCTCTTCGACCGCCGCGACATAGGTCCAGGCGGTACGATCGGCGAACAGGGCGTGCAGCAGCCGGTTGTTCAGGGCATGGCCCGACTTGTAGCCATGGAAGCGGCCGATGATGGGCGCGCCGGCAAGATAGAGGTCGCCCAGGGCGTCCAGCGCCTTGTGGCGGACGAACTCGTCGTCGAAGCGCAGGCCTTCGGGGTTCATCAGCGCGTCGCCGTCGACCACCACCGCATTGTCCAGGCTGCCGCCCAGGGCCAGGCCCTTGGAGCGCAGATACTCGACCTCGTGACGGAAACCGAAGGTGCGGGCGCCCGACAGCAGCGCGCCGAAACCTTCGCGCGTCACCTCGTAGGAGCCGACCCGGCGCTCGATCGCCTTGGAAGGGAAATCGATCTCGAAATCGATGCCGAAGCCCTCGCCCGGCTCGAGCGCCGCGAACTTGTCCTCGAACCGCACCTCGACCCGCTTCAGGATCTTGATGGCACGGCGCGGCGGGCGCTGGTCCAGCGTGCCGACCCGCTCGATCATCTCGACGAAGGGGGCCGACGAACCGTCCAGGATCGGCAGTTCGGGGCCATCGATCTCGACCACCACATTGTCGATATGCAGACCCGACAGGGCCGCCATCAGGTGTTCGACCGTGCGCACGGAAACGCCGGCGCCGTTCACCAGCGTGGTGCACAGGGTGGCATCCCGGACATGATCGAAATGGGCCGGGATCAGACTATCGCGGTCGGTGACGTCGACGCGGCGGAAAATGATGCCGTGGTCGCTCGACGCCGGCACCAGGCAGACGCGGACAGCCGAGCCGGTATGCAGCCCGATACCATCGAGAGCAACCCGCCGTGCCACCGTCTTCTGTGCTTCGAGAACGATCACGGGATAATCCCTTGTTAACCACACTGCTCAAACTGGTGTGCAGCGCAAAAAAGAACCGGTGCCAGATGTATGCCCTGGCACCGGTCCCGACAAATCACTCTTTGTTACGGAAGATTACAAGCCTAAGTCATTGATTTTAAAAGACTTATAACCTTCCACACAGACCTGTGCAACAGCCCCGTCAGTTCGCCTGGCGGCGCAGGAAAGCCGGAATCTCCAACTGGTCGTCGACGCTGCGCGCCGCGGCCGGCCGATCACCGGTTTCCATCCGCCCCAGCAGCGAGGGGTTTTGCTGCGGCTGCACCGGCGCGCCGGGCGCCGGCTGGGTGACCTGCTGCAGCATCGGCTGCGGGGCCGCCTGCGGCGGCAGCGGCTGGGCCTGGCCGACCGCCATGGCCGAGGAGCCGTAGCTCTGCGGCTGCGGCTGCGCGGCATAGGCCGGGCGCTGGGCATACTGGCCATAGCCCGCCGCCGGCGCCTGCTGGACCGGGGTCTGCTGGCCATAGTCTGGCCCGGCCGCGCGCGGGGCGGTCCCGGTCATGCGGTCGAGCAGCGAGCGGAAGCCGCTGCGCTTGGGCGCCGCCACTTCCGGCTCGCGGATCTGCTGGGCACCGCCCAGCGACACCCGCGGCCCGCCGTAGGTTTCAGCGGCAGGCTGCTGATAGCTCGGCTGGGGCGCATAGCTCGGCGCCTGAGCCGCCGCGGCAGGCGGAACCTCGGCCACCGCCTGCTGGACCGGCAGGGGTGCCGGGGCTTCCACGGGCTGCGGCGGGGCAAAGGCCGCGGTCTGCTGCTGCGGGGCTGGCGCCTGGACCATCGGGGCCGCGCCGGTGGCCGCGGCGGTGGCGGCCGCCACCGCCGCCGGCCGCAGGACCGGCGAGGCCGGCATGGGCTGCACGGCGCTGCCGTTGGGGCGGGCGAAGGTGGTCAGGTTGGGCTGCGCCGGGCGGGGCAGCATCGAGGCTTCCGCCTCGATGCCGGTCGCAACCACGGACACCCGCATGCGGCCGTCCATTTCCAGGTCGAAGGTCGAGCCGACGATGATGTTGGCGTCGGGATCGACTTCCGAACGGATCCGGTTCGCGGCCTCATCGACCTCGAACAGGGTCATGTCCATGCCGCCGGTGATGTTGATGAGGACGCCGCGCGCGCCCTTCATCGAGACATCGTCGAGCAGCGGGTTGGAGATCGCCGCTTCCGCCGCCTCGATGGCACGCTTGTCGCCCGAGGCCTCGCCCGTGCCCATCATGGCCTTGCCCATCTCGGACATCACCGTGCGCACGTCGGCGAAGTCGAGGTTGATCAGGCCCGGCATGATCATCAGGTCGGTGACGCCGCGCACGCCCGAATGCAGCACGTTGTCGGCCATGGCGAAGGCCTGGGCGAAGGTGGTCTTCTCGTTGGCCAGCCGGAACAGGTTCTGGTTCGGGATGATGATCAGCGTGTCGACATACTGATGCATTTCCGCGATGCCCTGATCGGCGATCTTCATGCGGTGGCTGCCTTCGAACTGGAACGGCTTGGTTACCACGCCGACCGTCAGCATGCCCTTCTCGCGCGCCGCCCGGGCGATCACCGGGGCTGCACCGGTACCGGTGCCGCCGCCCATGCCGGCGGTGATGAAGACCATGTTCGAACCGGCCAGGGCATCGACGATCTGGTCGATCGTCTCCTCGGCCGACATGCGCCCGACTTCCGGCTTGGAGCCGGCGCCAAGGCCCTGGGTGACGGTGCCGCCAAGCTGGATGCGCCGCGCCGCCTTGTTGTTGTGCAGGGCCTGCGCGTCGGTATTGGCGACGACGAATTCAACCCCTTCGAGCTTGGCGTCGATCATGTTGTTGACGGCATTGCCGCCAGCACCGCCCACGCCGAACACGGTGATGCGCGGCTTGAGCTCAGTCTGCTCGGGCACGCCCAGCGATATCGTCATGTTGCTCTCCTTTACCTGTGGCCCACGGGCCGGTGATTCCGATGATGTTACAGCGCTTTAGAAATTCTGCTTGAGCCAGCGCCCGATGCGCCGGATGCGTCCACTGCCCGCCTCGTCGCCCGCCGCCCCCAGCACGGCTTCGATGGGCGCCTTGGCGGCATAGGACAGAAGGCCGGCCGCGGTCGCGAACGACGGCCCCCCGTTGCTTCCGCAAGGCCCGACAGGCGGATCGGCCGGCCCATGCGTACTTGTTTGTCGAGCACCCCTGCCGCCAGCTCACGCACGCCCTGCAATTGCGAGGCGCCGCCGGTCAACACCACCTTGCGCCCGCCGACGCGGTCGAAGCCGCTTTCGCGCAAGTGATTACGAACCATCTCGAAAGTCTCTTCGATGCGCGGACGGATGATGCCGTTCAGCACCGAACGCGGCACGTGGTTGGCCGCACCGTGGTCGCTCTCGCCCATCTGCGGCACGTCGATCACTTCCCGGTCGTCATTGGCGCCGGGCACGGCACTGCCGTAGAGGGTCTTCATGCGTTCCGCATGGGCGGTGGGGGTGAGCAGGCCGCGGGCGATGTCATTGGTGACATGAGCGCCGCCCACCGGGATCACCGCCGTGTGCACCAGGCTGCCATCATAGAACACCGCGATCGAGGTGGCGCCGCCGCCCATGTCGATCATGGTGATCCCTAAGTCCATCTCGTCCTCGACCAGGCAGGCGAGTGCCGAGGCGTAAGGCGAAATGACAATGCCGGCGACACCCAGATGGGCGCGGGAAATGCAGACCGAGAGGTTGCGCACCGGGCCCGACTGGGCGGTGACCACGTGGATGTTCACACCGAGGCGCTCGCCGAACATGCCGCGCGGATCGCGGATGCCGCGCGAACCATCGATCGTGTAACCCACCGGGATGGCGTGGATCAGTTCACGGTCCGCGGCTTCGGCCCGCACGCGGTTGCCCTGTTCCAGCACCTTGCGGATATCGGCATCACCGACCTCGTGGCCGGCGATCGAGACCTCTACCCCCAAGGTGTGGGACTGCGGCAGGCCGCCCGAGAGCGAGACGAAGACGTCGCGGATCTGCTCGCCCGCCATGCGCTCGGCCGCCTCGACGGCGGCGCGGATCGCGTGTTCGGTCGCCTCCATGTCGGTCACCGTGCCGGCGCGCATGCCACGGCTGGCGTGGTGGCCGATGCCGATCACCCGCACCTGTCCGGTCGCGTCGATACGACCGATGAAGCAGGCCACCTTGGTGGTCCCGACATCGAGGGCGGCGATCAGGGCGTTGCGGGCTGCGGCCATGGCGTTACGGGTTCTCCTACCCTCAGGTATTCTTGGCCGGCGGCACAGCCATCTGCTGTACCGCGCCATCGGACAGGCGCACCACCATGCGGTCGGGCTGACGCAGGTCGACCACCACGATATCGCGCGACAGCAGCCGTTCCGTCCGCTCCATCGTCGCCAGCCGATCCCAGGCCGCGGCGACGCCCTGTTCGGGCAGGCGGATCTCAACACCGTTGTCGAGCTTCAGGTTCCACCGCCGCTTGGAAACGCGGATCGCCGCCTGAACCCGGTTGCCGATCGAAGGCTCGCGCGCCAGCAACTCGATCAGTTCCGCGGCATATTTCGGCGCGTCGTCGCCGACGATCAGCGGCAGCTTGGCATAGAGCGCCAGCTGCGCGCCCTCGCCCTCGATGGCGATGCCGTTCTGGTCGACCAGGTGCATGCGCCCGCCGGTCTGCCACAGGGCCATCGGCCGGCGCTCGACCAGGGTCACATGGATGGCGTCGGGCAGGCGACGCTCGACCGAGGCCGCCTGCACCCAGGACAGCGCCATCAGGCGTTCGCGCGCCGCCTCCAGATCGACCTCGAGGATGGCATCGCCGCGTTCGATATCAAGCGCGGCCAGGACATCGCCGGCCTTGACCACGCTGCGCCCCGAGACCGTCACGCTCTGCACCACGAAGCCTTCGTCGCGCGCGAAATGCGAGAGCGAGGCCGACAGATCGGCGCCCATCTCGCCCATGATCCCGGTGACCGACAGCAGGGCGGCGACCGTCACCACTGCCGCACCGGCACCCGCATAGATCCTGCCCCGGGACTGAGATGGGCCCAGCCGGGCAGGCCGCGCGCCACCGCCTCGCCCAGCGGCCGGGGCTGGCGCGTGACCTTGACCCCGCCGTTCTTCTTGCGCTTGGGCGCCGACTTCTGTTTTGCGCCGGTAAGCCAGCTCAACGCTCGCATGACGCATCCTCCACCATCCAGGTGACCAGCGCCTCGAAGCTCAGGCCCACGTGGGCGGCCTGTTCGGGAACCAGCGAGGTCGAGGTCATCCCGGGCTGGGTGTTCACTTCGAGCACGATCAATTCGCCCGAGCCTTCAGGCGTATCGTCATAGCGCAAATCGGTGCGGCTGACGCCGCGGCAACCCAGGGCCTGGTGCGCCTTGACCGCCAGTTCCTTGGCCCGCGCCGTCACGGCATCGGGGATCCGGGCCGGGATGACGTGACGCGAACCGCCCTGGGCGTATTTCGCCTCGTAGTCATAGAACTCGGTGGTCGACAGGATCTCCGTCACCGCCAGGGCCTTGTCGCCCATCACGGCGACGGTCAGCTCGCGGCCGGGCACGAAGCGCTCGATCAGCACCTGCTTGCCGTAGTGCCAGCCCTCGGTGAGACCCTGCGGATAACGATTGTCGCCCGGACGCACGATATGCACGCCGACCGACGAGCCTTCGTTGGTCGGCTTAACCACGTAAGGCGGCTTCAGCAGGTGTTCGGCCGCCGCTTCGCCCACGGTCGCGACCACGCCCTCGACCACCGGGATGCCGGCAGCGGCAAACAGGGTCTTGGCGTGGGGCTTGTCCATGGCGATGGCCGAGGCCAGCACGCCCGAATGGGTATAGGGCAGTTCCATCAGCTCCAGCACGCCCTGGACACAGCCGTCCTCGCCGAAGCGGCCATGCAGGGCGTTGAAGACCACGTCGGGCTTCACCTCGGCCAGGCGCAGGGCGACATCGTGGCCGGCATCGATCTCGGTCACCTTGAAGCCGGCATTGGCCAGCGCCCGGGCGCAGGCGGCGCCGGAATTCAAGGAAACCTCGCGCTCGGCGGACAGGCCGCCCTTCAGCACGGCGACGTGGCGGGGCGCGGTCATGGCGCCACCTCCATAGGCCCTTGCAGGTGACGGCCAAGACGCATGATTTCCCACTCGAGCGACACGCCGCATACCTCGAAGACACGGCGACGCACATCCTCGCCCAGGCCTTCGATATCGGCCGCGCTGGCATCGCCCTCGTTGATCAGGAAATTGCAGTGCTGGACCGAGACCACGGCCCCGCCCCGGCGCAAGCCCCGGCAACCGGCGACATCGACCAGCTCCCAGGCGCGCTTGCCGGCCGGATTCTTGAAGGTGGAACCGCCGGTGCGCGAACGCACGGGCTGTGCCTCTTCCCGCGCCCTGGCGATTTCTTCCATCCGCGCCGCGATTGCGGCCATATCGCCGGCCCGGCCCTGAAGCACCGCCTGGGTCACGATCCAGTCGGCCGGAAATTCGCTGTGGCGATAGGCGAAGTGGAAGGCATCGGGTTCCAGTGTCAGGACATTGCCCTGGCCGTCGACCACGGTCGCCTCGACCAGCACATCGGCCAGTTCGGCGCCATAGGCACCGGCATTGGTGCGGAAGGCGCCGCCGATCGTGCCTGGAATGCCGCGCAGGAATTCAAGGCCGGCGATACCGGCATCACGGGCGGCAAGGCTCACATTGAGGTCCAGCGCCGAGGCCCCGACCCGCAGGCGGCAGCCGGCCTCGACCGCGACGCCGGCAAAGCCGCGCCCCAGGCGCAGGACGATCCCATCGAGGCCGCCGTCGCGCACCAGCAGGTTCGAGCCGACGCCCAGCACCAGCAGGGAGACATCGGCCGGCCGCGCCTTGACCACGGCGACGAGGTCTTCGATATCCTGGGCGCGCACCATCACTTCCGCCGGGCCGCCGACACGGAACCAGGTCACGGGGCCAATGGGCGCGCCGGGGGTGACCCGGCCCTTGATCGCGGGCAGGCGCTGGGCGAGCGTCGGGGTAACGGCTGCGGTCATCATCGCGCCCCCTCCGCCGGCCGGGGATTGGCCGAAATCAGGGCCTGAAGCTGGCCGGGCAGCACCGCCGCCCATTGGGTGATATTGCCGGCGCCCAGGCACACCACCAGGTCGCCCGGCCGCGCCACGTCGCCCACCACGGCCGCCAGGTGATCGGGGCCTTCCAGGGCCAGGACATGGCGATGGCCATGGGCGCGCAGGCCATTGACCAGGCCGTCGCGGTCGGCGCCTTCGATCGGCTGTTCGCCGGCGGCATAGACATCGGCCACGATCACCGTGTCGGCATCGTTGAAGCAGGTACAGAAGTCCAGGAACAGGCTGTGCAGCCGGCTGTAGCGGTGCGGTTGCACGACCGCGACGACCCGGCCCGAATAGGCGGTGCGCGCGGCTTTCAGCACGGCGGCGATCTCCACCGGGTGGTGGCCGTAGTCGTCGATCACCGTGATGCCGTAAGCCTCGCCGGTCTTGGTGAAGCGCCGCTTCACCCCGGCGAAGGTGGCCAAGGCCTTGCGCACCACCTCGTCGTCCAGGCCCATCTCGCGGGCGATCGCCACGGTGGTCAGGCTGTTGAGGACATTGTGCGCGCCAGGCATCGGCAGCTTCAATTCGCGGATGATGCGCTTGGCACCGCTGGCGCGGTCGGTGATCTGGACGTCGAAGCTGGCCCCGCCGGCAGCGAAGCGCACGTTGATCGCCCGGACATCGGCCTGGGGGCTCATGCCGTAGGTAGTGATGCGGCGGTCGGGCACATGGCTGATCAGGGCCTGGACTTCCGGATGATCAACGCACAGCACCGCGCAGCCGTAGAAGGGCACATTGTCGACGAAGCGCAGGAAGGCGGCCTTGACGCCGTCGAAGGTGCCGTAGAAATCCAGGTGCTCGGGATCGATGTTGGTGACCACGCCGATGGTCGCCGGCAGGCGCGTGAAGGTGCCGTCGGATTCGTCCGCCTCCACCACCATCCAGTCGCCGGCGCCCAGCCGCGCATTGGTGCCATAGGCATTGATGATGCCGCCATTGATCACCGTGGGATCGAGGTGCGCCGCATCGAGCAGGGCCGCGATCATCGAGGTCGTGGTGGTCTTGCCATGGGTCCCGGCGACCGCCACGCACCAGCGCAGGCGCATCAGCTCCGCCAGCATTTCCGCCCGCTTGACCACGGGCAGGAAGCGGGCGCGGGCCGCGTCCAGTTCCGGGTTGCCGGGCTTCACCGCCGAGGAGATCACCACGATCTGCGCCTGCCCTAAGTTTTCCGGGCGATGGCCGACCGAGACGGCGATGCCGGCCTCGCGCAGGCGCTTCACATTGGCGCTGTCGGCGAGGTCGGAACCCTGGACCTTGTAACCCAGCGTGTGCATCACCTCGGCAATGCCGGACATGCCGATGCCGCCGATGCCGACGAAGTGAATGGGTCCGATGTCGAGCGGAAGCGCCCTCATGCGGCAGCCCTTTCCGAATTGTCGTTGGTCTTGTGCCCGTTGCCCTGCGGCAGCCCCTCGACCAGATCGGCGAGGCGCGCCGCGGCATCGACCCGCGCCACGCCGCGGGCGGCAAGCGCCGCGTCCGCCAGGCGCGAGGGCACCATGACCAGCTTCTGTAAACGCTTGGCGAGTTCCGCCGGGGTGAATTCAGGCTGCGGCACCGCCCAGGCGGCGCCGGCATCGACCAGGGCCGCGGCGTTCACCGTCTGGTGATCGTCGGCCGCGATGGGCAGCGGCACCAGGATCGACGGCCGCCCGGCCGCCGCCAGTTCGGCCACGGTCGAGGCGCCGGCCCGGGCGATCACCAGGTGCGCCCAGCTCAAACGCTCGGGCACATCGGCGAAGAAGGGGGCGAGTTCGGCCGCGATGCCTTCGCGGGCATAGAGCTGCGTCACCGCCGCGGTTTCATCCTCGCGGGTCTGCTGGGTGACCTGCAGGCGGGACTTGAGCGCCGGCGGCAACAGCGACAGGGCCGCCGGCACCACCTCGCTCATCACCTTGGCACCCAGGCTGCCGCCCAGCACCAGCAGGCGGACGATGCCGTTTTCCGCCGGCGGGGCATAGGGGATGGCGGTCACCGCCACGATTTCGGGGCGCACCGGGTTGCCGGTGAAGACGGCACGCCCCTGGTCGCGAGGCCCAAGCCCGCGGGTAACGGCAAAGGAAATCGCCAGCGCCCCCAGGCGGGGCGCGATCAGCCGGTTGACCCGGCCCATCACGGCATTCTGCTCGTGCAGGCAGGTCGGCACGCCGCGAGTGATCGCCGCGATCATCGGCGGCAGCGAGGGATAGCCGCCAAAGCCCACCACCGCCGCAGCACCCCAGGATTTCAGCAGCCGGCGCGCCTTGAGCGTGCCGCGCACGATGTCGAGGGCGGCCTTCATCTTGGCCAGCGGGCCGCGACCGGCAAAGGTGCCGGCCGGCAGCACGACGAAAGGCACATCGCCAAAGCCCGCGCGAAACCGCTCGCCCCGGGCATCGGTCATCACCGCCACGGCCCGGCCGCGCCGCTTCAATTCCGCCGCCAGGGCCTGGGCGGGCATGATGTGGCCACCGGTGCCGCCGGCGGCGAGGACGATCACGCCCGCGCTCATCGGTAGCCCCCGCCCATGACGCTGCCAACCCCCGGCCGGGTGCGCGACAGGGCCAGCAGCATGCCCATGCCGAAGGCCAGGGCCAGCATCGACGAGCCGCCGTAGGAGATGAACGGCAGGGTCATGCCCTTGGCCGGCAGCAGGTGCAGGTTAACGCCCATGTTGATGAAGGCCTGCAGGCCGAACTGCACGGTCAGGCCGACCCCGGCATAGAGCACGAAGGGATCGTTTTCCTGCAGCAGGCGCGAGAGGATGCGCAGCACGATGAAGGCGAAGATCAGCACCACGGCCAGGCAGGCGACCATGCCGAATTCTTCGCCCGCGACGGCGAAGATGAAGTCGGTATGGGCGTCGGGCAGGATGCGCTTCACCGTGCCCTCGCCCGGGCCCCGGCCCCAGACGCCGCCCGACATGAAGGCATCCATGGCGCGTTCGATCTGGTAGTTGTCGCCCGCCTCCGGGTTGAGGAAGCGGTCGATGCGCGAGGCGACATGGGGCAGCAGGAAATAGGCGCCGACCGCGCCCACGGTGCCGATCGCGCCCAGCACCAGGACGATCACCATGGGCAGCCCGGCCACGAAAAGCTGGATGCCCCACATGGCCGAAATCAGGATGGTCTGGCCGAAGTCGGGCTGCATCAGCAAGATCGCGACCACGAACAGATAGACCATCGCCGAGAGCAGGTTGCCAGGAAACCGCGGGTTACGCTGGCGCTCGGCCAGGAGCCAGCCCGAGACGACGATGAAGGCCGGCTTGACGAATTCCGACGGCTGCACCGACAAGGGGCCCAGGCCGATCCAGCGCCGGGAGCCCTTGATCTCGGCACCGATCACCAGGGTCGCGACCAGGGCCGCCAGGGTGCCCAGGAAAGCCAGGGTGGCGAAGCGGCGCACCTGCTCGGGGCTCATCAGCGAGATCGCGAACATCGCCGCGACCGACGGCACCAGGAAGGCGATCTGCCGGCGCACGAAGTGGAACGGGTCGACGCCGATGCGCTCGGCCACCGCCGGGCTGGCGGCGAGGGTCAGCACCATGCCCATGACGATCAGCATGGTCAGCGCGATGATGGCCCAGCGGTCCACCGTCCACCACCAGCGGCTGACGATCGAATTGTCGGTACGGGTGAAGGTGAAGGTGGTCATGCCGCCGCCTCCACCAGGGCCTGAACCAGCGCCCGGAAGCGATCGCCGCGTTCCTCGAAATCCGCGAACTGGTCGAACGAGGCGCAGGCGGGGGAAAGCAGCACCACCGGCCGCTCGGTCGCAACCTGCGCGGCGTCGCGGGCGGCGGACTGAACGGCATGCGCCAGTTCGCCCACGATCACCGCGTCGACATGGCCGGCCAGGGTCGAGGCGAAATCATTGGCCGCCTCGCCGATCAGATAGGCCCGGCGAATGCGCGGCCAGAACGCGTCGAGGCCCTCGATGCCGCCGGCCTTGGGTTTGCCCCCGGCGATCCAGAAGATGTGCTCGTAGGCGCCCAGCGCTTTGGCCGCGGCATCGGCATTGGTCGCCTTGGAATCGTTGACGTAGCGGACACCGTGATGGGTGGCCACCAGTTCCATGCGGTGCGCGAGGCCGGGAAAATCGGCCAGGCCGCGCAGGGCCGCGTCGCGCGCAAGCCCCAAGCCCTTCAACGTGGCATAGGCCGCCGCCGCATTCTGCCAGTTGTGGGCACCCGGCAGGCGCAGCAGGGTCTTGAGGTCGTAGACCGCCTCGCCATCATCCAGCAGGACGCCGTCGACGACGCTGACGCCATGCGCCAACGTCTGGCCCACGGTGATCGGCGTCACCGCCCGGCCCAGCCCTTCCAGGTGAGCGGCAATGCCGGCGCTATACTCGTCGTCGATGCCCACCACCGCGGTCTGCGCCGCACCCTGGCCGCGGAACAGCCGCGCCTTGGTCGCGACATAGCCGGCCATGCCGCCGTGGCGGTCGAGGTGGTCGGGCGTGATGTTCAGCAGGACGCCGACATCGGGCACCAGCGTGTCGATCAGGTCGATCTGGTAGGACGAAATCTCGAAGACATAGACGCCGCCCGCGGGCACCGGCGCCAGGTCCAGCACGGCTGTGCCTAAGTTCCCGCCGACCGCGACGGGCAGGCCGGCGGCGCGGATCAGGTGCGCGATCAGGGCGGTGGTGGTGGACTTGCCGTTGGTACCGGTGATCAGCACCACCTGGGTGCCGGCCACCCGCTGGCTGGAGCGGGCGAACAGTTCCATGTCGCCGATCACGGGCACGCCCGCCGCCTGCGCCAGCTTCACCACGTCATGGGGCACGGGATGGGTCAAGGGCACGCCCGGCGCCAGGACCAGGGCCGCGATGCCGGACCAGTCGGCCGTGCGCAGGTCGCCCAGGGGCACGCCTTCGGCCGCCGCCGCATCGCGCGAGGCCGCCTTGTCGTCCCAGGCAACCACGGTCGCGCCGCCGGCCAGCAAGGCCTTGGCCGCTGAAAGACCGGTGCGCGCCAGGCCGAAAACGGCGACGCGCTGGTTGCGGAAGCTGTCGGCGACGATCATCGGCCCGTCACCTCAACTTCAAGGTGGACAGGCCGATCAGCGCCAGGACCACGGCGATGATCCAGAAGCGGATCACCACGGTCGGCTCGGACCAGCCCTTGTGTTCATAGTGATGATGCAGGGGCGCCATGCGGAAGACCCGCTTGCCCGTCATCTTGAACGAGACCACCTGCACGATCACCGACACGGTTTCGAGCACGAACAGCCCGCCGATGATGGCCAGCACGATCTCATGCTTCACCACCACGGCGATGGCGCCCAGCGCACCGCCCAAGGCCAGGCTGCCGGTGTCGCCCATGAAGATCATGGCCGGCGGCGCATTGAACCACAGGAAGCCCAGGCCCGCCCCGACCAGGGCACCGCAAAGCACCGCCAACTCGCCGGCACCGGCGACATGGTGAATTTGCAGGTAATCGGCAAATTTGATGTTGCCCACCAGATAGACGATCACGCCGAAGGCAGCGGCGGCGATCATCACCGGCACGATGGCGAGGCCGTCGAGGCCATCTGTCAGGTTGACGGCATTGCCGGCGCCGACGATCACGAACACCGCCACGGGCACGAAGAACCAGCCGAGTTGAACCAGCAGATCCTTGAAGAAGGGGATGGCCAGCGCCGTCGCATGTTCGGGCGTGGTCAGCCAGACGATCCAGACCACCGCGCCGGTGGCGAAGATGATCTCGACCAGCAGCTTCAGCTTGCCCGGCACGCCCTTGGGATTGACCTTGGTGACCTTGAGGTAGTCGTCGGCAAAGCCGATCAAGCCGAAGCCCAGGGTCACCACCAGAACCGCCCAGACATAGCCCGACGACAGGTCGGCCCACAGCAGCACGGATACGGCCAGGGCGATCAGGATCAGGAAGCCGCCCATGGTCGGCGTGCCCTGCTTGGTGATGAGATGGCTCTGCGGCCCGTCGGCGCGGATGGGCTGGCCCTTCTTCTGCTTGGTCTTCAGCCAGGCGATCAGGCGCGGCCCGATCACGAAGGCGACCAGGAGCGCAGTCAAGGTCGCGCCGCCGGTCCTGAAGGTCAGGTACCGGAAGAGATTGAAGAACGCGAACTCGTCGGCCAGGGGGGCCAAGAGATTAAAGAGCATGTTGCTTCCCGAGTGCCGAAATCGCCTCAGACAGGCGAATCAGCCGAATCAAGCTGTAGTAGTGTATCGATGATCGAGGCCATATAACTGCCCAAAGATCCCTTCACCATCACAACATCTCCTTGACGAACGGCGTCGCGCACGATCGGCGCCAGCGTCTTCGAGTCGGTTGTGTGGGCCCCCTGGAGACCCGTCGGCAGGGCTTGGTAAAGGGCCTGCATATGCGGCCCGCAGGCAAAGACCAGGTCGACGCCGCTGGCCACCAGATCGGGGGCCAGACCGGCATGGAGGGCGTCGGCGTCGGCGCCCAGTTCGCGCATGTCGCCCAGGACGGCGATGCGCCGGCCGCGCGGCCCCGGCTGCGCGGTTTTCAGGTTGGCGAAGGCCGCCCGCATAGAGGCGGGGCTGGCATTATAGCTCTCGTCGACCAGCAGCATCGTGCCGCCGCCCTTGAGGCGCAGTTCGCTGCGACGGCCGCGGCCGGCCGGCGGGGTCAGGTCGGCCAGGGCCAGGGAGGCCAGGGTGATGTCGGCGCCGGCCAGCTCGACCGCCGCCATGACGGCCAGCGAATTCATCGCCCAGTGGCGGCCGGGCGCGCCGATCTTGTAGGTGATGCGGCGGCTGCCGACCATCGCATCGACCACGGTGACATCGGGCTTCAGCACCATGTCGAGCAATTGCACATGGGCGCCGTGGCCGGTGCCGAAGCCCACCACATGGACACCCCGCGCGCGTGCCGCCGCGGCCAGGCGCTCGAAATGGGCGTTGTCGCAGTTGAGGATCGCGGCACCGCCGGCCGGCACGCCGGCGAAGATTTCCGCCTTGGCGTCGGCGATCGCCTCGACCGTATCGAAGAAGGCCATGTGCGCCGGCTCGACCGTGGTCACCACCGCGATGTGGGGGCGCACCAGGCGCGACAGCGGGGTCAGTTCGCCGGCATGGTTCATGCCCATCTCGAACACGCCGAAGCGGGTATCGGCGGGCATGCGCGCCAGGCTGAGCGGCACGCCGACGTGATTGTTGAAGCTGCCGACGCTGGCATGGGTGGCGCCGGACGGGCCCAGCGCCACCTTCAGCGCTTCCTTGGTGCCGGTCTTGCCGACGCTGCCGGTGACGCCGATCGCCACCACATCCGCCCGGGTGCGGGCGGCGCGGGCCAGCGCTTCGAGGCCGGCCATGGTCTCGGGCACCTGCACCAGCGGGGCATCGGGCGCGACGCCGGCCGGCACCTGCGCGACCAGGGCCCCCGCCGCGCCGGCCGCCAGCGCGCCGGCAACGAAGCCATGGCCGTCGGCCTGGCTGCCGGCCAGGGCCACGAACAGGTCGCCGGGGGTGACCCGGCGGGAATCGAAGACGACGCCACTGGCGCGAAAATCAGCCAGCACGGCGCCGCCGGTCGCGGCCGCGATTTCCCGGGCGGTCCACAGCACGCTCATGTCCCGCTGCCTTTGAGGATCCGCAGGGCGGCGCGCACCACCGCGCGGTCGTCGAAGGGGCGAACCTCGTCCTTCACGATCTGGCCCTGCTCGTGGCCCTTGCCGGCGATCACCACGACATCGCCGTAGCTCAGGTCCGACAGGGCCGCCGCGATCGCCGCGGTACGGTCGCCGATCTCGACGGCACCGGGGCTGGCGGCCAGGATCTGGGCGCGGATGGCCTTGGCATCCTCGCTGCGCGGGTTGTCGTCGGTGACGATCACGCGGTCGGCGGTATCGGCCGCGATGCGGCCCATTTCCGGCCGCTTGCCGGGATCGCGGTCGCCGCCGCAGCCAAAGACCACGATCAGGCGCCGCTCGACATGCGGGCGCAGGGCCCCCAGGACACGGGCCAGGGCATCGGGCGTGTGGGCGTAATCGACGAAGACCGGCGCCCCCGACAGGTGAATGCCGGCCAGTTCCATCCGCCCCGGCACGCCTTCGAGCCCGGCCAGGGCGGCCACCGCTGCCGCGATGTCCCCGCCCGTCGCGACGACCAGGCCCAGCGCGACCAGGGCGTTCGACGCCTGGAAGTCGCCGGCCAGGGGCAATTCGACCTCGAACCGCCGGCCGAAGACCGAGAGCGCCAGCGACTGCCCGGCCAGCGTCGGCTGGCGCCGCAGCAGGGCGATGTCCGCCCCCTCGCCGCCCACGGTGATCAGGCGCAATCCCGCGCGTTGCGCGGTCAAGGCGACGGTATTGGCGGCCTCGCCGCCCAGGTTGACGATGGCCGGCGCGCCCAGCGGCAGCAGCGTGTCGAACAGCCGCAGCTTGGCCGCCAGGTAGGCGTGAAGATCGTGGTGATAGTCGAGGTGATCGCGGGTCAGGTTGGTGAAGGCCCCGGCCTTCAGGACCACCCCGTCCAGCCGGCGCTGGTCGAGGCCGTGGCTCGAGGCCTCCATCGCGGCATGATCGATGCCGCTGCCGGCCAGGCCGGCCAGGGCTTCGTGCAGGACCACCGGGTCGGGCGTGGTATGGCCCAGGGGAACGGTGCCGGCTGCCGTCGTAATCCCCAGCGTGCCCAGGGCGGCGGCAGCGTGGCCGGTCGCCTGCCAGAGCTGGCGGGTGAAATGGGCGACCGAGGTCTTGCCGTTGGTGCCGGTCACCGCGACGATGGTGCCGGGCTGGGCGGGATGGAGCTGCGCGGCGGCGAGCGCCAGCGCCCGGCGCGGGTCGTCGACGATGACGACCGGGGCGCCGGCATTCTCGACCCCCGACGGGTCGGCGACGATGGCGACCGCCCCCTTGGCCACCGCGTCGGCGACATAGCGGCGGCCGTCATCCTTGGCGCCGCTCAGCGCGAAGAACAGGGCGCCGGGCACGACCTTGCGGCTGTCGGCGGTCACGGCGGAGACGTCGATCGCGCCGAGCGCCGGCGCCACCGTGGTTTCCGTGATCAGCTCGGCGAGGCGCCTGTTGGGCATGTCGCGGCCTCACTCCTTGTCCGCGGCAACGGTGATGAGCGCACCACCGGCCGTCGCGGGGTCGGGGCCATCGGACGGCAGCACGCCCAGCATGGGGGCGATACGTTCCACGATCCGCGCGACCGTGGGCGCCGCGGTCCAGCCGCCGGTGGCATAGCCGTAGGTTTCCTTGGTGCCCTTGGGCTCGTCGATCATGACCAGCACGACATAGCGCGGCTCGGTCATCGGGAAGGCCGAGACGAAGGACGACAGCAGCGCCTTGCGGGCATAGCCGCCGCCCGAGGCCTTCTCCGCGGTACCGGTCTTGCCGCCGACCCAGTAACCCGGGACGTCCGCCTTGCGCCCCGTGCCGTTGGTCACCACCAGGCGCAGCAGGCGCCGCATGGAGGCCGAGGTCTGCGACGAGATCACCCGCTCGCCCACCGGCGGCCGGGCGTCGTCGGCATGGAGCAGCGTCGGCTGGAAGAAGATGCCGCCGTTGATCAGCGACGAGACGCCGGTCGACAGGTGCAGGGGCGTGACCGAAAGGCCGTGGCCGAAGGCGATGGTCATGGTGTTGATCTCGCGCCACGGGTTGGGCACCAGCGGCGTGCCGGCCTCGGGCAGTTCGATCGACAGGCGGCGGGTCATGCCCATGCGGGACATGAAGTCCTTCTGGCGCTCGATGCCGACATCCAGCGCCATCTTCACCGAGCCGATGTTGGACGAGTAGATGAAGATCTCGGGCACCGACAGCCAGCGGTACTTGGGGTGGTCGTCGTTGATGGTGAAGCGCGCGACCTTGATGGGATGGGTGGCGTCATAGCCGCCGCGCAGGGTGGTGACGCCGTAATCGAGCGCCATCGCCGTGTTCAGCGTCTTGAAGGTCGAGCCCATTTCGTAGGTGCCCAGGGTCGCCCGGTTGAAGCGGGTTTCCTGGTTGGCCCCGCCGGGATTGTTGGGGTCGAAATCGGGCAGCGAGACCATGGCGATCATCTCGCCCGTGCGCACGTCCTGCACCACCGCGGCGCCGCCGATGGCGCGGAAGGTCTGGATGGCGCGCGCCAACTCGTCGGTCACGGCATGCTGGACCCGGATATCGAGCGAGAGCTGCAACGGCTTGCCGCCGCGCGCGGGATCGCGCAGGACTTCGTCGAAACGCGCCTCGATCCCCGAGATGCCCTTGCTGTCGATATCGACGAAGCCCAGGACATGGGAGGCCAGGCGCCCGAACGGATAGACCCGGCGTTCTTCCCGCTGGAACGAGAAGCCGGGAATGCCGAGGCTGTTGACCTCGTATTCCTGGCGGGGCGTCAGGTTGCGCTTGATCCAGACGAAGGTCTTGCCCGAGCGCAGCTTGGTATCGAGTTCGGCGCGCGACAGGTCGGGCAGGACATGCATCAGCTTGGCCACCGCCTCGTCCACGTCGATCAGCCTGGCGGTATCGGCATAAAGCGATGCGGTCGACAGGTTGGTGGCCAGGACCGTGCCGTTGCGGTCGGTGATCGCCGCGCGTTCCACGATCGGCTCGGCCGAGGTCACCCGCGCGTCGTCGGGCTGGCGCAGCACGGCAAGATCGACCAGGCGGCCGGCCAGCATCAGGAAGCAGAAGCAGAACACCGCGCCGAGCACGATCAGGCGGTTGCGGCCGATTTCGATCGCCTGCTTGGTCAGGCCGTCGAGCACCACGGTCGGGCGCGGCCGGTTACCCGCGAAGACGGGGGCGCCTTCGGGGATATGGACCGGCGACAGCCGTGGCAGCGGCGCGCGCGGGATCGGATCGTAATCCCCGCCGTTCATCGCCGTTCCGTCGGGTAGCTGGGCTCGCCGCTCGCGAAGATGCGCGAGACGCCGTCGAGCAGCGGATCCGCCGGGGCACTGGCTACGGCGCTGGGCACCGGGGCGGGCCTGGGGGCGGGCTGCGCCGGCCTGGCAGGGGCCGCCGGCACCGAGGCCGTGCGCGTGGGCGCCGCCGGGGCGGGCGGCTTGGTGGTCGCGGGCTTGGCCGGTGCCGGCTTGGGCGCGGCCGGCTTCGCCGGGGCGGCGACGGGCTTGGTGATCGCCGGGGCGGCGACGGGCTTGGTCGCCGCCGGGGCCGCCGGCTTGGCGGCGGCAGGCTTGCCCGCTGCGGGCTTCGTCGTGACCACGGCCACCGGGCCGGCGCCGGGCGTCGCATCCGCGACCAGGCCGTCAGCCCCCGGAGCGGCCGGCGGCGCCACCGGGCGCAGCGGCAGGCGTTCGACCGTGCCGATCTGCGCGGCCTTGATCGGCTTGAGGTCGAGGTAGCGCTCGGCGAGTTCCTGAATCCGGGCGGGCTGGTTCAGATAGGCCCATTCGGCGCTCAGCACCTGAATCGCCTGCTGTTCGCGGGCAACACCTTGATGCAACTGGCGCGCCTCCTGCTCCAGCAGGCGGACTTCGTACTTCACCTGATAGAGCGTGGCGGCGGCGCCGATCGCCAGGGCGACGGCGGCAATGGTCAGGATCCGGCTCATGCGTGGCCCTCCTCGAGACCCCAGGCGGGTGCCGCCGTCCGGCGCGCCGCGCGCAGCCGGGCCGAACGCGCCCGCGGGTTGATGCGGATTTCCTCGTCCCCGGGCTTGGCCGCACCGCGGAACAGGAGTTCGAAACTGGGCGCCCGTCCGCCGGCACGGACGGGCGCGTGACGCGAGGGGCCACCCTCGACCCCGGCGCGCTGTGTGAGGAAGCGCTTCACGGCGCGATCTTCGAGACTGTGGAAGGAGACGACGGCCAGGCGGCCGCCGGGCGCCAGCAGGCGCTCGGCCGCGACCAGGCCGCGGTCGAGTTCGCCCAATTCGTCGTTCACCGCGATGCGCAAGGCCTGGAAGGTCTTGGTCGCCGGGTGGATGCGGTCACGCTCGGCACCATGGCGGCCGATGGCCCGGGCGACGATGTCGGCCAGCACGCGGGTGCGGGTGATCGGGGCCTGCGACCGCGCCTCGACGATGAAGCGGGCGACGCGGCGCGAGGCGCGTTCCTCGCCATAGGCATAGATCAGGTCGGCGAGATCGGCTTCCGGCGTCTCGTTGACGATGTCGGCGGCGGTACGGCTGCTGCCGCCCATGCGCATGTCGAGGGGGCCGTCCTCGCGGAAGGAAAAGCCGCGGTCGGCCTCGTCGAACTGCATCGAGGAGACGCCCAGGTCCAGAGCGATCCCGTCCACCGCCGCCAGGCCGTGGGCGGCCAGCAGGCCGACCATGTCGCCGAAGCAGCCCTCGACCATGGTGAAGCGGCCGGGCGCCTGGGCCTCGAGCGCGCGGCCGCGGGCAACCGCCGTGGGATCGCGGTCGATGCCGAAGACGCGGCAGTCGCCAGCGCCCAGGAAGGCGCGGGAATAGCCGCCGGCACCGAAGGTGCCGTCGACCACCACGTCGCCCGGCTGCGGGCCGATCGCCTGCACGGCCTCGTCGCGCAGGACGGAGATGTGGGGGGCGTCCTGGTCGGGGATCATGCCGCCCCTCCCCCGTTGGCGCCACGGCCCGGCCAGTTCAGGCGGCCGCGGCTTTCGCGGGTGATCTGGGCCGCCTGGGCGTTCATCTGGGCAAAGGCCGCCGGTTCCCAGATGCGGAACTGCTGGCCCAGGCCGACGAAGACCAGGCTCTCGGTGATGCCGGCATGGGCCATCAGCCCCTCGGGCAGGCTGATGCGGCCTTCCGGATCGAAGGCGAGCTGGTGCGAGGCACCGAAAATGGCGGTCGAGAAGGCCTCACGCTCGGCCGAGAAGGGGGCGAGATCGTCGACCGCGGCGGCAAGCCGCTCGAAATAGGTGAGGCCGGCGCCGTCGATCGCCGGGAAATCGAGCGAGGGATAGACGTAGATGCCCTGGAATCCCTGGGCCGCGGCCAGCGTGCGGAAGGGCGCCGGGACGGAGACCCGACCCTTCTTGTCCACCTTGTTGGTGTATGTGGACGTGAACAACGCCAGCATCAAAGCCCCCGAACCACCCCGCAAAGGCGACGGGTCGAGGGCATCGACGCGCCCGCAGGATGGGATAGATTGGGATACCATGGGAAATTATGGGGGTCAATGGGCAGGACTGGTAAATAGCTGGGAAATCACGCCATTTCGTCTGGCATCCCGCTTGCCTATGACTCCGCCGATCGGCAAGACGCCCGGAGGCGCCGCCGCGATCAATAGTTCATGATTTGTTCCGAATTACTTTGCCCCCGGCGCGCTAAGCGCCGGGGGCGGCAGGCGGTTGGCCTTAAGAGAGGGTGGCCAATGCTTCGGGCTTGAACGGCTGCAGCTCGTCCAGTTGGCCCAGGCGGATCTTGCGCGCCCAGGCCGGGTCGACCAGCAGCGCGCGGCCCACGGCCACCAGGTCGAATTCACCGGCATCGAGCCGACCGAGCAGGTCGTCGATACCGGCCGCCTGGGCGCTCTCGCCCTTGAACGATGCCAGGAATTCGCCTGACAACCCGACGCTGCCGACCGTGATCGTCGGCTTGCCCGTCAGCTTCTTGGTCCAGCCCGCCAGGTTCAGGGACGCCCCCTCGAATTCCGGCTCCCAGAAGCGGCGGGTCGAGCAATGGAAGACGTCGACCCCGGCCTGGGACAGCGGCTGCAGGAAGGCTTCCAGCGCCTCGGGCGTGGTGGCCAGGCGGGCGGTGTAGTCCTGCTGCTTCCATTGGGAAAAACGCAGGATCACCGGATAGTCGGGCCGACGGCGTGGCGGATCGCCTCGATGATATCGATGGCCATCTGCTGGCGCCGGCGGGCATCGCCGCCGTAGTTGTCTGCCCGCTCGTTGAGGCCGGCCCAGAAGAACTGATCGATCAGGTAACCATGGGCACCGTGGATTTCGACCCCGTCGAAGCCCAGATCCCGGGCATCGGCGGCGCCACGGGCGAAACCGTCGACCACCGCGCGGATTTCCTCAGGCCTCATCGGCTCGGCGACCTTCTTGCCCGGCACGACGAGACCCGACGGGCCGACGCTGGGCTGGCCCGGCAGCGGGGCATTGGGCGATTTGGGATTGCGCGCCATGCCGACATGCCAGAGCTGGGGCATGATGCGGCCGCCGGCCTCGTGCACTTCGGCCACCACGCGGCGCCAGCCCTCACGGGCCGGGCCGTAGAAATTGGGCACGTTCACATCCATCGACGACACCGCATGGTCGATGGTGGTGCCCTCGGTGATGATCAGGCCGACATCGTTTTCGGCCCGGCGCCGGTAATAGGCGGCAACATCGGCCCCGGGAATGCCACCCGGCGACCGCGACCGCGTCATCGGCGCCATGACGATACGGTTGGCCAGGGTCAGGCCATTGATCGTAAACGGCGAAAACAGTGTCGAAAGTCCGCTTTTCATGATCTTGGTTCCCTGCGCATTTCCGGCTCGCTGGCCCCCGGTTACATCATTCTGTTTGGACTGGATAGTGGCCAGGAACCGCGAGGCGGGCCCGAGCATGCGGCGGCCGATACGCTGCCCTGCGGCTGGCGCGGCTTCTCGCCTGCCCCGGATATCCCGATGATCGAGGGCGCAAGTGCCCCATAAACATCAGCGCGGTGCGATATGAAGACGATCCTGGGATGGATGCTGGCCCTGGCGGTCGGCCTGATCGGCGGCCATGCGATCCCGGCCCGGGCGGCGGAGGTATGGGAACAGCTTCCAGCCCCTGCCCCGCTGCCCAAGGCGACGGAGAGCGGCTATGCCGCGGTCAACGGGATCGAGCTTTGGTACGCCGTCTATGGCGAGGGCCAGCCGGTCGTCTTCCTGCATGGCGGCCTGGCCAACGGCGAGTACTGGGGCAACCAGGTCCAGGTCTTCGCCAAGCAGTACAAGGTGATCCTGGTCGACAGCCGCGGCCACGGCCGCAGCACGCGGGACGACAAGCCCTATACCTACGGCCTGATGGCGTCGGACGTGGTGGCGCTGCTGGACAAGCTCGAGATCGAGAAGGCCGCGGTCGTCGGCTGGAGCGACGGCGGCATCATCGGCCTGGACCTCGCCATTCATCATCCCGAGCGGCTGACCCGGGTGTTCGCCTTCGGCGCCAATTCCGACCCTTCGGGCCTGCGCGAAGGCCTCGACACCAACGCGACCTTCAACCGCTTCATCGAGGAAGCGGGTCAGGCCTATGCCCGGCTGTCGAAGACGCCCAAGGACTACGACGGTTTCCTGGCCGCGATTGCCAAGATGTGGGCGACCGAGCCCAACTATACCCAGGCCCAGTTGAACGGCATCAAGGTGCCGGTCGCCATCGCCGACGGCGAATATGACGAGGCGATCAAGCGTGAACACACCGAGTGGCTGGCGCAGCAGATCCCCGGCGCCAAACTCGTCATCCTGCCCAAGGTCAGCCATTTCGCCATGCTGCAGAACCCGGCGGTATTCGATGCCGCCGTGCTCGCCTTCCTCGCGGGCGAGTAACGCGGCGCGAGAACCGTGCCGCCGTCAGCCTCGACGCAGGGGTCAGCGGCCGGGGCCGACCAGCAGGCGCGACAGGGCCAATTCGTTGATCGCCGCGGGGTTGGCTTGCAGCAGCCGGGCCAGATAGGCCTGGGCGTCGGCCGCCGCGCGCTCGCGCCGCAGCGCGGCGACCAGTTCGGCGCGCACCTCGGCGATCGGCCGCGTATAGGCCGCCTTGGTGTCCAGCAGCTTGACGATGTGCCAGCCGTCGTCGAGACGGACGGGTTCGCTGATGCCGTCCTTGGGCAGGCCCGCCACCTGGTCGCGGATTTCCGGCCGGATCGCATCATCGCGCACCCAGCCGATTTCGCCCCGGGCCGCATCCTCGTCCGAGAGCTTGGCCGCCACGACAGCAAAATCCGCGCCCTTCTCTTTCAGCCTGGCCTGCACCGCGTCGAGTTTCTTGCGCGCGGCCTCCTCGGCCGGCTTGTCCGCCCCCTTGGGCAGGGCGATGAAGATCTGCGCCAGGCGGTACTGGCGCGGCACCAGGAAGCTCGTCTTGTTCGCCTCATAGGCGCTGGCGATATCGGCGTCACCCGGGAAATCGGCCGGCGGCTCGGCGACGGAACGCAGGTAGTTCTCGATCACCACGCCCTGGCGGGCCCGCTCGATCGCCGCCGCCACCTCGGGTTTCTGGTCCCACTTGCGGGCCAGCGCCTCGGCATAGAGCAGGCGCGTGGCCAGCAATTGCCGCAGGGTCTGTCCCAGCAGGGCGGGATCCTTGGCCAGCGCTTCGCGTTGCTGCGCGGGCAGCCCCTCCAGCATCGCCTGGACTTCGGCGGCCGTAATGTCGACAGAGCCGACGCGGGCCACCACCTCGGCGCCGGCATCCTGGGCCCGCAGCGGCAGCGCGGCGACCATCAGCACAGCCAGGGTGGCGATGCGCAGCATGGCGACGCCCGTCATGGCGCCACCTTCCCGTCCAGCAGCTTGTCCTTGTAGTCCTGCACCAGGGTTTCGAGTTCCACCCGCTTCAAGCCCAGGAACGGCTCGCGCCCGCCCACGACATCAGCCAAATCGGTATCGGCATAGGCCTCCAGGATCTCGCTGCCGACCTTGTAGAGCTGGACATTCTTCACCTCGCAGGCCTCGGCCCGCTTGGTCTGCGCGTCGAGTTCGCCGACGAGTTGCTTGCGCGCCTCCTCCAGGATCTGCCCCTCGCCCATCGCCTTCTGGTAGGAGGCCCGGCATTGGCCGAGAACGCCCTGCACCTTGTCGATCGATGCGTTCTGGTCGGCCACCTGGGTTTCCAGCCGGGCCACCGCGCTCGCCTGTTCGACCGACTCCTTCTTGGCAGCGCCCAGTTGCGTGTTCAGGCCGGCGATCTGCGCCTTCAACGCATCGCGTTCCTTCTCCGCCACGCTCAGCTTGGCTTGCAGCACGGTGCGCTCGTCTTCGAGGGCGCGCTGCTGCGCGGTCGCCGTGCGCAGGGCCTCGCGCAGGCGCGCCTCGGTATCGTCGGCCAGGGCCGGGGTAATCAGGGAGATGGCGATCATCAAAGCCGGAACGGCGACGCGGCGCATGATCAGAACCTCGCGTTCAGATCGGCCTGGAAGACATCGACCGCGTAGGGCGCACCGGCGATGCTGTCGGCCGACTGCCAGCGCATGCCGGCAAACACGTTCTCGTTCAGCGCCAGGTTGCCGCCGATCAGGAAACCTTCGAGATTGGTGCCGCCCAGACCGAAGTCGGAGTCGTTGAACCCGTCCACGATGGCGTCCGACTCGATGTACTTGTAGGCGAAGCGCAGGTTCCAGTCCCAGCGCTGCTTCAGCGACTCGGTCCCGACGGTGAGACGGGCCATGTAGCCGGTGTCGCCGCCTTCGAATTCGCCCGGCGTGGTTCCGTCCGGCGTCGGCGCACGATTGTTGATACCCAGGGTGCGGGCACGGCTCTCGTCGAAGGCGAGATTCTTCACGTATTCGCCGTCGAGCGTGACGCGGATGGGATCAAACTGGGCCAGGTCCAGCCGGGCCGTCAGCGCCAGCTCGCGGAACCCGGTGGCCAGGCCGAAATACTGGAACTGATCGGTGGTGCCATTGCCGTTGTCCGCCGTCGGCGAAATCGAGCGCAGCGCCATGTAGGTATTGCCCTTCTGGGCAAAGGAAGGACGCGTCAGGTCGGTATCGCAGGCATCCGCCGCACTGAGCACCAAGCAGGGGCTCGACCGTTCGCCCCTGATGTTTTCGTAGTGGTAATAGCTCAAGCCCGCCTTCAGCCGATAGTCCTCGGCAAACTTCCAGTCGACACCGGCCTGGGCGCCATAGAGCCATTTATCGTGGCTTTCGAATTTCGCCGGCTGATTGCTGGCGAAATTGAAGTCGGTGTTGTAGACGGGAAAGGCGCCGAGCACGGCAAACGGCTGCAATTCCTTGTCCACGGCATAGGTTGCCGACAGGGCCAGGCCATCGAAGCCCAGGTCGTCATCCCACAGCAGGTCCGTCCCGAAGAACGGGTTGTCGAAGCGGCCGCCGTCCACGGTCACGTCGAGTGCATCCGTCATCTTGGCCCGATAGCGGACATAGCCGCGGTCGAGCCAGATGGCATATTTGCTGAAATCGCCACCGCTGCCGCCCAGGCTTTGATTCGTCGAGACGGGCGAGTTGCTGTCGCCCGTCGCCACGCGCACACCTGCACTGAAGCCGTTGCCGAGCTGGGCAACGACGCCCAACCGTGCCCGCAACCGAAGCCGTTCCCGATCCTGATCGACATTGAGCTGCGGCGCGAAATTGGGATTGGTATCCGACACGTCATACGGGTTGCCGGTGTTGATGGCATTGAAGTTCGGGAACTCGCCGGTGTTGGCGTTCTCGTTGCCGAAGTAATCGCCTTCATACCGCAGCCGGATATCACCCGAGAACTTCAGCCGCTGGGTCCAGTCGGGGATGGCGTTGGGGGTGGCCCAGCCTTCGCGCTTGGCCTGGGCCATCACCTCGGTGCGGACTTCGTCGCGGATCTGCTTGCGCACCATCTCGGGCACATACTGCACCCGTACCGTGCCGTCGGGGCTGGGGACCGCCACCGCGGTGCCCGCGCCGGCCGGCGTCGCGACCGCGGTGCGCGCCGCCGCCGCCTCAGCTTCCGCCTGGGCAATCAGGCCATCGGCATCGGCACGGGTGATCAGGCCGCGCTTCACCATCAGGTTGATCAGGTTGACCGTGGCATTGGACGACGGCGCCGCATCCTGCGCCCAAGCGGGCGCGCCGGCCGCGAGGCCGGCCAAGCACAACAGCGCAGGCCCGAGGTGGCGATAGCCGGTTTTCACTCGATACGACATGGGATCCCCACATTCATCCTCTGGCGCGTCGCCGCGCCTAGCATCCTCTGGCGCGTCGCCGCGCCCAGCTCTACCGCTGCGCCTTGACGCGCAGAATGATTGGTTGCGGCATGTCGGGCGGCGGCGGGCCGGCCGAGGGCGCGCTCAGCATCAGTTCCTTGATCGCCCGGTCGATCTCGGCATTTCCGGTCGAACCGCCGAGTTCCACGCGCGTAATCCTTCCTGTTCCATCCAGCCAGATCCGGGGCTTCAAGGCCAGGGTCGACGCCTTCTTGAGCCGGGGATCGCGATTCAGCAGCGCCGAAATGGCCGTGGAGTAGCGGTTCGAGTAGCCGGCCCATTTGGTGCCTCCACCGCCGCCGCCACTGCCGACCAGGCCATTGCCCCCGGGGCGGCCGGCGAGGCCGAAGCTGTCGCCGGGGCCGGTACCCTCCTGGTCCAGGCCGAGCGGCGCCGGCGGCGGCTCGTCGGGCTTGGCTTCCTCGGGCTTGGCCTCGGGAATTTCTTCCTTGATCTCGGGTTCCGCCACCTCGGGTTCGGGCGGCGGCTCGTCGGGCGGCGGGGTGGCGGGGGTGGCGGCGGCGGGGGCGGCACGATCTGCACCACCTGCAGTTCCTGGACCTTGCGGGTCGGCTTGCTGTCGCCCCCGTCGAACACGAGGACGATGGCGGCGATCACCCCGACGGCGACGACGCCGGCGGCAATGGCCGGGCCATTCCGCGTGACGAAGCCCTGCCGGTGCGGTGCGCGCTTGGCCATGACGCCGTCCCGCCCGCTACTTGACGAGCGGCTTGGTAGCCAAGCCGACCTGGGTGATACCGACCTGGCCCAGCATGTCGAGGATGTCCATCACCCCTTGATACTGCGTGAGGCCGTCCCCCTTCACGACCACCGGGAAATCCGGGGTCAGCGCCTTCTGCGACAGCAGGCGCTGCTTGAGATCGTCCAGCGAGGCAACCGGTGTCGTGTTGAGGAACATGCGCCCCTCGGCGTTCACGGTGATCGCCTGGGTCTTGTTCTCGGCCAGGCTGGGCTGGGCGCTGGCACGCGGCAGGTTCACCTTCATGCCCTGCACGCTGGCCGTCGTCATGATGATGAAGATGACCAGCAGCACATAGGCGAGATCCAGCATCGGCGTGATGTTGATATCGTCATAGGGTTTGTTGTCGCCCTGGACCTGCATCGCCGTCACTCCGCCGCATAGGCGTCGTCGGGCCTGGGCTTGTGGGCATCGGGCCGCCAGGCATAGAACTCGGCCATGCGCGTGACGAATTCGTCGACGAAGATGTGCATGTCGCTGGTCGCATCCTTGATGCGCGTATTGAGGTAGTTGTAGGCAAACAGCGCCGGGATCGCGACGGCGAGGCCGGCCACGGTCGCGAGCAGGGCCGCGGCGATGCCCGGGGCGATCGCGTTCACATTGACGTCGCCCGAGGCCGCGATGGCAGCGAAGGTGATCATGACGCCGACCACCGTGCCCAGCAGGCCGAGGAACGGCCCCCGGAAATCGCGATGGTCAGCACCACCACCTGGGAATTGAGCTTCTGGGTCTCGCGCACCAGGGCACTGTCGAGGCTGGCGCGGATCGCCGCGATCGATTCCGCCGGCAGGAATTTCGGCCCCTGTTCATTGCCCGCGAAGCGGCGCCGGATCTCGTGCGCGCCGGCATGATAGACCCGGTAGAGCGAGGAACTGCGCATCATCCGGGCATCGCTCTCGGTGATCAGCCCGCCCATGGACGAGACGTGATCGGCATCGCCCCGGTCGAGGATGGTGAGGTCGCTCGCCACCTCGTCGAAGTGCTCGAGGAACTGGCGGTTGGCCTTGCCCTGACGATTCACATAGGACAGCTTGCCCGCGACCACGATCCACGAGACCACGGCCATGAGCGCCAGGATGCCGATGACCACCCAGGCGTCGAGCGTCACCGATTTCACGATCACCGCGAAATAGCCGGTCAGCCAGCTCGCGGTTTCTTCGTCGACGCTGAACGTCAGGAATTTGGCGTTTTCGGCCCCCTGCCCGAACGCCGCCGCCTTGATGAAGCCGGCCGGGCGCGCGACCTTGGCGATTTCGAGCTCGTCGAGTTCGCCGACGAAGCCGACGTAGGTCGGCGCAGCCGGCACGGCTTCGACCGGCGGGGCCGCCGGCACGGCGCCGGCGTCGGGCGTCAGCGCGGGTTCGACGACGGCAGGCGCCGCTGGCGCCACCACCGGTGCCGGCGGCGCCACCTCGGCGCCGATGACCGCGGGCGTGGCCATGGCGGCGAGGACGGCGTTCACCTGGGCGTAGGAGACGCCATCGACATAGACGGTCACCTGCTGGCCATCGGCCGCCACGGCGAGGTGATGCCAGGTGCCGGCCGCGAGCGGTCTGCCGAGCGCACTGCGCTGGGTGCCGAAGGCATTGCTCACTTCGACGAAGGGCGCGCCGTTGTCTGCGCCGATGGTCAGGCCGGCCACGCCGTCGCGCCGGCTGAAGATCACGGCATTGGGCTGGGCCGCGTTCATCTTGACCCAGGCGGACCAGGTCATGGCCGCGCCGTTGTCCCAGGCGAGCGAGGCCGAGGCCGGCAGCGTCACCGTCAACTGGCCGTCCAGGCGCAGGCCCGACCCGATCATCGCGCCGTCGCCGGTCAACCCGGCGGTCTGCGCGCTGTTGCCCCAGGTGGTGTAATCGCGCACGGGCACGCCGCGCTCGGTGAAATGATAGGCGAGGACGGTGTTAGGGTCGTAGGTCCCCTTGGCATCCTCGGCCGCCGAGGCCTTGGTATTGCCGTAGTAGAGCCACAGCTTTGCCTGGGCGCCGGGCTTGAGATCCGGCACCGAGACCCAGACGAAAGCCTCGCCCAGCAGGGTGTCGTATTTCTCGATGTGATGCTTCAGCGGCGTCACGTCGTCCTCGGCGACGAAGCGCAGGTCCGCGCCGTCCTCCTTCGCCACCTCGAACTGGAAGTTGCCCGAATGCAGCCGGATCAGCACGGGCGTGGTGCCGATCGGCTCGGTGATGGCGGCCCCGGTGGCGCTGGTATCGATGGTCAGTTGCTTGCGCAGCGTCCACTCATCGTTCCACCAGGCCTGCGCCGCACTGGGCAGCAGCATCAGGCCGGCCAGAAGGCCCAGCATCGTGGCCATGATCGGCCCAGCAAACCGGCGTCGCATCGCTCCAAACCCTTCGACTGCGTAAGGTGTCAAAACTCACCCCATACACGGAAATGCACCCTGGGATCGCCGGCACTGGACGACGCCTGGGTAACCAGCGGAATACCGACATCGACCGACCCGTTCAGGTAGTCGATCAGGCGGATCGAGGTGCCGACGCCGACACTGGCCAGGTCGAACCGGTCATCCTGCTCGGCGGGCGGGCGCAGCACGGCCAGGACGGCGCCATCGACGAAGGCGTAGACACGCCAGTCGTTCACGATGCCGTCGCTCCAATCCTCGCCGCCGACCTCGGTCAGCGAGGGGCTGCGCAATTCCACGGAGCCGACGATGCCGTTGTCGCCCAGCGCCTCGGATTCGAGGTAGCCGCGCACGGTATCGGCGCCGCCGGCGCTGATCTCCTCGCTGGACGGCAGCGGCTTGCTCGACAACTGGCCCTGAAGCCTGGCGACGAGCTGCATCGCGGCGTAGATTTCCTGGGTGCGCGAGACGTTGCCGCGCAGATAGAAGAAGTCACCGGCACTGTTGAAGCGCTTGTCGCGGAAGCGGGTATCGGTACTGCCCAGGCCGCGCAGGTTGAAGGTCAGGCCCAGGCCGGCGTCGGTCTGCGACTCTTCCGCCGTCCAACTCGCGGTGTAATCGACCGAGACCGGATAGTAGGTAATGGGCGTCGACTGGTTGGTGTCGCCGCCCAGGCCCACCAGCTCGTCGAAATGCTTGTAGTCGAGCCCGCCGCTCACCTGGTGGAAGAGGTCGTCGGTCTTGCTGGGCAGGGTCGCCATGCCGCGCAGGCCGATGGTCTCACCCCGGCCCACGACGTTGGTGCCGCCCAGGGTCGAAATGTCCGAATTGTTCTTGGTGGCGTAGCCCAGCAGGCTGAACCAGGGGGTGCGCGGAAAGCGTGCCAGGTACGAGCCCGAATAGACCTCGCCGTCATCGCGGTTCTCGGGCGCCACCTGATAGCCGAGCGTCAGCGAATGGCCGAGCTGCCACAGATTGTCGTAGCGCAGCGACGCATTGAGGCGCAGCGGCGTGGTGTCCTGGCTCTGGCGATTGTTCAGCTCGAGACTGCCGTGAAGCGGAAAGGTGTCCTCGACATTCAGGTCCACGTCGACCGTGCCGGGAGTGACGCCCGCCCGCAGCGCCGGCGTCACCCGCCGGTCCGGCTGCTGGTTCAGGCCGACGATGTCCCGGGTCACGGCATTGAAGTTCGGCACGGCGCCTTCGGCCAGCGAGGGTGCCTCGGCCTTGATCTGGTCGAGCGAGAAATAGCGCGACCCGCGCACCCGCAGCCGCCCCACGGCGCCCTCGGTGACCTGCAGGATCACAACGCCGTCCTGTACCTGCTGCTGCGGAATTTCGACCGCGACCGTCTGAAAGCCCTTGTCGGCATAAGCCTTTTCCAGCGCCGCACGCGCCCGCTCGACCTCGCCGATCGTGCGGTTGGGGCCCAGAAAGGGATAGACCGCCCGCTCCACCTCGCCCTGGGCCAGGGTGCGGGCGCCTTCGACCCGATACTCCCAGATATCGATGCGGCGTTCGGCTGCCGCGTCCTGTGCCCGCGCGGGTGCCGCAACGCCCGACAGGCCCAGGAAGATCACGAGTGCCGTGGCAAGGCCCGCGGCAGGCGTGCCACGCAGCCTCGAGCAGCAATCGGGAACAACAGCGAGCATAGCCTTCGACACCCTGCACCAGTCCGGCCGGGGAGCGGACGCGCAAACGCGGCAGCGTCAAGGCGCGGATTTCCGCTGCATTGAACGCCGGCCGTCAATTGTCGTAAGAGCGCGGTTGAGCGCGGTCCCCGCTCAGGGGATAGCAGCGGCGAATTACAAGCCGGTGACACTTTTGCGATCAAACAACGAATCCCGGCCCGACCCGTCATCTCAGTGCCATAAAGCGCGGGATTGGCGGCCCACGTGTCGCCTCGATCACAGTCATCGCCGCCGGCTTCTCGCGCGCAGCGTGCGCACCGTCACTTTCCACGGCCCCCGGGGTTACTTCACCATTACGCCGCGCAATGACTTGGCTATTCAGGCGACCGATACCCATGGTTAATGCCACCTGTTTGGCGGCAACCTGAAACCAAATATTCCCGCTAATTAAACAAATCCGTCACAATTGTTATTCATTACACTTGGGCGCTTTCACGACAGTAAAATTTGGTTTATCGAAATTTGGCAATATATCGATTAGTGCCAATTAACACGGCGCGCTGCCTCGGCCTCCTGGAATCACATTGATCGTCTAGTGGCAGGCTCTAAATTCAGGCCGCGTTCGAATCGACCGGCAAATTCCCTTTAGCGCAGACTGAAAAAAGTCAGCGATGAAATATCAATCAGGAAATTTGCCGGCCATTTCGGGTGTCGACAGAAGAGATGAAGAATTTATGACATCTCAACCCATGAGGCCCAACATGACTTCTCTCAAGATGAAGCTCCTCGGTGGAGCTTTCTTCATGGCGGCGGCCGGCTTTGCCGGCACCGCTTCGGCCACCGACATCTTCGGCGGCGGCGCCACCCTGCCGGCGCCGGCGATGACCCAGGCGTTCAAGTGCTACAGCGGTGCCACCACCGGTGTCGACTACCGCGTCCGCGATTCAGCCAACAACCTGAACGACACCGCGGAAGCCGCCTGCCCGTCCTACATCACCACCCCGGTCAACGCCGCGCACCTCTACCACTATGCGGCGTCGGGTTCGGGCCGCGGCATCGCCGGCTTCTACAGCCATGATGCGTCGCGCTTCGGCACCTACCTGTCGACCCCCTTCACCTCGGTCGAATATGCGCTTTCGGACAATGCCCTGAAGCAGGCCGACCTGGACGCCTACAACAACGGCGGCACGATCCAGGGCGTCACCGTGGTGGCCCCGGGCGTCACGCCGACCCCCGGCACCAACTATGCCAACCCCTTCGAGAAATACGGCGCCCTGATCCAGGTCCCGAACGTCATCGGCGCGGTTGCGGTCGCCTACAAGGTGCCGACCGGCGTGACCATCGGCACCGCGAGCGGCAAGCTCGAGCTGACCAAGGCCGACTATTGCAAGATCTTCAACGGCGCCGTCTCCTACTGGGATCAGCTGCCGAACGTGACCGGCCACGTGCGCATCTACCGCACCGGCCGTTCCGACAGCTCGGGCACGACCTCGCTGTTCACCCGCCACATGGCGGCGGTCTGCAGCTTCCTGTCGACCAACAAGTTCAAGGACCCCGCCGGCACCGGCACCCTGCCCAGCACCACCGGCTGGCGTCTGGGCGCTGGTAACAGCGGCGTCGCGACGATCCTGAGCAGCACCAACGGCGCGATCGGCTACCTCGGCTCGGAATTCCTGGTCGGCAGCAGCCTGGTCGCCGCTTCGCTCCAGGAAGGCACCTCTGCCACCTTCCTGCAGCCGACGGCCGCCAACGCCACCGCCGCCTACAACAGCCTGGCCTTCCCGACCCCGGCCGGCGCTGACCAGTTCAACCCGCTGAAGTGGGTTCCGACCAACCTCAACAGCTCGGTCGCCAATCCGACGGCCGGCTACCCGATCATGGGCACCAGCAACACCCTGCTGTACTCGTGCTACAGCTCCGCCGCCAAGGTCAACGCGCTGCTCGCGCCGAACACCGGGGCGCTGGGCTTCTTCCGCTGGTACTACACCAACGCGGCCGTGAACGCTTCCAACGGCGTGCTCGCCGCCAACGGCGTCGCGGCGCTGCCCTCGGCTCTGCGCACCTCGATCTACAACTTCCTGCGGGCCAACATCAAGGCCACGGGCGGGACCGGCTGCGTCGGCAAGGGCGCCTGATTACAACACCTAGTCTCGACGGCCCCGGCGCAAGCCGGGGCCGTTTTCTTTTGTACGGTGCTCGAAACTGGTTACGCGAGGGATTGGTTGAGGGGCAGGCCGGCGTCGCCGTTGAAGCGACGGGTGGAGGATGGTGCCCGGCCGTACTTGCGCACATAGGCGCGCCAGAACGGGGCGTAGCTGCCAAAGCCGACCTCGGTTGCCACCTGCCGTAGGTCGAGGAAGCAATCGCTCGAGGTCAACAGGCGGTGGGCCGCCTCGATGCGCAGATTCTGCAGGTAGCGCGCCGGCGTCACGCCGCGGAAATCGAGAAAGCCGCGGTGGAGGGAGCGCACGCTGACCCCCACCCTCGCCGCGAGTTCCACAACCGTCAGTGGCTCGGCCAGGTGACGCACCAGGTAGTCTTCGGCCCGCTTGACATGGCGTGGCACCGGCGGGGAGACACCGCCGTCAGCCCTTGCCGCAGGCGCTTCGACCGGATCCAGGTCGAGTTGCAGGGCCAGCGCGAGGAGCTGGATGAAGCCGCCGAAAGCGCGAAACGGTCCCTGCAGCAGGCTGAGCACCATGATGCCGTCTGCGCCGAAACCAAGGCTCGACGCGCCGGCGACGATATTGCCGTAGCGGGCCATGTCGGCCCCCGAAATCGCGCAGCCCAGCAGGACCGCACCGGGCGGCCAATAGAACCGATGACGACGGCCGGGAGCGACGATCACGGCATTGTACCGGTCGGCCGGGGCTGGCCGTCGATTTCAAAGGCCCGGCGCGGGCCGATGCAGCCCAGATAGCGGCGGCCGCTGCTGACCAGTTCCAGGCCGGAGCCGCAATGCACGGCAAAGGCCGGGATACCGTTGAGACGAAAGCGGTGAAGGGTGAGGACCAGGCCGTCGCTTTCCTGACAGACGAGCTCGAACTGTTCGCCGTCGAAAAGGTCGCGCAACAACACCTCCGCCTGTGCGACATCGCAGAGGCGGAACCGTTCATGTGCCTCAACCATCGAGCCCGGCACGGTCATCAGGTGTCAATTCTCTCCCGGATAGGCCGGCCGATGACAGGGGCCGCGCATCATTTGCAGGTCCCGTCGGGATTCGTGCCATTGGGGCAGTCGGCGCCGCCATAGCCCACCACTTCGACGGTGATGATCGAGGGCATGTTGCTGGCGGCACCGCCGGAGTCCCGGGCGCCGGCATCGGCCGCCGCCTGGGTCGCGGCCGCCGTGGCCGAGGAGGCGGCAGCCAGGCCGCCGACATCGGTCGCCGGCACGCTCGGCGTGCCGACCGAGCTGCCCGAGACCTGGAAGTTGTCGGCATTGACCACGCGCAGCGCCGCGACGAACAGGTTGCCCCCGCCCGCACGCCCGCGTCGCCGGCGTCAACCGTGCCACGCGGCGCCATCAAGATCACGTCGGGGTCCGCCACCGACGCATCGGACGGCGAATAGGCGGCAATGCCGGCGCCGCTGGTCGAGCTTGCCTGGTCCTCTTCGGCGAACAGGTCCTGACTGATCTTGATCACCACCGGCGGCAGGTTTGCCGTGGTCTTCGGGCCCTGGCCGGCATTGAGGTCGCCGTTGGACGACCACATGGTGATGTCGCCGCCGTCGCGGGTATAGAGGCGGCTCTGGTTCAGCAAGAAATCGCCGTCGGTGAAGGTCGAGATCGTCCCCCGCGCAGGGTCAGCACGCCTTCGAGGCCTGTCGGAATGCTGTTGATCGCGGCACTGACGGGGGCCACAAAATCGGTCGTGCCTGGGTCTAGCGGATTGTAGGGGGGGTGTTGCCCGCAAACAGGCGACCACCGTCATAAGCGCGCCGCGCCGCCTGTTCGCTGGTCCGCACGGTCGAACCGGCGATGACCCGGCCGCCCGGCCCCAGGATCGATATATCGCCGCCGCGCGCGGTCTGGATGGTGGCGAGGCGCAAGTCGAGGCTACCGGTTTGCGCGCGCGCGGTGATGAAATCGATCCCGCCCGCGGCCAGGAGAGCGCCGGCGACCATATCGTCAAAGGCCGAAAGCGCATCGCCCGTCAACGCGGTCACGACGTCGTCCTCGACCGGCTGGAACCGGCCGTCGACCAGCCGGGCGGTGAAGCCCGTACCGCCGACCGTTACCGTGTAGCCTTGGGTATCGAGGAACTTCAGGCCCTCGGCCAGTTGCACGGCACCGTAGCCGAATTCGGACAGGACCGACCGGACCGCCCCGAAGTCATTCTCGGATTCGCCGTTGAGCGTGTAACCCAGCGAGCCAGGGAACAACCGATTGACGGCGAAATAGCCCCGCGCGCTCTGGCCGAACGACGGGCTGTCGGGGTCGGCGAACTGCCTGAGCTCGTTGAAATAGACCTGGGTCAGGAACGGCCGCTGGCGCAGCGCCGACAAGCTCTTGAACACCACATAGGCTTCTGCGTAGGTGACTTCAGTGCCGCCATAGGCGGTGATCAATGCATCGGAAGCGTTTTGTTTCATCCAGTCGACGAGCATGGTGCCGTAGATCGGCTTGGACCGGTCAACGGTGCCGCTGTCCGACCGCTCGAAAAATTCATCGGGCAGGTAGTGGGGATCCGCAGGATCGGTGATCGCCACATTGGTCGGATCGACATAGTAGTCTCGCAGGGCATTGAAATCCGCCCCCTTGGCCACACCGAACAAGACCGAAATATTGGCGCCTTCGTCTTTGAGAGAGGGATTCCATTCGTTGCCGACTGTCAGGATGCCACCGGCAAAATCTTCGGTCGTCGAGACCAGTTCGTTCAGGCTTGAGCCAGCTTTTTTGCGGATTGCCTCAATCTGCACCGAATTGAGGAAGGGCCCGATATCGCGCCCGGCCTCGACGATCAGGTTGCCTGGACCGCCGAGGACAAAAGTGTTGCCGAGCACGGCGGGGCGCGGCTCGGCAAGAACGACTTGGTAATTTTGGTCGACGATTTCGAAGCCGGTCGCGGGCGATACCAGCCTGGTCGTCGCCGTGATATCGCGACCGGCGACGATGCGCGTTATATCTCCGGCGGCGACATTCTGCCCGAAGAACATCATGTTGACGATGTCGCGCCCGGCACTGATGCGGGCCTGCTCGGCCAGCGAGAGGATCAGGCCGCCGTTGCCGTCGCCGATATCGATCCCGGCATGGATGCGCGCCGGTTCGTCGTCGCCGGCGTGGGTGACGGCGGTATTGTGCTGTTGCGCGCGCGTGCTGTCGCTGGTGCTCGAGAAGACGGCCGGGAAGCGGAAGGCGAGGCCCGCCGCCAGCGCATCTCCCCGCAGCAGGAACTGAGAGAAATAACCCGGCAACTGGCCCGGATCGGCGTCGAGCATGGCGAGCGTCGCCGCCGTGATCGAGCCGCCGGCCAGAAGGCCGAGATTGCCGTCAGGCCCGGGCATCATCAAGGTCGCCGCGGCACCACCGCCGATGTCGAGATCGCCCAGCAGGCTGGCAACGATCACGCTGGCCGGCCAGATGGTGTTGAAGGTGGGTGTTGGCTGGATGTCGCTAACCAGGACGCTGGACGCGGTGTTGACGAAGCTCACATCGCCGTTGGCCACCAGGTCGACGCGCGCCCGTTCACTGTAGAAGCCGTAGCTGTTCACATTGGCCTGGAAATAGATACCGTTCTGGTCCGAGCCGGTCGAAGCGATCGAGGCAATGCCCTGAAGCCCGATGGTGTCCTGGGCCGAAAGCGATACCGAGGCATCGAACAGGCGCAGGGCCAGCCCGTTGTCCAGCGACCCGATCGCATGGTTGGGGGTGGTGGGTGCGGCGATGATCCCCGCCGACGTCACGCTGCCGCCGGCGTCGAGCGCCGCCGTACCCGACCAGACATCGATGCGCCCGCCGACCAGGTCGCGGCCGGCCGACACCGTGACATCGCCGCCGCCGAAGACCAGCAGGGCGCTGCCCGCCCCGGCGTCGGTCGTCGCCGTCGCGGCGCTGCCGGCCGAGGTGACCGTGAGATCGACCACGTCCCGCCCGGCGATGACGCTGACATCGCCACCGCCCAGCGCGCCGATGCCCTCGGCGAAGCCCTTGGGCGTCTCGCCGCCGACGGTGGCGACCGGCGCCACGCGCAGATCGGTCACGGAGTCGACGCTGCCCAGGAGCCAGGCCTGGTCGGCCTTGGGCCCGGTCGCCCGGCTGCTGTTCACATTGCCGCCGGCGGTCACGCGGATGTCGCCGCCATCGGTCAGGTAGTAGCCCCCGTCCGACGCCGACAGCGCCGGTGGGACGACCGATACCGGGGCGCCGGTGACCGGATCGGCCAAGGTCCGCGCCGAGGCACCGGCCAGACGGCCGGCGGTATAGATCGCCGTCGCGCCCTCGCTGTAGGCGACCCCGCCGATGCTATAGGTCGGCAAGGCCTGCGCCGGATCGTAGAGATTGACATCGTCCGCGGCGGCAAGCGTGATCGACCCCGTCCCGGTCCGCACCACGTTGCGGGCGAGACCCGGCGCGATGCTCTCACCGCCGCCGCCGCCGCCACTCCCAAAGGGTGAGGACAGTCCGAAAGCCTCGAAATAGCCGGGAAGGTCGGCGGCTACAGCCGGCGCCATATAGTTGGCAACCCAGTATTCGAGGACTGCCGCGGCACCCGAAAGATAACCGTCGCCGAAGATATCGGGCACGCCATACTGGTCGACCAGCGCCGCCAGCTCCGCGTCCGAGCCACTGTCGAGCGCTTCAAGGAACGTCGCCCAAGCCGCCCTCGAGTTCACGCCCGATTGATCGTCGGCCGTATCCCAGCCCAGGTCGATCTCGATGATATTCTCGGCGCCCAGTTCGTCGGCCAGTTCCGACGCGCGCACAAAGCGGGAGTTCTCGTCAGGAAATTCGCTGCCCAGGAACAGATCGTTCTCGCCGACGTCAAAGTAGAGGTCGATGCTGACCGGGCCGGAAGACGACGATCCGGACATGCCTTCGAACGACTTGTAGGGGTTGAAGGTGATGGAAGCCCGCCGAGACGGCTGCACCGCCTCCGGATCGACGCTGTCCAGCGCAGCGCCCGCCACCAGCCGGTAGGAGGACGTCGCCGCTGGCGTGGTCTCGCCGCAAGCGTCATCCAGGCAGACAACGGGGAACGGCACCATCGTGGCCAGGGTGTCGACCGGCGTCAGCGCGGCCGGCGAATTGGCAGACGCCGAGTATCCCTGCCCGATCGAGCCACCGCCGCCACCACCGCCACCGCCGCCTAGAATGGTGTAGGGCGCCCCGTTAGCCAGCGCATTGAAACCGTAGACGTAATAGTAGAGGCCCAGGCTTTCGAGGCCGCCAAAGCGCTGGAACGCGAACTGGAACGGTTCGCCGCTGCCATCGCCGCCATCGCCGCCACCACTGATCTGGATCGGCCCCTGGAACTGGAAGAAGCCATCGGTCAGGCTGCCTTCAAGGCGCAGGTCGCCCCCGGCGCGCAAGGCCAGGACCGGCGCCTCGCCCAGCACGCTGCCGTTGCCGGTGCGGTAGGTCAGGCGTGTGAAGCGGCTGAACACGTCCGCTTCCTCGCCCGCCACCACCGCGCTGGCACCGCCGCCCAGATTGGTCATGGCGCCGGCCGCGATCGCCGCGGTGACATTGACCACGCCGGCGCCGAGGTTCCAGTTGGAGGCCAGGGTGATATTGCCGTCGTAGGCCAGTTCGATGCCCGGCAGGGCATGGAAATTGTCCTGTTCGGCCAAGCCGCCGAGCTGGGCGTCGCTGCCGGAGAGGTCGAAATCCTGGACGAATTCGACCAGCGTGCCCGGCGCATCGTCGCCCAGGAAATTGACCCCGCTGACCGTGGTCATGGTGCCGTCGGGCTTTGCCGTGTCGAGGCCGGCCGATACGTCCAGGGTGATGGTGCCGGTGGCCTCGTCCAGGGTGACGCCCTTGAAGGCGCCGCCGGCGGCAACCTGGGCCAGGTCCCAGCGCTTGAAGGCTTCCAGCGCGATCGTGCGCGCGCCGACGATCGAAGCGGCGTCGGCCACGGCAACATTGACCGTGTCGGCGCCCGCCTGTTCGATCACCGGGGCCCGGAAGCGGACCGTCCCGCCCAGGTCGCCCTGGACATACTGATAGTAAAGCTCGCCGTTGCGCCACAGGCGCACCAGCCGGTCGACGGGGCGACGGGCGGAAACGTCGACGACCGCGCCCTCTTCGAGCGTGATGACGCCGGCAGCGTCCGTACCGACGGTCACGTCGCCGGCGCTGGCCTGGCGGCTGTCATCCTCGCCATAGCCATCGGCCGAGGCATCGATCCTGGCCGTCGCGGCCAGGGTGACGCCATCAGTGCCATAGAGCACGATGTCGCCGCCCGTTACCCCGGAAGTATCGAGCGTGCCGGCCACGGTCAGGAGGCCGCCATCGGCGGTCAGTTTAAGCGAGTCGGCGACCAGGCGCTGGCCGGCGGCCAGGGTGAGGTCGCCAGTGCGGGTGCGGATGTCGAGGGCGTGGGTAAAGCCCTGGGCATTGGCCGCGGCCCCCAGCAGCGCCAGGTCGAAGGCACCTTGGGTATCCAGGCTGAAGCTGCCGCCCTGCGTGCGGCCCAGGCCGTCGAGATCACCATTGAAGTTTACCGTGCCCGCGGCGGCGGAAAGCGCCAGCGTGCCCGCGGCACCGGCACCGCCGCCCACCGAGACCAGGGAACCGGCGCCCAGGTCGATGTCGCCCGCCGCCGTCGACAGCGTGACCTTGCCGGCCGGCGCTGCGGTCGTGGCGGGATCCACCGCATCACCGAAGACCTTGTCGTAACCGGGCGCGGCGACGACGGCACCAGCGCCCAGCGAAATGCCGTCTTGCGCGCGCAGGGCCAGGATGCCCGCCGTGGCGCGCAGTTCCGTGCCGATAACGCTGATCGAGCCGCCTTCGATCGTCAGGCCCGCCCCCGGCGTTCCCGCCAGCGGTGCAATCCGGCCCGCACCCGTCGGATCGGTGATCGTCACCGCGCCGGTGGACGCCAGGGTCATCTTGGGCGCGACCGGCTTCTGGCCGGCGGGCAGCACCGCCGCCCGGTCGCCGATGAAAGGCGTCTTGATATCGAGCGCGGCACTGCCGACATCGAGGCGGCCCTGGCCCAGGCCGAAGATGCCGCCCGTCGCCGTCAAGGCGACACCGCCGCCCTCGAAGCCCAGCGTGCGGATCGATCCCGGGCCGACGGTGAGGTCACCGGCCGTGATCGCCAGGTGGCCATCGCCGCAGGCAACCGATCCCGCGCCGCCGCAGGCCGCCAGCGTGCTGCCGGTCTGGTTCGACAGGGTCAAGGTCTCGGCCTGGAGGGTGACCGTGCCGCCCTGGCGGGCGATCAGGGCCGGCGCATCGATGCGCATCGTGCCCAGGCTGTAGAGGCCGTCGTCGAAGGCGATGCCGTTGGTCGAGCGGATGGTGAAACGCTCGGCCGCGGCGAAGCGGTCGCGCAGGGCCGGGGTGACGACCAGGCCGTCGAGGCCCTGGGGCTTGTCGGTGAAGGTAACCTTGCCGGCCCCGATGGCGATCGCGTCGGCGGCCACGGTCGCCGCACTGGCGAGCGAGAGATCGCCCGTCGAATCGAGCAGCACGGACTGCCCATCAAGGCGCGCCGCCCCGGCGCTCAGCGTGGCTGCCGGTGCCGCCTGGGTGGTGCCGTCGCGCAGGCGCGATACCAGGCGCTCGGGCCCGTTGGCGATGCGCAGGATCGCCCCTTCGCCGGTCATGGCCGAGGGCGTGGTGGTGACCGTGCCATCGTCGGCGGTGACCGTGCTCGCGCGCGCATCGATGACATAGTCGCCGGTGCGGCCGTCGTTCAGGGTGCCGGCGGCGACGATCACGGCGTCGCCGGCGATGGTGATCGAGGAGGCTTGCGGGTCCTGGGCGCCGGCATCGACCACCAGCACGATTTCGGGCGCGGTCAGCGGGTGGGCGGCATCGTTGGCAACCGAAATATGCCGGGCCACCACATCGATATCGGTGGTGCCGTCGTCATTGTCGGTGCGGATGCCGCCGATCAGCAGGCTGCCGGCGTTGAGATTGGTCAGGCTGCCCGCGGTCAGGCGCACGACACCGTCGGCCGGTTGCCGCGCCGACAGGGTGGAGACGATCTCGATCGACGCGCCGCCGATATCGACCTGGGCGGCACGGCCGCCCGCCGCCGCATTGGCCTTCACCGCCGCCTCGACGATGAGACGCGCCGTGGGATCCAGGATCAGGCGCCCGGCGTCGATGCCAAGGCGCGGCACGGCGGCGCCGTCGCGATTCGCCGCGTCGGTGAAATAGCCATTGCCCGTGGTGATCTGGATCCTGGAGTGGGCCAGGACGGTGTCACGGGGCATGACGTCGAACAGGTGCACGGTCGACGATTCGGCCCCCGACGCGGCATCGCCATAGCGGCCGGAGACGTAGAGCGTGCCATCGGGCGACTGTGCGCCGATGCCGGGCCGGACGCTGTCCGCCTCGGTCCGCTCGACGATGCGCATGCCGCCCGGCAGCAGGGCATAGCGGGCAGGCAGCAGGGTGTACCACCCGGCGGCAAGGCCGGGTGCCGCATCCAGCCACACCCGCTTGCCCACGCCATCGGCCGAATTGATGTCGCCGGCGCCCGCATAGTCGGCCGAATAGATCGGGTCGAAGGCCGCCACCGTGGCCGCCGAGAGGCCCGGCACAATCGCATAGACCTGCCGGCCATCGGCATATTGCAGCCCGTCGTTGCCGGTGGAGGCATCGCCGTTGAGGCGCGACAGCACATCGTAGGAACCGCCCGTGCCGGGCACGAATTCATAGGCGAAGACATCGCCGCCACCCGACAGGTCGATGGTCGCCCCTGCCGCCATGACGATATCCTGGCCGCCGATGCGCAGGGTTCCGCCCGGCGGTTTGGTCAGCGGATCGGCGCTGGTCGGTGCGAAGAACCATTCGGTCCCGTCGGTCGTGATGCCGTAGGGGATCGATTGGCCGCCGGCGGTGATCGATGTCGTACTGCCGGCCTGCAAGGTAACCGTCTTGGTGGCCGGGCGAAGAAGCGGACCGGATCGGTGCTGCTGTCCTGCCGGGTGAGGGCCTCGTTGCCGCCCAGGGTGATGGTCCCCAGCGGGGCATAGAGCGCGCCGCCCTGGACGATGGTCGCCGCCTGCACCACCAGGCTGGCGCCCGCCGACAGCGGCACCGGGCCGGTCGAGGTGCCGGCCCTGGCGAAGGTGATCTGGCCGGTCGCCGCGGTCGAGGAGATCTGGAAGGCCGAACCGGTCGTGGGATAGACCCGCGACGCGGCGAAGGTCAGGTTGCCGTTGGCGGCGACCTGGCCGTTCAGCGTCGTCGGCAGCGCTGCCGTCGTCGGCAGCAGGGATTGCCAGGGCCGCGCACCGATCAGGCGCAGGTCGCCCGTCGCCTCGAACCGGGCATCGGCCACCGAGCGGTCGATCAGCAGGGCGCCGACGATATCGATCGCCTTGGCCTCGAAGCTCACCTTGCCGCTGCCCGCGACGCCGGCCGCGGGATCGGACACCGTGTCGAACAGGCCCGAGCCGAAACGGATGTAGCCGGCATCGACGCGCAAGGTCCCGCCCAACGAGCGGATCGTCGGCAGATAGCCGTCGCGGACGCTGCCGTCGGCCAGGTCGAAGCGCGGATCGAGGGCGAAAGGCTTGCTCTCCAGCAGGAATGCCCGGCCCAGCGACAGGCTCACATCGCCCTTGCCGGTGATGCTGCCGAAGACCCGCAGTGTGTCGAAGCCCGCCGCCTCGATCTGATCAGCCGAGAGGGTGTCGACGACCGCAGCCTTGCCATCGTGCTGGACCAGGGTGAGGTCCGACACCTCCAGCTTGCCACCCAGGGCCAGCGGCGCACCGCCCTCAGCCCTGACGGTAGCGCCGGCGGCCATGAGCACGCCGTTGGGCGCCGACAAGGTGCCGCCGTCGCTCCAGACCGGGGCGGCGGCATAGCCAAGGCCATTGAGCGAGCCCGTCAGCCGGGTCGGCAGGTCGAGCCGATCGGCGACGCCCGAGAGATCGAGGACCGAGCCCTTGTCCAGCGTGATGCGCTGCGCCGCCCGGATCAGGCCGTAGCGCTGCCCGTCGTCGAGGCTGAGTTCGCTCAGCAAGTCCTCGTTGGCCCTGAACGGCAGGCCCGCCAGCACATGCGACGGAACCGCTTCCAGCGTGCCGCCGGCAATGACGCGGCCGTCGCGGATCATCAAACCGATGCCGTTCAGGGCCGCGCGCGGATTGACGATGACGGTGCCCGACAGGTCGGTGAGGCTGCCGGCGGCAAGCCTCACCCCCTCGCCCTCGTCCAGCAGGCCGAGGAGATAGAGCGCGTGGCTGTCGGCGACTTCGGCATTGGTCAGCAGGTCGCCGTCTTCGTTGCGAAGGCCCAGCCGGTTGGGGCCGTCTTCGGTGAAGCGCCCGGCGGCATCGGTCGAGAAGGCCTGGGCCAGATCGGTCACGCCGTGGCGCAGCCCGTCGGCACCATAGATCAGCGGCAGCACCTCGTTCTGGGTGATCTTGCCGCCGGGCAGGCGAATGGTGCCCTCGTTGAACAGCTTGGCGACCGTCAGGTGAGTGCCGGCCTCGCCCTCGATCCGCCCGCCCTGGGCCACATGCAGTTCCAGAAGCCCGCCCAGGGTCAGGTCGACCGCCCGGCGGTCCCAGGCGTCGGCCGGCACTGCCGGCGTCAGCACCGAATAGAGATCGCCGCCGGTGCCAAGGGCGTGCAGGGCATCGGCCTGCTTGACATCGAGCAGGCTGGGCAACAGCGACTGGCTGAGCCTGAGGACCTGGCCGGCGCCCACGGTCAAGGTCTGGGTCGCCAGGAGCGCGTTGCTGCCGCCCAGGCTATTGGCAAACTGGTTGGCCAGCAGGGCCGTCTTGTAGGAGGTGATGTCATAGGCGCCGAAACCGGCATCGGCAAAGAACTCGAGCGGCAGCACCGTCGCCCGCCCGCCCGCCTGCGCGGCGAAGGCGACCTGCGGCGCCGTCAGCGCGAAGGTCCCGCCGCCGGCAAAGCCATGCGCCAGGATCGAGCCGGGGTCGAACGAGACATGGGCATTGATCCGGTCGGGATTCAGCGAGACGTAAGGTGTCTCGCTGCCGGAACTGTCGGTGAACAGCAGGCCGCCGACACGCAGGCCGCTCAAGCCGCCGGTCCGGCCCGAGGTGGTGGTGCTGAGCTGGAAGTAGGTGGTTTCGCTGACCAGGGCCAGATCGCCGCCCCGGGCAGAGAAATCGAAGCTGCCGTCGGGCCGGATCCGGCCGCCGCCCGAAACGTCGAGCCGGGCGCCCGCGTCCACCAGGATGCTGCCGCTGATGTCCTGGGCCGAACGAGGCGCCGCCGCATCGTCGGGATCGGCATAGGTGCTGTTGGCCAGGCGTTGGCCATCGCGGTCGAAGGCCGCCGCCAGGTTCGGGGCGGCATAAAGGGAAATGGCACCGCCATCGAGATAGCCGCCGCCATCGCCGCCGCTGGCGAACTGGCCGTAGTCGTTCACCCACAGGCCACGGGTCGACAGCGAACCGGTGACCACCACGTCGTAGTCGCCCAGCCGATCCGCGACCGCCTTGTCGCCAAAGGCGGAGCCGCCGTAGGTGTGGTCGCTGAGGCCCCTTGAATCGAACGTCTCGAGCGAGATGCGGCCGCTGGGCACGGTGATGCTGCCCGCGACCGTCAGGGTGCGGCCGGCCAGCACGTCGAAGACGCCGCCCGGGCCCAGCTCGACATCGGCGCCCTGCTCGATGGTGACCTTGCCCGAGGTATGGACCGAGACCTGCCCCAGGCCGCTGTCGGAAAGCAGGCCATCGGACAGGACGATGGTGTCCAGCCCGGCTGCCGGCCGGTCGGCCGCGCCGTCGACGATGACGACGTCGGCGCCGCCCGTGGTTTCGGTCAGCGCCTGGATGTAGAGGAAGCCGCCGGCCGGGCGCTGGCCGCTGCTGGCCTGGAGGCCGCGTGAATCGCCGAAGATCTTGCTCGCCGCCGTGCCGACACTGCCGCCCAGGCGCTGCCGGTCGCCGGCGAAGGCATCGGCGAACAGGTCGCCCTCAAAGGCGATGGCCGAGGCCTTGACGGTCAGGGCGCCGGCATCGCGGCCTTCGGTATATTCGGCAACATAGCGGCCATTGCCGGTCAGCGGCGAGACCCAGCTCTCGGTCACGCCCCAGCGGCCGTGGTTGAGCGTGTAGCCGGTGAAGAGCCCGGCATAGGCGATATTGGGATCGGCGTGGGCGATATCGACGATGTGGCCGTCGCTCGTCACCAGTTGGGTGGTGCGAACCTGGCCCGCCTGGTAGCGCACCCAGCCGCCCGAAATGTCGATGGCAGCCCCCGCCCCGACCGTGACATCGGGCGCCAGCGCCGCGGTGCCGGTACCGGCAAAGCCCTGGGCGCCCAGGGTTACCGTGCCGCCCTTGGTCATCAATTCGGCCACGCCGACGCCGACCTGGGCGTAATAGCTGGCGGCGTCGAGCAGCGGCGAGCCGATCCAGGCGACGCCGTCGGCGCGCACGCCCGACTGGCGCGGATCGATATAGACGGTCGCGCCGTTCAGGAAGCTGTTGCGATAGAGCGGCGAATTCGCCAGCTCGTTGCCCTTCAGCGGCCCCAGTTGCAGAACATTGCGCGAGGCCGGGATCAGCACGTCCTTCAACCGGCGACATCGATGACCGCGCCTGAATCGACGACGACATGCGAATTGCCTTGGCCCTGCTGGTCGCTGGCGCCGGCGGCACCGGCGCGCGCACCGATTTCGACCGTGGCGCCCGGCGCCCGTATCAGCGCATCCCGCCCGATCTCGATCCGGGCCGACGCATCGTATACGGTGGCGCCCAGGCCGTTGCGGTTGCCGATCACGATGCTGGACGGCTTGAAGGCGGCGATCGAGGCGGCGTCCTGGGGGATGACGTCAGGGCCTTCGTCGGCCCCGATCGACAAGATGCCGCCCGGCGCCAGCTTGATATCGGCCGCGGAGAGGACGATCGAGCCGTTGCGCGATACGCTGGTGGTCGACGACAGCAGGCCCTGGTTGGTCACCGTGCTGAAGCCGCCCAGGGTGATGTTGCCGCGATTAGCCTCGATCAGGCCGGTCGCGGTGTTGACGACGGAATCATCGGGATCGCCCAGGTTGCGCACGCTGGCGGCGACGACGCCGCGGATATTGGGATCGATGCTGGTGGCCTTGCCTTCCGACCGGCGCAGCAAGATCTCGCGGCCCGATTGCAGCACCACCTGGCCATCGGTTGCCGACAGGTGGCCGGCGTTGATCACCTGGGGGCCGGTCAGCAGGATCAAGCCGTCTTTGCCGGCAGTGATCCGCGCCCCGGCGGCGACTGTCACGCTGCCCTCGGGCAGCGGGTCGTTCTGGGTCCCCGTGCCGACCTGAATGCGCTGGGCCGAGAAGGTCGCGCCGGCTTGCACGCTGGTGTCGTTGAAGCCGAGGAGGCCCGAGGCCAGGAATTCCGCATTGCGCTGGGCGATGGTGCGGGCGGCCGTGCCGGTCGCGACAAAATCGAAGGCGCGCCCGACCTCCAGCGTGCTGGCAAGCAGGCTGTGGACGTCGATCTGCGCGGTGCCGGTGAACAGGACGTCGTTGTGATTGATGATCAGGACCGTGCCATCGGCCTTGATGCTGCCGCGAATCTCGCTGGGCTTGGCATCGTTGCCGACCACCCGGTTGAGGGCGATCCAATCCGTGTTGCCCTGCTGATCGAAGGTCAGCGTGGTCTCGCGGCCGACGTTGAACGTCTCCCACGACAGCACGGCCCGGCTCTCGGTCTGGTGGATGTTGACGTCGATGGTCCCAGGACCGGTGCCGGGTTTCTGCGTCGGGCTGTCGGCACCGATCCAGGCGGCCAGGCCGTCGGTGGTCGAATTGGGATTGCGCACCGGCTGCAAGCCGCCGGTACCCAAGCCGTTGGGAATCGGGCTGGGCGCCGCTATGGCCAAGTCGCGCGCGGCCGCCTGGGCCGAGCGCATGGCCTGCAGGGCCCGGGTGGTCCGGGCCAGGCTGTCGCGGCCGCGCCGGGCCGCCAGTTGCGCAGCCTGGGCCGCCTGGGCCTGCTGCGGCGTGATCGTCGCCACCGGGGCGGCGGTCGGGCCGCTCAGGATATTGCGGGCCGAGGCCGCCGGCCCGCCGACGATCAAGGCAACAACGCTGGCCCCGGCCAGGAGCAACGCCCGGCGATGGCCACGGGTCGTCACCCGAAGCCCCGAAAGGTCCGTCACCCTACGCCCTTGAACACGCATCAGCCGCCCCGACCCCACAGTCCTCAAGTCTCTAGATAAGGCATAAGGAACCGCCGGAATCCGGCTCATTTTTGTGAATTTTGCGCGTCAAAACGATGGCACTGCAATGAGCCCGCCCGCCGCGGTATCGGCCTACCGGCGGCCTCGAAACGGCGCGTGAACTCAATTTGATCAAAATCAATTCCGCACTGCAAAAATGCGTTCAGAGTTTCTGATCGCCTGTCGGTCGTTGCGTCTCTGTCTACGAAGGGGTGGCTCATGGTCGGTCCATCGTCGCTGTCCTCACCACACCAGTCGCAAACTGGTGCCGCGGCGACGCAGTTTCGGCGCCATCGCCCGTCCGAGGGCGCCGACCGGCCCGAGATGGCGCTATACGGCATCTACGAGATTTCCAAGCTCCTGGCGATGCCGGCCCGCCTCGAAGTCAATCTGGCCGGCGTGCTTTCCCTGCTCTCCTCGTTCCTCGACATGCGCAACGGGCTGATCGCCCTGCTGGATGAGGCGGGTGCGCCCGAGGTCGTGGTCGGCTCCGGCTGGTCGGAGGCGACGGCCAAGCGCTATTTCGCCCGCCTGCCCGAACGTGCGATCGGCCGCATCGTCGTCACCCAGACGGCGCTGGTGGTCGAGAATGTCGCCAATGATCCCCTGTTCTCCGAGGTGGATTTCTCCTCCTGGGGGCCCCGCGGCGTCTCCTATTCCTTCATCGGCGTGCCGATCAAGATCGAGGACCGGGTGATCGGCACCCTGACGATCGACCGGAACTGGAGCGACCAGCCGCATTTCCGCTACGACCAGGATGTCCGTTTCCTGACCATGGTGGCCAATCTGGTCGGGCAGTCCGTGCGCCTGCAGCGCCTGATCGCCCAGGATCGCCAGCGCCTGATCTCCGAGCAGCATCGCCTGGCCAAGGCTGTCGAGGACCAGGTGCGGCCGCTCCGCCCCGCCCCCGCCGCGGGGCGAGGCACACGGCATCGTCGGCGACAGCCCGGCGATCAAGTCGGTGCTCGACAAGGTGCGGATCGTCGCCCGCTCGCAGACGACTGTCCTGCTGCGCGGCGAGTCCGGCACCGGCAAGGAATTGTTCGCCCAGGCCCTGCACGAGATGTCGCCCCGCAAGCATGCGCCCTTCGTGAAGCTGAATTGCGCCGCCTTGTCCGAAAGCGTGCTCGAGTCGGAACTTTTCGGCCACGAGAAGGGCGCCTTCACCGGCGCCCACGCTCTGCGCAAGGGCCGGTTCGAGCTGGCTGACGGCGGCACCCTGTTCCTGGATGAGATCGGGGAGATCTCGCCCATGTTCCAGGCCAAGCTGCTGCGCGTCATCCAGGAGGGCGAATTCGAGCGGGTGGGCGGGGCCAAGACGATCAAGACCGATGTCCGCCTGATCGCCGCCACCAACCGCAACCTCGAAGAGGCCGTGGCCAGAGGCGAGTTCCGCGCCGACCTCTATTACCGGATCAGCGTCGTTCCCCTGTTCCTGCCGCCACTGCGCGACCGGCCGAGCGATATCCCGAAACTCGCCCGCGAGTTCCTGCATCGCTACAACGACGAGAACGGCACCCGCCTGTCCATGACCGACGAGGCGCTGCAGGTGCTGACGGGGTGCTATTTCCCGGGCAACGTCCGCGAACTGGAGAACTGCGTGCGCCGCACGGCCACCCTCGCCCACGGGCCGGCCCTAACCGGGCGCGACTTCGCCTGCCGCAACGACGGCTGCCTTTCCGCCATGCTATGGAAGGCGCCGATGCGCGAGGCGGCGCCCGCCGGCTTCCAGCCGCTGCCGATCGCGCCGCAGCAGGCCTCCCGCCCGGTCGCGGCCGCCCCCTCCGGCGAGACCGCCGGCGACCGGCCTGCCGGCTGCCCCGCACCCGGCCATTGCCCGGCGACCGCCGCCGACGGCAAGACCGAGAAGGAGCGCCTGGTCGAGGCGATGGAGACTGCCGGCTGGGTTCAGGCCAAGGCGGCTCGGCTGATGGGCCTGACCCCCCGGCAGATGGGCTATGCCCTGCGCAAGCACGACATTCCGATCAAGAAATTCTGAACACCGCCCCGACGTTTTGTCGGGGGTGCGACAAGGGCAGGCCGACAAAACGTCGGCCCCCTGACAGCAGCGGCCCGCCGCTTCCAGTGATCACCCAAACAAATCAATAACTTGTCCCTTTGGCACGGTGCTTGCCAATGACAGGTGGGGATCTCTAGCGACGGAGGATGAGCGTGGCACAGTTGATATCGCTCGGCAGCCTGAAGTCTTCCACATCGGCCGAAAGCATGCGCGAAGCCTTGCAAGAGGGCGGTTGTTCCGCCTCGTCCTGCGGCTCGTCCGAAGGGGCCGGCGACCTGGCGCCCGAGATCTGGGACCGCATCAAGGATCATCCCTGCTACTCGGAGGAGGCGCACCACTACTTCGCGCGGATGCACGTCGCGGTCGCGCCCGCCTGCAACATCCAGTGCAACTACTGCAATCGCAAATACGATTGCGCCAACGAAAGCCGCCCCGGCGTCGTCTCCGAGAAACTGACGCCCGAACAGGCCCTGCGCAAGGTGGTCGCGGTCGCCAACGAGGTACCCCAATTCTCGGTGCTGGGCATCGCCGGCCCGGGCGATTCCGCCTACGACTGGCGCAAGACCAGGGCGACCTTCGAGCTGGTCTCCCGGGTGATCCCGGACGTGAAGCTGTGCCTGTCGACCAACGGGCTCGCCCTGCCCGACCATGTCGACGAGATCGCCGGCATGAACATCGACCATGTGACGCTGACGATCAACATGGTCGACCCCGAGGTCGGCACCGGGATCTACCCCTGGATCTTCTACCGCAGCCGGCGCTGGACCGGGCTCGACGCCGCCAAGATCCTGCACGAGCGCCAGATGGAGAGCCTCGAGCTGCTGAAATCCCGCGACATCCTGGTCAAGGTCAATTCGGTCATGATCCCGGGATCAACGACGAGCACCTGATCGAGGTGAACAAGGTGGTGAAGGGCAAGGGCGCCTTTCTCCACAACATCATGCCGCTCATTTCCGATCCCGCCCACGGCACCCATTTCGGCCTGACCGGCCAGCGCGGGCCGACGGCGATGGAATTGAAGGCATTGCAGGACAGGCTGGAAGACGGCACCAAGCTGATGCGCCATTGCCGCCAGTGCCGGGCCGATGCCGTCGGTCTTCTGGGCGAGGACCGGGGCCAGGAGT